>CAZNXQ010000007.1:0-36108 GCA_964576895.1 uncultured Desulfovibrio sp.
GCGACCATCTTGTGAATAATCTAACAAAAAGTCAACCACCTCTGAAAACTTTTCGCGCTTAAGCGAGGCCGTGGGGATGCCCAACGGGGGCTGGTATCGTCTGGATATCGTTTGCTGGCGCGGGATTTCCGGAAGGGGAGCGGCGAAGCTCACGCAGCGATTTTTTCGCGGAGCATGGCGATCCTGTGCCCGTAGGTGTGCCCGGCGCGCAGCTGTTCGCGCCAGGCAAGGCGCAGCTCGCGCGCCCGGACCGGATCGGCGCGCAGGGCTGCGAGGCGCGGCCCAAGCTCGGCGGGGGAATGCAGGATGATGGGGGCCGTGAGCGTGCGCGGAAAGATGTCCAGCCCCGGCGTGGCGTCGCTCAGCAGCAGGCCCCCGGCGGCCCAGACGTCGAAATGGCGCTGGCTCAGGCTGTGCGGCAGGAGCAGGCTGGTGACGTTGAGGACAGCGCCGGCTTCACGGTAGAGGCGGGGCAGGCTGCCGTAGTAGTCCACCGGAGGTTCGGGCTCGCAGCCCGGCACAAGCGCGCGCCAGAGCGCATCGCCCGTGACGCGCAGCCCCAGGGGCAGGGCCGCCGCGATCCAGCGGGCGCGATTGGCCTGCGCGCAGCGTTCCGCGCCAAGCCCCGCGCAGCGGATGGCATGCCCCGGCCAGGGGCGGACCCCCAGCCGTTCCCGCCACCAGTGGAAATGCGCCAGCGCGGCGGGGCGCGCGTCGCGGGCCGCAAGGGCCGAAGCCTCGGCCATGGCGTCTTCCGGCACCCGCGCGGCCGCGAAAAAGCGTTCCCGGCCGGGAAAGGCGGCGCGGCCCACAAAGCGGGGCGGCAGGCGCGCCAGACGGGCCGTGCTGGCCGCATCGGGCAGGGGGCGCCACATATGCGGCGCCACGGCCAGCGGCAGATGGTGGACGCGGCGCGCCCCGGCCGCGCGCAGGCCGTCGATGAAGCTTGCGTCCGTCACGAAGATCGTAGCCTCGCGCCACCAGGGGAGCCGCGCCGCGGAGAGGATCTGCCAGGGGTTGTCCACGAACCAGAGCGCCACGGGCACGCCCAGCGCCCGGCAGCAGTGGAAGATGCGCCCCTCCGGGTCCATGCCGCGCAGATTGACGGACAGGGCAAAGGCGGGCGGCCGGCCGCCCCAGAGTTCGGGCAGCGAAGTTCCGGCGTTTGCTGCGGGCCGGCCCTCCAGAGGGCTCAGGCCCGCCTCCGCAAGGGCGTCGCGCAGTTCCCGGTGCAGCAGCTGCGTGTCATCGCCGGGCAGCCAGACCGCGGGGCTGCCGGGGGCGGAAGGCGTCAGACGGGGGCTGATGTCCCCGGCTTCCAGCAGGCCCATGAGCGGCCCCCAGAAGTCGGGCGCCAGGCGCAGGGCCGGCCGGTAGAGGAAGACGGCGGCTTCCCGTGGCCGCGCGATGCCGTGCGGCGGCAGGGGTTTCCAGCCGGGCGGGGAGGCAAAGCCCTCCGGATGCAGACGGCGCAGGGTTTCCGGCTCTTCCACCCAGAAGACCGTGCCGCCGCGCTCCTGCGTCGCGCGCGCAAAGGGCAGATCCTGCGGCCTGCCGGGGCCAAGACCGAGAAGGAGCAGATCCCGGCGCGGGGCATCGCCGTCCAGGCGTTCCCAGGCCGCGGGCGCATCCGGGAGGCTCAGGGGGCGGCCGGCGAAGTCCGCGAGGCGCGCCCGCGCGGGGGGCGTCGTCCCGGCCGGGGGGCCGGTGCCGGAGCGCACGCTCAGGCCTCCACCGCGGCGGCAAAAAAATCGCGCATGCTCGCGGCATCACAGCCCGCCAGCAGACGTTCCCAGGGCACATCGGCCAGGGCGGCGCGGACGGCGGCCGCTTCGGCGGGGCAGTCTTCAAGGCGCCGCTCCAGCGCCTCCATGCCGTCGTCGCTGAAAAAATCGCCACTGATGCGCGCGCTTTCGATGCGCCCCCGGCGCACGGTGAAACGCAGCTCCACGCCGCCCCAGGGGAAGCGCCGGCGCAGGACGCGCGCGCCGGCGGGAATGGTGCCCAGATTCCAGTCGCGGCAGCGGTATTTGCGCTCCGCCAGCAGTTCCGCCATGGCGTCCGTCGCCGGGTCCGGAGTTTCCGCTTCCGGGGCGCAGTGGCGGAGCAGCGCGGCCTCCAGGTCTTCCATGGTGGTGCCCGGCGCCCAGATATCCGCCAGGTTGCACACTCTGGCGCGGACCGAGGCCACGCCGTGGGCGCGCTGTTTGGCCGCATCCGGCGTGAGCAGCCGCCCCAGACGCGAAAGGTCGGCCCGGACCAGAAGGGTGCCGTGGCAGAGCACCCTGCCGTTGGCGCGCGTCTGCGCGCTGCCGGAAAACTTGAGTCCCCCGGCCTCCAGATCATTGCGCCCCGTGAGCCGCGCCGGGACGCCCAGTTCGGCGAGCGCCGCCGTCACCGGCGCCAGACAGCGGGCGAAGACCGGGCCGGCGCCGTCCGGATCGTGGCAGATCCAGGAAAAGCACAGCGTGCCCGCATCGTGGCAGACAGCGCCGCCGCCGGTGATGCGCCGCAGCACCGGGACGTTCTCCGCCCCGGCCCGCGCCGTGTCCACTTCGTCGGGCACATACTGGTGCCGGCCCACGATGACGGCCGGATCGTTGCGCCAGAGGAGAAACAGGCCGGGATGGCCGGGCGCCAGGGTACGGAAGAGGAGTTCTTCCGTGGCGAGATTGCGCGCTGCGTCCCGCGCGGGAAGGACAAGGTGGCGTGGCGGCATGGGACCCCCTCAGCGTCCGGCGTGCGAAGCGGGGCGCATGTCCGCGGGCGCGGCGTCCTCCGGCTCCGCAAGGCAGAAAAAGCGGCGCGCGTTCCGTCCGCAGAGGCGCCAGAGCTCTTCCGGCGTCATGCCCCGCGCCTCCGCCATGGCCCTGGCCGTGAAAACCGTATAGGCGGGCTCGTTGCGGGTGCCGCGCCAGGGCACGGGCGAGAGGTAGGGGGCGTCCGTCTCCAGAAGGAGGCGGTCTTCGGGGATGAGGGCCACGGCTTCGCGCAGGGCGGCGTTGGCGGCATAGGTCACAGGCCCCGGCACGGAGATGTGCCAGCCGTTGGCAAGGATGCGCCGCGCAAGCGCCGGGGCGCCGCCAAAGCAGTGCCAGAGCAGGGGAAAGCCCGCGAAACCCCGCGCTTCGAGGATGGCGAGGCATTCTTCCTCGGCCTCGCGGCAGTGGAGGGCCACGGGTTTTTTCAGGGCGCGGGCCAGGTCGAGCTGCGCCGCGAACGCGGCCATTTGCAGTTCGCGCGGGCAGTCGTCCCAGTGAAAGTCCAGCCCGATCTCGCCCACGGCGCGCAGGCGCGGTTCGGCGGCAAAGGCCGCCGCGATGCTCTCCAGGCAGGGTCCCGTGCAGCGTTGCCCGTCGCAGGGGTGGATGCCGAGGAGGAAGAAAACCTCCGGATGGTCGGCAAAGAGCTGCCGGCGGTCGAGAAAGGCTTCGGGCGAGAGAAAGACATTGCCGATGCCCGTGATGCCCGCCGCGCGGGCGCGGGCGAGCACCGCCTCGCGGTCGGGGTCGAATTCCGGTCCGTCCAGATGCGCGTGGCTGTCCACGCCTCCGGGAGGCAGCGGCAGGGTGAGCGGGTCGATGCGGTGCGGTTTCTTGTGTCCCATGATGGTCCGGTGTGGTGGCCCGGTGGCGTGACGGTGTCGGGGCGGCGGGTGCGGGCAGCCTGTCCGGCTGCCGCCAGGCAGCATAGCAAAGCGGCGCCGGTCGCGCAAGAAAGCCATTGCCATGGCGGATATTTGCGCGTAGAAGTGCGGAGCGCGCCGCGCGGGGCGATCCGTCGCAAATGGGCGCCAGGGGGAAACCATGCACTTGAGAAAGCGGATTCTCGTCACCGGCGGCTCCGGATTTCTGGGCTCGCATCTTTGCGCCAGGCTTCTGGCCGAGGGGCACGAAGTCATCTGCGTGGACAATTTCTTTTCCAGCGCCCGCGCCAATGTGGAAGAGCTCATGGACAACAGGCGCTTTGAGCTCATCCGCCATGACGTGACCTTTCCGCTCTATGTGGAGGTGGACGAGATCTACAATCTCGCCTGCCCCGCCTCGCCCATCCACTATCAGCACGACCCCGTCCAGACCATCAAGACCTGCGTCCACGGGGCCATCAACATGCTCGGCCTTGCCAAGCGCGTGGGCGCGCGCATCTATCAGGCGTCCACCAGCGAGGTCTACGGCGACCCCGAGGTGCATCCGCAGCCCGAAACCTACTGGGGGCACGTCAATCCCATCGGCATCCGCTCCTGCTACGACGAGGGCAAGCGGTGCGCCGAGGCCCTGTTCTTCTCCTACCGGCGGCAGGGCGGCCTGCCCATCAAGGTGGGGCGCATCTTCAACACCTATGGGCCCAGGATGCACCCCAACGACGGCCGCGTGGTCTCCAACTTCATCGTCCAGGCCCTGAAGGGCGAGCCCATCACCATTTACGGCGACGGCAGCCAGACACGATCGTTCTGCTATGTGGACGATCTTGTGGAGTGCATGGTCCGGTTCATGGCCTCGCGCGAGGACTTTGTCGGCCCCATGAACATGGGGAATCCCGGCGAGTTCACGATCCGCGCGCTGGCGGAAAAGGTCGTGGCGCTGACGGGCAGCCGTTCGCGCATTGTCTGCGAGCCTCTGCCCGCCGATGACCCGAAGCAGCGCCGGCCCGACATCTCCCTTGCCCGGCGGGAACTGGGCTGGGAGCCGCAAACGCCCCTGGAGGCGGGCCTGGAAAAAACCATCGCCTATTTTGACGGTCTGCTGCGGCAGGGGCTCATCTAGAAAGGCACGGTTCCATGCCGGTCCATGCGGCGCCCGCGCCGGCATGGCGACGGCATGTCCGGCCTCTGGCGACATCCATTCCACTTTTTGCGTGCGCGGTTTTCCATGGATTGCTATCTTGCCAGCCTGTGCGTTTTTCTGGCCGGGGCCCTCTGTCTCGGACTTCTGGCCGTGGCCGCGTCGTTCACGCCCCCGCGTCCCCGGCGCGGGCGCCGCGTCAACGCCTTCGGCGCCGGATGCGCGGCCGTGGGGTGTGCCCTCGGCTTCGGCGGCGCCGTGGGCGTCTTTCTGCAGGGCGGCGCCGCGCTCCAGCTCCCCTGGGGCCTGCCGGTGGGGGCCTTCATGCTTGAGCTGGATGCCCTGAGCGCCTTCTTTCTCCTGCCGGTCTTCGGCCTGGGGTTCGTCTGCGCGCTTTCCGGCGGCATGGCCCTGCGCGGCGTGCGTCCGGCCGAACACAATCTTGCGGCGCACTGGTTTTTCTTTCTCCTGCTCCTCCTCGGCATGGCCGCGGTACTGTGCGCGCGGGACGCCATTTTCTTCCTTCTCGCCTGGGAGATCATGTCCCTTGCGCCGTTCTTCCTCATTGATTTCAACGATGGCGACAGCAAGGTGCGCGATGCCTCGTGGGTCTATCTGGTGGCGGGCCATCTGGGGGCGGTCTTCCTGCTCGCCTTCTTTGTCCTGCTCTGGCAGGTGACGGGCAGCACGGCGCTGACCATGGAGGGCTGCGCGCCGCTGGCCGATGCCGGGACGGGGACGCTTTCGGCGCTCTTCCTGCTTGCCGTGGCCGGTTTCGGGGCCAAGGCGGGCGTGGCGCCGCTCCATGTCTGGCTGCCGGAAGCGCACCCCGCCGCGCCCAGCCATGTTTCGGCCCTGCTTTCCGGGGCCATGATCAATGCCGGCCTGTACGGGCTGCTCCGCTCGCTGGCCCTGCTGGGCGGCACGCCGTCGGCGGGGGTGCTTGGCGGGCTTCCTGAGTGGTGGGGCTGGTTCCTGCTGCTGCTGGGCCTTGCCACGGCGCTGCTGGGGATCCTCAAGGCATTGGGGCAGGGCAATCTCAAGCGCCTGCTCGCCTATTCCAGCGTGGAGAACATGGGGCTCATGTTCATGGGCGTGGGCGCCGGTCTGGTGGGCATGGCCGCCGGTGATGCCTGGACGGCCCTGCTGGGCTTTTCCGGGGCGCTGCTCCATATGCTCAACCATGCCGGGTTCAAGGGACTGCTCTTCCTCTGCGCGGGCGAGGTGCTCCATGCGGCGGGCACGGTGCGTATGGAGCTGCTGGGCGGCCTGCAACGGAGGCTTCCGCTCGTGGGCGCGGCCTTTGCGCTGGGGGCGGCCGCCATTGCCTGCCTGCCGCCACTGAGCGGCTTCGCCTCGGAATTTGTCCTTGCCATGTCGCTGCTGGACGGCGCCTCCCTGCCCGGCGTGGAGCGCCAGCTCGGCCTTCTGTTCACGCTGGCGGGGCTTGCGCTGGTGAGCGGCCTCGCGGCGGCGGTCTATGTGCGCGCATATGGCGCCACCTTTCTGGGAGAGCCGCGCACGGGCTTTGCCGCCAATGCCCATGCCACGGGCTGGCGCGGCCTCTGGCCGCTGGCGCTTCCCGCGGCGGCCTGTGTGGCCGGGGGCCTGTTCGCGCCGTATTTTTTCGGGCTTGCTTCGGGAACGGCGCTTGCGGCCATCCCCCTCCCGCACGGGCTGGTCAGCGAGCTTCCCGGCGTTGGCGCGCAGATGCGCCGCAGCCTCGCCATGATTTCCATGGTCGGCGGCGGCGGCGTTGCCCTGGCATTCTGTCTTTTTGCCGCGCGCGGCCTGCTGCTCCGGCGGCGCGGGATCCTGAGGGAAAAAACGTGGGGCTGTGGCTACCAGGCCTCCTCGGTGCGTATCCAGTATACGGATGCGTCATTTTCCGAGCCTCTGGCGCGGCTGTTCGCGCCGTTCATGGGCCTGCGGACGCGGGGCGGAGCGCCGGAGGGGATCTTCCCCGACCGCGCCGCCTTCAGCGTGGCTGCGCCGGACCGCCTGCGGACGCATTTCTTCGCCCCGCTCTTCGAACTGGTGGAACGGGTCTGCAACGCCTGCAAGATCCTCCAGCACGGCAAGATCCACCTCTATATCCTCTATATCCTCGCCACCGTGGTGGGGCTTCTCGTCTGGGGGCTCAGGCCATGAGCGCGCCGACCGCCTTTTTCCTCCAGCTTGCGCTGGCCCTGGTGCTGGCGCCGCTGCTGCCGGGCATCATCAACCGCGTCAAGGCCATGGTGGCCGGGCGGCACGGCAAGCCCCTGCTCCAGACCTACTATGACCTTGCCAAGCTGCTCGGCAAGGGCGAGGTCATCAGCCGCACCACCACCTGGACCTTTGCTGCGGCGCCGGGCGTCTCCCTGGCGGCGGCCCTGTGCGCGCTGGCGCTCCTGCCGCTGGGGGGCATCGCCTCGCCGCTGGCCTTTGGCGGGGATTTCCTGCTGGCGGCGTATCTGCTCGGCATGGGGCGTTTCGCGGTCATGCTGGCGGCCCTGGATACGGGCTCTTCCTTCGAGGGCATGGGGGCGAGCCGGGAAGCGGCGTTTTCGGCCCTGGGCGAGCCCGCGCTCTTCCTCGCCTTTCTGACGCTCACCAGCCTGAGCCTTGACCTGGGGCGCGGCGTTGCCGGCGTTTCAGGGCTTGACGTGCGCGCGGCCTTTTCCCTCTCCGCGCTGTTCAACGGCGACATGGCGGCATTCTGGCAGGCGGGGCGTCCTGAGCTGCTTCTGGCGCCCGCGGTTTTTTTCGCCCTGCTGCTGGCGGAAAACTGCCGCATCCCGGTGGACGATCCCACCACCCATCTGGAACTGACCATGATCCACGAGGTCATGGTGCTTGACCATTCCGGGCCCAACCTTGCCATGATCGTCTACGGGGCGGCGCTCAAGCTCTGGTTTTTCGCGGCCCTGGTGGCCGGCCTGCTCGTGCCGCCGCTGCCGCTCTGGGAGCATGCGGCGCTTTCGGTGCTGGTCATCCTCGGCATCGGCGTTGCCGTGGGCGTGGTGGAGTCCGCCATGGCCCGGCTGCGGCTCACGCGCGTGCCGCATTTTCTTGGCGTGGCCGCCGCCCTGGCGGCTCTGGCCCTTATCCTCACGCAGGCCCGCTAGGCGCGCCGCCGCATTCACGGAGAGCATCGGCCCCATGATCTCGCTGACCTCGCTGTTTTCCACCATTCTTTTTCTCCTGCTGCTGAACAACCTGCTGCTGCTTGGGGCGCCGGGCATTGCCCCGCTCATCCGCCTTGCCGCGTTTCAGGGCATTCTGCTGGCGCTGCTCCTGCTCGGCATGGACCACGCGCTGCTCGCCTGCGCGGTGTTCGGCATTAAGGGCGCGCTGCTGCCCGGCCTCCTGGAGCGCACCCGGCGCAGGCTCGCGCCCACCGACGAACCCCGGCCCCGGCTGCACCTCGGCGCGGCGGTGTTCACGGGCATGCTGGGCCTCGTGTTCTCGCTCTGGCTGGAGACGCGCCTGCCCATCCTGCCGCATCTGTTCCCGCCGCTGCTGTTGCCCACGGCGCTGACCACGCTTTTCTGCGGGCTTATTCTGGTGGTGGGGCGCGCCACGGCCATTTCGCAGGTCATCGGCTACCTTGTGGCGGAAAACGGCATCTTCCTTCTGGGCGCCCCGCTCATGGCCGCCGGGGCCATCTGGTTCGAGCTGGCCCTGCTGCTGGACATCTTTGTGGCGGTCTTCGTCATGGGCAATGCCATCGGGCATATCGGCGAGACCTTTGATTCCATCGACACGGGCCGCTTCCGCAGCCTCAGGGACTGATCATGCTTGAAGCCCTGATCCTTCTCCCCCTTGTGGCGGGTCTGCTCATGCTGGCTGTGGGCAATGCGGGCTTCTGCCGCGTCCTTTTGCCCGTCACCGGCGCCGGCCATGTCTGCCTTTCGCTCGCCATTGTCATGGCCGTTGCCGCCGGCGGCCATCCCGCCGCGCTGGGCGGCCTTCTGGCGCCGGATGCCCTGGGCGCGCTGTTCCTCATCCTGGCGAGCCTGCTGTTCTTTGCGGCGTCCATCTATGCCGTGGGCTATCTGCGCGAGGAAGAGGCCATCGAGGTGCGTACCTGCATCCACGACGGCCGCCCGTTCACCAACGCGCCCGAACGCCGCTTCACCGCCTGCCTCTGTTTTTTTCTCGCGGCCATGAGCCTTGTGACCACAACGCCGCATCTGGGCGCCCTGTGGGTCGGCATCGAGGCCACCACGCTCTCCAGCGCGCCGCTCATCTATTTTCACCGGCACCGGCGTTCGCTGGAAGCCACCTGGAAATATCTCATCATCTGTTCGGTGGGCATCGCGCTGGCCCTGCTCGGCAACATCCTGCTTTCCGTGGCCTTCTATGCGCCGGGGGGCGCCGGGGAAAGCCCGGTGCTCGCGGACGACATCGACTCGCTCGGCTGGTTCGTGGCCCATGCCGGCGCCGCTGCCTCCCCCTGGCTCAAGGCGGCCTTCATTTTCCTGCTGGTGGGCTATGGCACCAAGATGGGGCTCGCGCCACTGCACAACTGGTTGCCCGACGCGCACAGCCAGGCGCCGTCGCTGGTTTCGGCCCTGCTCTCCGGGGCGCTGCTCAACTGCGCCCTGCTCGGCATCCTGCGCGGCCACCAGATCCTGCTGGCCGCCGGGCTGGGCGATTTCAGCGGCGGCCTGCTCGTCTTTTTCGGCATTCTTTCGCTGCTGACGGCGGCCATCTTCATCGTGGGGCAGGGGCATTACAAGCGCCTGCTCGCCTATTCCAGCGTGGAGCACATGGGCATCCTCAGCCTTGGCATCGGCCTGGGCGGCATCGCCGTGGATGGCGCGCTGCTCCATTCCGTCTGCCATTCGCTGACCAAGTGCCTGCTCTTTCTGCTCTCCGGGAATATTCTCGCCCGCTACCACACCTATTCCAGCTATGACGTGCGCGGCCTGCGCTGGACCATGCCCGCCACGGGCGCGCTCTGGACGGCGGGCTTTCTTGCCGTGGCGGGCTCGCCGCCGTTCGGCATTTTCGTGAGTGAGCTCATTATCCTCAAAGGCATGCTTGCCGACGGCGCGTGGCTGGTGGCGGCCATCTATCTTGGGGCGCTGGCGGTCATCTTTGTGGGGATGTCCGTGGCGGTGCTGCGCATGGTGCAGGGCGCACGCCCGCTGGACATGCCCGCCCGGCTGCGCGATCGCCGCGAACCGCTCTGGAGCGTCCTGCCGCCGCTGGCCCTGGCCGTGGCCGTCCTTGCCCTGGGGCTCTGGGTGCCGGACTGGCTGTGGCATTTTCTGGAAACGGGCGGCCGGCTCATCGGGGGGTAGGGGATGTACTGCTTTGCATATCGCCAGGCCGTCGCTGTGGAGGCGCTCCCCGTCCTGGATGCCGTCGCTCTGGGCGCCCATGTTCTTGACGCGGTCAAGAGCGGCTGGCGCGTTCTTGCGCTGTTTGCCCTGCCGGAGCCGGGGAGCTCCCCGGCAACGGCGCGGGGAGAAGGCGGCGCCCCGCAGCGGAGGGCCCAGGCGGGCCTGTGCTGTGTTCTTGCCCATGATGCGGAGCGGCGTCTTGCCGCCGCCCGTACGGCGCCGCTGACGGCCTTTCCGTCGCTGGCGGCGGCCTGCCCGCAGGTCCAGCTGTTTGAACGCGAGATCTATGAGGAGTGGGGCATCCTCCCGGAGGGGCACCCCTGGCTCAAGCCAGTGCGCCGTTCCCCGGACGCGCCCGGCTGCGCGGGGCGCGAGTTTTACCGCGTGGATGGCGGCGAGGTGCATGAGGTGGCCGTGGGGCCGGTGCACGCGGGCGTCATTGAGCCGGGGCATTTCCGGTTCCAGTGCTACGGCGAGAACGTGCTGCATCTGGAAATAGCGCTCGGCTACCAGCATCGCGGTCTGGAACGGCTGCTGCGCGCCCAGGCCGGGGAACGTCCCCTGGCGGCGCTGCGGCTTGTGGAATGCGCGGCGGGTGACTCCAGCGTGGCGCACGCCACGGCCCTGTGCGTGCTCCGGGAGCGGCTGCTCGGCCTGGAGGAACTGGAGCCCCGTACCCAGCGGCTGCGCCGCGTGGGGCTGGAGCTGGAGCGGCTCGCCAATCACTGCGGGGATCTGGGGGCCATTGCCGGCGATACGGGCTTTCTGCCGACCTCGTCCTGGAATGGGCGCATTCGCGGTGATTTCCTCAATCTCACGGCGGCGCTCTGCGGCAACCGCTTCGGCCGCGGCCTCCTGCGGCCCGGTGGCGTGGCCTGGAAGCTTTCCCCGCAGGAATGCGCGGATATGGCGGCGCGTCTCGCGGCCACCGGCAGGGATGCCGCCGGTTCCGTGGAGGTCATGTTCGCCGCGGCCAGCGTGGAGCAGCGCATGAGGGGAACGGGCGCGCTCAGCGCGGAAACGGCCAGCGCGCTCGGTCTGGTGGGCGTTGCGGCGCGGGCCTGCGGCCTTGAGCGTGATGCGCGTTTTCATGCGCCGCTTTCGGAGCTTCCCCTGGCGGGGGCCGATGCCCCCCGGACGGGGCACAGTGGCGACGTGTTTGCCCGCGCGCGGGTGCGTCGCGCCGAGATGGCGGATTCTCTCGCCCTGGTGGCCGAAGATCTCGGCTGGCTGGCGGAGCACCCTGAAAGCGTGGCGGAGCGCGAGGCCGCACTGGCGCGGGCCATGGCCGCGGGCGGCCCGCTGCCGGGCCGGCGGCTGGCCGTTGCCCAGGTGGAAGGCTGGCGGGGTGAGGTCTGCCATGTGGGCGTCACCGGCCCGGACGGGGAATTTCTGGCCCTCAGGCTCGTGGACCCCTCCTTCCACAACTGGGCGGGGCTGGCGCTGGCCATGCGCGGCGGCCAGGTTTCGGATTTTCCGCTCTGCAACAAGAGCTTCAATCTCTCCTATTGCGGCCATGACCTGTGAGGCTTGCCCATGTTCCGCATCCTTGCCGAACGTCTGAAACAACGCTACCGCACTCTGGACTGGCCCCGGAAAGAGCCCGTCCTCTCCCCGCGCTATCGCGGCCGGCCACTGCTCACGGATGGCGACTGCGGTTCGTGCCGCGCCTGTCAGGACGCCTGTCCGGCCGGGGCGCTCCTGCCGCGTCCGGACGCGCCGGGACGCACGCCGGTCCTGGACATGGGCCGCTGTATTTTCTGCGGGGCGTGCCAGGAGGTGTGCCCTTCGGGCGCCATCCGTTTCAGTGGGGACTACCGCGTGGCGGCGGCGTCGCGCGAAGCGTTGCTGGTGTTTCCGGAAACAGCCCCCCGTGCCCCGGAAGCCGGGGAAGGGGCAGGCGAGGCTGCGGCGGCGGCCATGGGCGGCCGTTTCCGGCTGTTCCGGCGCTCGCTCAAGCTCCGGCAGGTGAGTGCCGGCGGCTGCAATGCCTGCGAGGCGGACAGCAATGTGCTGGGGACGCTGGTCTATGATCTCGGACGCTTCGGCATCGAGTTCGCGGCTTCGCCGCGCCATGCCGATGGCCTGCTCGTCACCGGCCCGGTGACGCGCAACATGCGCGCGGCCCTGCTCGACACCTGGGCCGCCGTGCCCCGGCCGCGCGTGCTTGTGGCCGTGGGCGCGTGCGCCATTTCGGGCGGCCTTTTCCGCGAGTCCGCGGACTGTCTGGGCGGCCTGGGCGGCACGCCGGACGAGAGCCCCGCAACGGGAGAAAGCGCTTCCGACGCCCTTGCGGCGGCGGGGCTCACGCCGGATATCTATGTGCCGGGCTGTCCGCCCAATCCCTGGAGCATCCTCGCGGGGTTGCTCGCCCTGCGCGGCCAGGGCTCACGTCATCACTAGAGCATTTTGTTGAGGAAAATATCTGCAAGACAGATATTTTCCCTCAGGTTTCGCTGCCTGCATTGCGGCGCGGGCGTCCGCTCTCGCAGCCGCCGGAGCGTTTACGCGATTTCATTGCGAAAGACTGTAGTATACTTTTTGGTTGATGACGCGCCTGTGCCGTGTGGGTACTGCCGAAATTCTCCGTCAAAAACAACTCCTTCGGGGCTGGCTGCGTCAGAGAAAAATTTTCTTGGTCGAGTACTTAAGTACACTCCCCGCGAAAATTTTTCTCTTCCTTGCCAGCCCCGAAGGATCTTATTTTTTAGGATTCTTCCGGCACCAGCATCCGTCTGTCGCTCCGCTCCAGACGGAACGTGGAATATCCATCAACCGCAGTGTATAACAGAGCCTTGCGAAAACGCTCTGGCGTTCCCTCAGGCGGAAGCCCGCTCCATCTCGTGCAGCGCCGCCCTGGCGGCTTCAAGCAGCCCTTCGCTCAGGGTGGGGTGGGCATGGATGGTGGCGGCCATGTCGCGCAGTCCCGCCTTCAGGGAAAGGGCCAGCGTGGCCTCGCCCAGCAGATCCGAGGCATGGGCGCCCGCCATGTGGACGCCGAGGATGCGGCCGTCCTGCCGGTCGGCCACGATCTTGAAGAAACCGGGCAATTCCCCCATGGCGTGCGCCTTGCCCAGCTCGCGCATCTGCGTGACGCCGCAAACCACCTCCGCGCCCGCGGCGCGCGCCTGCGCTTCCGTGAGGCCCACGCAGCCGATTTCCGGCGCGGTGAAAATGGCCGAGGGCACTGCCGCATATTCCATGCGTCCGTTGCCGCCGAGCAGGGTCTCCACAATGGCGAGGCCCTCCATGGCGGCCACATGGGCCAGCATGACGTGGGACGGCCCCAGCGCGTCGCCTGCCGCATAGATCCCCGGCACGGAGGTGCGGAGCTGCTCGTCCACGGCGATCCAGCCGCCCTTGTCCGTGTCTATCCCGGCTTCGGCGAGGCCAAGGCCGTCCGTTGCCGGGCCCCGGCCCACGGTGACAAAAAGCCGCGCCGCCTCCAGCGGCTCCTCCCTGGCCGTGTCGTGCTCTCCCCAGGGCGTGGCCGTGGCACGAACAAGGCCGTCTTCAATGCGCACATTGGCGAGCGTATGGCCGGGCAGCATGCGGACCTTGCGTTTCCGCAGCTCGCGCGCCAGAAGCGTGCTGATGTCCGCATCCACGGAAGGGAGGGGGAGAAGGCGGTCCTGGGCTTCCACCACGGTCACGCGGCTGCCGAAGGCCGTCAGGATGCCGGCCAGTTCGCAGCCGATGACGCCGCCGCCCACGATGATGCAGCTTTCCGGGATCTCCGCAAGCTCCAGGGCGTCGTCGCTGTCGCAGATGCGGACATGATCCGGCTTGAGGCCGGGGAGTTCACGGATACATGAGCCCGTGGCGAGGATGATCGCGTCGCCTTCCACCTGCTGCTCCCCGTCGTCGGTCCGGACCGTGACCGTGCGCGCGTCCCGGACTCGCGCGGCCCCGTGCAGGCGGTGGATGCCAAGGCGGCCGCACGTCTTTTCGAGGCCGCCCCGGAGAATGTCGATGACCGATGTCTTGCGCCGCTGCACAGCCGCCGCGTCGATCCCCGGCGCGGTGCAGCCGGTGATGCCGTATTCGGCGAGACGCCGGGCCATGTCCATGGCATCGGCGCTCGCCCGCAGGGTCTTGGTGGGGATGCAGCCGTGATTGAGGCAGGTGCCGCCCATGGCGCTCCGTTCCACGAGCGTTACCTCGCAACCCCGGCGCGCGGCTTCAAATGCCGCCGTATATCCCGCCGGGCCTCCGCCGATGATGGTAAGACGCATGTGCCGCTCCTTTCCTTTGCTGTCTGCGCCATTAGAACAGATTTTCCGGAAAATAGATATGCATGATGTCGGTGAAAAAAAACTGGAAAAAGAGGAGGAAACCCGCCACAAACGCAAGATCCGCCAGCAGTGCCCGGCCCGTGCGCCGCGGCGTCAGGATGAGGAGCATGGCGAGCATGCCCGCCGCCATGGCGCAGAGAAACGAGACATACATGGCGCCAAGCACCTGGAGGAGGAAAATGCCGCACACCGCGCACCAGCGCAGGGGCGGGATGCCGGAGAAAAAGGAGATCACGCCATGATCGCGCAGGGAGTTGAGGGCCAGCAGAAGGCTCGCGCCCATGATGCAGTAGAGCGCGCTCAGGGGAAAGATGATGCCTTCCGTGGGAATGCCCTCAAGCTGCGCGCGCATGACCAGGGCAAAGGCGATGAGACAAACGGCGGAAAGGAGGTCGGCGGTGCGTTCGTTCATGGCAGGCTCCCTGAACCGCTAGTTGTTCCGGGTTTTCCATTCCTTCCAGACGGCATAGCCGAGGGAAAGGAGCGTCAGCCCGATGAGGACAAGGCTTTGCGGCCGCGAGAAGAAAAACAGCGGGACGTTGCCCTCGGCGGCGCCGAGATGCAGGGAGAGCTTGAAGCCTTCCTCCATGGTCGTGCCGAGGATGAGCCCCAGTGCCGCCGGGGCGACGCCGAATTTGAAGCGGATGAGGATGTAGCCGAGAATGCCGCAGGCCGCCATGGAGAGGACATCCGTGGGGGAATTGTTGATGGAGTAGGCGCCGACGATGGACAGGGCGAGGATGGCGACCACCAGAAAATGCTGGGGGATCTTCAGCGCCCGCGCGAAGATGCGCACCAGGACAAGGCCCAGCAGGAGGATGAGGACATTGGCGACGATGAGGCCGAAGGCGTAGGTGTAGACCGTGTTCCCCTGCTCGGCGAACAGCTTGAAGCCGGGTTTGAGGCCGTGCGTCATGAGGGCGCCCAGCATGACGGCGGCCGGCGCGCTTCCTGGGATGCCCAGGGTGAGCATGGGGATCTGAGCGCCGCCCACCACGGCGTTGTTGCAGACCTCAGGCGCCATGATGCCTTCCATGATGCCGGTGCCGAAGTCCTTGCTCTTGCGAGAAAAACGCTTGGTTTCGTTATAGGCCACGAAGGTGGCGATATTTCCGCCGGCGCCGGGCATGATGCCCACGATGACGCCGATGACGCCGGCAAGCCCCACCACCCAGATGCGCCGCAAAAAGTCGCACAGGGTCTGCCAGAAGACGCCGGGCGTGGAAATGTACGGGGCCATGACCGACTCGCCCTTGCCCGCCGGTTTGAGCAGAAGCAGCGCCTGCGGAATGGCAAACAGGCCGATGAGCGCGGGAACGACGCTGATGCCGCCCATAAGCTCCATGGTATTGAACGTGAACCGCGGGTGGCCGGTTATGGGGTCCATGCCCACGCAGGCGAGCACCAGGCCGATGAGGGCGCCCAGAATGCCCTTGAGCACATTGCCGGACGAGAGCGACGCGATGATGGTCAGGGCGAAGACGCAGAGCCAGAACTGTTCCGGCGCGCCGAACTGCATGGAAATATTGGCCAGCGGCAGGGAAAGGAACAGGAGCGCGGAAACGCCGAACAGACCGCCGAATACCGAGGAAATGAGCGCGGTGAACAGGGCTTTTTGCGCCTGTCCCTTCATGGCCATGGGGTAGCCGTCAAAGGTCGTGCACAGGGCGGCGGCGGTGCCGGGGGTGTTGATGAGTATGGCGGGGATGGAACCGCCGTACTCCGAACCGCAGTAGACCGAGCCCAGCATGAGCAGGGCTGTTGCCGGATCAAGCCCGAAGGTGAACGGCAGCAGCAGGGCGATGCCGAGGGTCCCGGACAGGCCGGGCACCGCGCCCATGATGATGCCGAAACAGGCGCTCAGCGCCATGAGCGCCAGGGTGAACGGGTCCGCCAGGTTGGCGAGGATGGTCATGGGCTCGAACATGGCGCCCTCCGGAGAAGGTCAGGATGCACAAACGGGGCAGCCCGGTCGGGCATGACCGGGCTGCCGGGCAAAACGCTTACTTGAGCAGGCCGAACTCCGTGAGGATGGCACGGGCCTGCGCCTCTTCGTTCTTGATGATCTCGGCAAAGGCGGCGCTGTCCCGGTAATCGGGCATCAGGCCACCGGCCTTGACGGCCTTCTGGTAGTCGGGATTGGCGCACAGTTCGCGGAATTTGCTTTCAAGATAGTCGCGCGCCGCCTTGGGAATGTTCAGGGGCGACGCAATGCCGCGATACTTGCCGGATTCGATGGGGTAGCCCAGTTCTTTGAGGGTGGGCACATCGGGGCAGAGCTCGTAGCGCTTGGCCGAGCCGATGGCGAGGCCCCGCGTGTTCTCCATGCGCAGGAAGCTGGAGCCGGAGCCGAAATAGGCATCCGCCTCGCCGCTCTGGAGCGCGGGGATGGCCTTGCCGCTGCCGGGATAGGGCACCTGGGTGAATTTGGCGCCCGTGGCCTTTTCGATCTGCATGAGGAAGAGATGGTCGCCCGTGAGCTTGCCCACGGTGGCCACCTTGATCTTGCCGGGATTGGCCTTGGCGTGGTCGATGAATTCCGCAAAGGTCTTCCAGGGGCTGGAGGCGGGCACCATGACCACATTGGCGTCATAGACGAGGTTGCAGATGGGGTTGAGCTGGTTGGTGGTGTAGCCCGGCTGGCCGCTGGCGCGCAGCATGGGCTGGAGCACGATGTGCGGCAGGTCCACGCCGCCGATGATGTAGCCGTCGGGCTTGGCCTGGGCGAGCCATGTCCAGCCGATTTCGCCGCCCGCGCCCGGTTTGTAAATGACCACAAGCGGCTGGGCGAAGATGCCCTTGGCGTACTTTTCCAGCAGGCGATGGCTGACATCGCTGCCGCCGCCGGGGTTGAAGGCCGTCATCAGGGTGATGGGCTTGGACGGATAGTCGGCGGCCAGGGCCGGGGCGACCAGAAGCCCGAAAACGAGGAACATGGACAGGAATGCGCGTTTCATGCCTCCCTCCTCTGGGATAATGAATGGGCCTTGATGCTACGGACGGCCGCGCAGTGCGGCTTCCACGGCTTCCACAGTGGGCGCCGTGACGTCCGGGAAATCCTCATCGCTGGTGGCAACGGCGGGCGCGTTCAGGCCGTGGCCGGTAATATTGCAGACAGTCACGCCGGGCGACGCAAATTCCGGCAGGCGCACCAGCTTTGCGAGGGCCGCCACGGTGACGGCGCCCGCCGGTTCCGCGAAGATCCCCTCTTCCCTGCCGAGCTCGCGGATGGTGCGGAGAAAGTCCTCGTCGCTGACGGAGATCATGGTGCCGCCGGTTTCGCGCACGGCCTTGAGGCAGTAGCGGCCCCAGTAGGGGTTGGCGTTCATGATGGCATCGGAGCGCGAGGGCTTTTTTTCCACCGGGCGCACGGTGTCCTCTCCGGCATGGAAGGCCTGGGCGATGGGGTCGCAGGCCTCCAGCTGGACGCCCACAAGGCGCGGCAGGCGCGTGATGACCCCGGCCGCCAGCATCTCGGTGAAGGCATCGTGCGCCGCGACCAGCCCCGCGCCGCCCCCGCAGGGAATGAGCAGCACATCCGGCGCCTGGCCGAGCTGCTGCACGATGCCGTAGGCAAAGGTGCGCTTGGAAACGATGCGGTAGGGATTGGGGCCGCCGCACTGGAACCAGTTGTGGCGCGCCACCATCTCGTTGCAGATGCGGCTCGCCGTGGCCATGTCGCCGTCGATGCGTACCACCCGGCCGCCATAGACAACGCTCTTGCAGACCTTGGCGGGTGAAACGTGCTTTTGCACGAACACCACGGCCTCAAGCCCGGCCCGCGCGCCATAGGCCGAAACGCTGGCGGCGTTGTTGCCGGACGAGGCCACGCAGACGGTCGTGCGGCCGAATTCCAGCGCCTTGAGCACGCACAGGGCGGTCCCGCGATCTTTCAGGGACAGGGTGGGCCCCTGCTCGACCTTGAAGCGCAGATCCCGGATGCCAAGGCGCGCGCCCATGCGCCGGGAAGGCAGCAACTGGGTTTCCGCTTCGCCGAGACTGACGCGCGGGATGAGCGACATGTCGGAAATGGGAAGGATGTTGCGCCACTGGTGAAGCGCGGAATCGCCCGCGGGCGCCGGCAGCCCGTCGGCAAGGGCGCAGGCGAGGGACGCCGGCTCAAAGACGACGCGCATGGGCGCGCCACAGTCGGGACAGGTCAAGGCGAATCGGGCTTGGGGCACACGGGTGCCGCATTCGCGGCAGACCAGGCCCAGACATGATGCTTGCATGGAATCCCCCTGGAAGAGTGTGCGCTCTCCCGCCGGTTCGGGATGCGCCGTTGGGAACAGCGTATGTGAAAAAAAACGCCATTGCAAGCGTTAGTCGACCAAAAATGTCAACTGTATTTCGGACGACAAAAAACAATGCTGCGGCCTTCCCGGAGGGAGGGCCGCAGCGCAACGCACAGGGAATGTGCGTATCCGCGGGCATGGCGGGGCGCAGCCCCGGACCGGATACCGGCCCCCCGTGGGTCCGGGCGTGGGCCGGGCTGCCCGCGCCGTGCCGGGCCCGCGCCTGGGCAGGGAGCGCCTGACAGATGCCGCGGAACCGGCGTTTACAAAACCGCGGTAGCCTCCACTTCCACGCGCGCGCCCTTGGGGAGCGCGGCCACGGCCACGCAGGAGCGGGCGGGGGGATCGGCGGTGAACGTCTTGGCGTAGACCTCGTTCACCGCCTGGAAATCCGCCATGTCCGTAATGAAGACCGTGACCTTGCAGACGTCGGCGGGGGTGGCGCCGGCCTCGGCGAGCACGGCTTTCATGTTGGCAAGCGCCTGGGCCGTCTGCTCGCGCACATCGGCGGAGATCAGCTCGCCCGTGGCCGGGACCAGGCCGATCTGCCCGGAAAGATAGAGGGTATCCCCCTTGCGGATGGCCTGGGAATACGGACCGATGGCCGCCGGGGCACTTGCGCTCTTGATGACGGTTTTCATGCTCTACTCCTTGCTGGGGCTAGCGCGCCCATTTGAAGGTGAAAACCTGCTCCACATCGGGATGCAGGCTGAGATGGACAGGGCAGGTATGCGCGGCGCGTTCGATCAGCAGCTTCTGCTTGTCGGTATACTCGCGATCGGGCATGGTGAAAACCACTTCGAGCTTGCCGATGCGGCGCGGATTGGCGTTCATGGTCTTGGTCACCTCGATGGTCGTGCCCGTCACATCCACATCGTGCGACTTGCCGTAGATGCCGATGATGGTCATGGCGCAGGCGGCGAGGGCCGTGGCGCAGAGGTCGGTGGGCGAGAAGGCCTCGCCCTTGCCCTGATTGTCCACGGGCGCGTCGGTGACCAGTCTGGTGCCGCTGGCCACATGGACACATTCGGTACGCAGATCGCCAAGATATTTCGCGGTGACGGTGGCCATTGCATCCTCCCTTGCAGTATGGTTAATGGTGGGAATACCATATGCAGGGCAAGAATTGATGTCAACGGTATATGGTCGACAAAAGAAAGGAGGAGACGGTACCATGGCAACGGAAAGCGGCGACCGGGAGGATGCGGGCATGTCCGCCCACCCTGAGGCGCCGGCATTTGCGGTCCTGCGGGAACTGGGGCTTCCGGGCGCGCGCCTTGACTATGCGTTCACGGAAGGCGGCGGCACCGCGGATGCCGCCCGCAAGCTCGGCATTGACGAGCATCTGGTCGTGAAAAGCCTGGTTTTTGACGATGGCGCGGGCGGGCACGCGGTCATGGCGCTCATGCACGGGGACAGGCGCGTGTCCGTGCGGCGGCTGGAACGGCTCGCGGGCGGCGGCCATCTCGCGCCCAGCGCGCCTGACGTTGCCGAACGCATCACGGGATACCGCCCCGGCGGCATCTGCCCGTTCGGGCTGCGCCGGGCGCTGCCCGTCTTTGCCCAGGAAAGCCTGTTTTCGTGCCCCGCGCTCTATATCAATGCGGGGGCGCGCGGCGTCATCGCCGTCATTGCGCCGGAGGCGCTGCGCCGCCTCGGCGTCATGACGGGGGATTTTCTGAGCGGACGCCCTTGACCGGAGACTGGGGGGATGTCTATACTTGCCTGCTGACGCAAGTTCCCCGGATGAGCACACAACAGGGATGGCGGCGGGATGCAGCAACCCATCGGCAACGGCAAACTTGACAAACCCACATATAGTCGGCAGGTGGCACGGCTTGTGCGCCAGCGTATCCGGAGCGGCAAACTCCGCGGCGGCGACCGTATCAGCGAAGCCAGCCTTGCCGATGAATGCGGCATCAGCCGCGCGCCCGTGCGGGAGGCCCTCTACCAGCTTGAGACCGAGGGCCTGCTCATGTCGCATCCCAAGCGCGGCAAGTGCGTGACGCTCCTCACCGGGGAGAGCATCCGCCACAGGTACGAGCTGTGCGGCCTGCTCGAAGGCGCGGCGGCCGCCGAGGTGGCCTTGCGGCACGCTGACGGCCCCTGGCCGGATCTTGAGGACGTGCTTGAACGCATGCGTCAGTGCGTGCTTGATAACGCCCCCCTGGAAGTGCATGCGGAACTCGGCACGCTCTTCCATGAGACGTTTCTTTCCAGGGCAAGCAATCCGCTTGTGGTCAGCATCGCGCGCAGTTCCTGCCGGGTGATCTCCAAGTACCTCATGTTCCAGCAGTGGCAGAACCTGTACACGACGGCGGAGCTGCTGCAGCGGCATACCGATATTTATGCGGCATTGCGCACGCGGGACGCACAGGCCATCGAACGCGCCGTGCGCCTGCATTATGCAGAGTCCGCGGAGCGGCTTGCCGCGCTCTGCCCCCTGCCGCGCTCCACGGCCAAGGGCGCCCGCAGGCGCGCCCATTTCCCCACGGAATAGCCGGAACACTTTCGGGAGGGGCCTTCGGCGCCCTGTCAGGAAAACCCCGCGCTACGGCTCCAGTGCTTCCGGGAGTACGGCAAAGACCGCCGGAGCTCCCGGTGCCAGCGTGGCCGCCCCGCGCGGGAAGCCCAGGGCCGCCGCGCCGTTGACCGTGAGCAGGCGCAGCAGGGCGCGGGGCGGGAGGTCAAGCCGCTCGCGCAGCCAGAGGGCTTCGCGGCGCACATCCAGATCCTCGTTGGAGGTCAGGCCGTCCGTGCCCAGGCAGAGCAGTGTGCCGCTTTCCAGCAGGGCGCGCACCGGCGCCTCACCCACGCCAAGATTCCGGTTGGAGCGCGGGCACAGGCAGAGGGCCGCGCCACTTGCCGCCAGAGCTGTGATCTCTTCCGGCGCGAGCTGGACGCCATGCACGGCCAGCACGCCCGGCCCAAGCAGGCCCAGCTCCAGGGCAAGGGCCAGCGGACGCAGCCGGGGCGGCTGCCAGCCGGGCGGCAGCACGGTGCCTTCGTAGCAGGCGCGCAGGGCGCCCGTCCCGGTGGTGAGCAGTTCCGTTTCTTCCGGGGATTCCGCCAGGTGAAAGCTGAAAATGCGTCCGGCGCCGGCGCACCACTCCCGTGCCGCGCGCAGGATGTCCGGCGCCGTGGAGTAGAGGGCGTGCCCGCCGGGCGCGCATTGGTTTTCCAGCGCGGTGTCCGCCATGATCTCGGCGCGGCAGCGGGGCGGCCAGGGGCGCCCCGCGTCGATGAGCGGCGGCGCAAAGCCGAACCATTCGCAAAAACGGCGCATTTCCGTTCCGGCGGCGGTACTGGCCGCGCGCACCCCTGAGAGCGCGCCGGGGCTGGAGCCGCCCACGTCTCCCACCCAATGGGTGCCGGCAGCGGCAAGGGCGGCACAGGCCCGCGCCACTGCCTGCTGCCGGCGCGCTGTCTCTTGCTCGTCCCGCACCGGGGCAATGAGTTGCGGAACAAGGCTTTGCAGCCATGCCGCAAAGCCGTGCCCCCAGCGCGTGCGTCCGGCGAGCCAGGAAAGCTGCAGATGCGTGTGCGCGTTCACGCAGGCGGGCATAAGGCAGACATCGCCCATATCCCGTACCCGTGTTCCGGCGGGCAGGCGCGCGTTTTTCCAGGGGCGCACCTCTTCCACCCGGCCGGCGCGCGTGAGGATGAGCGCATCGTCCAGCCGGGCGAGTGGCGCGAGGAGCGCCGCGCCCCGCGCCGGGCCTTCTCCCGCGAGGGAAACGAGGCTCCGCGCCCGAAAGGCGAGGGCAGGGGCGCCCCCCGCGCTCCCCATGTCTAGCGGCCCCGGCGCGCGAACTGGCCGCCTGAGACGTAGAAGGTATTCTCGACGATGAAGAGCGCGTGCGGGTCAATGGTATAGACGAGATTTTCCAGCCGCTTGAGGGCCACATTGTTGGTGACGGTGAGCAGGATCTCCCTGTCCGTGCCGGAATAGGCGCCCTTGGCGCGGATCATGGTGGCGCCGTAGCGCTCGCTTGCCAGGATCGCCTCGCCGATCTCCTCGCCCCGGCTGGAAATGACCAGGACGAGCTTGCGGCGGTTGAACATGCCGAGCACATATTCCAGGGTCTGCGAGGCCACGAACATCATCAGGATGGAGGCCACGATGAGATCCGCGGGCAGCCGGAAGGCGCCGATGAGAAAGAGGGTGGCATTGAAGAGAAAGTTGAACTGTCCGATGGGAATGTTCCAGCGCTCCTTGAGCAGAATGGCGAAGACATCCGTGCCGCCGCTGCTGCCGAGCGTGCGGAGCATGATGCCCGACGCCGCGCCGTTGAGCACCCCGCCCACGAGCGCCGCATACACGTCATTGGTAAAGGACAGCTCGAACTGGAGGAACTGCCCGAAGACGTTCATGGCCACGGTGCCGTAGAAGGTATAGAGCAGGAAGCGCCGCCCCAGCAGGAACCAGCCGATGACATAGATGGGCAGGCACAGGGCGAGATACCAGACGAGCGGCGGCAGGCCATGCACCCAGTAGGTGAGCAGCAGGGCCACCCCCATGACGCCGCCGGCAAGGAAGTTGTGCGGCGCGGCCACGCCCTGCACGCAGACGGTCATGAGAAAGGCGCCGAGCGTCAGCCAGAGCAGGTTCCACCAGACGGATTCGGTCCGCTTGCGGTTGTAAGTGGTGAGCATGGCGTGGAAGCCTAGAGGATATCCCAGAGCATCTTCAGGCCCACGACAATGAGGAAGAGCGCGAAGGCGCGCTTGAGTTTCGTCGTGGGCAGGGCATGGGAAAGACGCACGCCCAGCGGCGCCGTGAGGCAACTGGCCGCGGCGATGCCGAAAAGCGCCCAGAGGTGGACAAAACCGAGCGTTTCGGGGGGCAGGCCGGGGCGGCCCCAGCCGCCGACGATATAGCCCAGGGTGCCGGCCACGGCGATGGGAAAGCCGATGGCCGCCGAGGTGCCCACGGCGGTGTGGATGGGCACATTGCAATAGGTCATGAACGGCACGGAAAGCGACCCGCCGCCGATGCCCACAAAGCTGGAAACCAGGCCGATGACCCCGCCCATGCCCGCCGTGCCGAGGAAACCGGGCATGTTGCGGCTGGCCGGGGGACGATAGTTGGAAATCATCTGCGCGGAAATGGCAAAGAGGAAGCAGATGAAGAAGATCTTCAGGAACATGACGGGCAGATGGGTGGCCAGCAGACCGCCGAAGAAGGTGCCGAGCAGGATGCCGGGCACGATATGGCGGAAAATGTCCCATTTGACGGCCCCGCGCGCATGGTGCGCCCGCGCGCTGGAAATGGAGGTGAACATGATGCTGGCGAGCGACGTGCCGAGCGCAAGCTGCTGCACATACTGGGGCGGCACGCCCTGGGTGGGAAAGACGGCCACGAGGATGGGAACGATGACCGTGCCGCCGCCCACGCCGAGCAGGCCGGCGAGCACGCCGACCACGGCGCCGCAGCACAGATAGATGACAAGTGACAGAAGCATGGCGTCCCTCCCCGCGGGATGAATGTGCCGTCCGTGACCGCCGGCGCCGCATGCTCCGGCGCGGTGGCGGCTCCCCGCCCTGGTGATGCGTTCGCGCCGGCCCCGGCCGGCATGGTCCCAAGGCGCGGGCAGGGCCACGGTAGTCAAAGGCCCCTGCGGCGTCAACCGCTTCCGGAGCGGGGAGGATTTTTTCTTTACAACGCCATGCGCGGCGCCTAGACTTCAGCTATGGATACGATGCCGGATGCCGTTGCCGCATGCCAGCCCGTTGCCAGTGCGCGGCGTTTCGCGCGGGTGTTGTGCCGGCCCGCTGTTTCCGCCATTCCGGCGGCAGATTCCCCGTTCCGCAGAGCGGGGCTTTTTTTTGCGCCGGCGGGCGGGGGCACGGCCACCGTTCGCCAAGGAGGCCCTTCGCGCCATGCCTGACGACAATCGCCACCCCTGGCCGCACAAGGATCTGCTCGACGTGACCCAGCTTGAGGCGGATGAGGTGCTCCGTCTGCTGGATCTCGCATCGGGCTTTCAGGAGATCAACCGGCGCCCGGTAAAAAAGGTGCCGACCCTCAAGGGCAGGACGGTGGTGCTGTTTTTCGCCGAAAACAGCACGCGCACCAAGACCTCCTTTGATATGGCGGCCAAACGCCTTTCGGCGGACACCTTTGCCCTTGGCACCACCGGGTCGAGCATCAACAAGGGAGAAAGCCTCAAGGATACCGGCCTGACGCTTCAGGCCATGAATCCGGATGTCATCGTCATCCGCCACCGGTCGAGCGGCGCGGCCCAGTACCTTGCGGAACTCCTCCCCTGCGGGGTGGTCAACGGCGGTGACGGCTGGCACGCCCACCCCACCCAGGCCCTGCTCGACTGTTTCAGCCTGCGCGAGATTTGGGGAAACGACTTTGCCGGGCGCGAACTGCTCATTCTGGGCGACATTGCCCACAGCCGCGTGGCGCGTTCCAACCTTCATCTGCTGCGCAAGCTCGGCGTGCGGGTGCGGTTGTGCGCGCCGCGTACCCTGCTCCCGGCCGGGGTGGACCACTGGCCCGTGGAGGTATTTTCCGAGCTGGACAAGGCCGTGACCGGGGTGGACGCCGTTATGTGCCTGCGGCTTCAGCTGGAGCGCCAGCAGGCCGGCCTCCTGCCGGATCTTTCCGAATATTCCCGGCGCTACTGTCTTGATTTCCGCCATCTCGCCCTGGCAAAGCCCGGAGCGCGGGTCCTCCACCCCGGTCCCATGAACCGGGGGCTGGAGATCTCCAGCGCCGTGGCCGATGCGCCGGAATGTCTGGTGCTCCAACAGGTGGCCGCGGGCGTGGCGACCCGCATGGCCGTGCTCTATCTGCTTGCCACGCGCAATGAGGGAGGCGCCGCATGACGCTCTGTATCCGCAATGCCCGGCATCTCGACGCGCCCGTGGATCTTCTGGTGGACGATGGCCGCATCGTGACCATGACGCCCGCCGGGCGCCAGACGCCGCCGGAGGGCTGTGAGCTTTTCGAGGCCGGCGGTCTGCTCCTTCTGCCCAGCCTGACGGACGCGCATGTCCATTTGCGCGAGCCCGGCTACGAATACAAGGAAGACATCGCCTCCGGCCTTGAGGCCGCCGCCCATGGCGGTTTCGGGCAGGTCATGTGCATGGCCAATACCCGGCCGGTCAACGACACGGCGGCGGTGACGCGCCTCATGCTCGAACGCGCGCGTGAAAGCCATCCGCGGGGGCCGCGCCTTTTCCCCGTGGCCGCCGCGAGCGTGGGGCTGGAGGGCGCCGCCCTCGCGCCGCTGGCCGAACTTCGCGAAGCGGGCTGCGTGGCCGTCTCCAACGACGGGCGCCCGCTGGAAAATGCCGAACTGGTGCGGCGCATCATGGAATACGCGGCGGACCTCGGCATGGTCTTCATCGATCATTGCGAGGACCCGCACCTGGCGCGGGGCTGGCTCATGCACGAGGGCGACGTCAGCGGCATGCTCGGCGTCAAGGGGCAACCGGCGGCGGGCGAAGCCATCCAGGCCGCGCGGGACATCATGCTGGCCGAATATCTCGGCCTGCCGGTGCATATCGCCCATGTCTCCAGCCGTCTCACCGTGGACATCATCGCCTGGGGCAAGGCGCGCGGCGTCCGGGTCACGGCTGAGACCTGTCCCCACTATCTCCTCCTCGATGAGACGAGCCTTCAGGGATACAATACCCGCGCCAAGGTGAGCCCCCCCCTCAGGACCGCCGACGACCGGGACGCCCTGCGCGCGGCCGTGGCTTCCGGCCTTGTGGACATCCTGGTGACGGATCATGCCCCGCACGCGGCCCATGAAAAGGACGAGACGCTGGATGCCGCGCCCTGCGGCCTCACGGGGCTGGATCTCGCCCTGAGCCTGACGTGGGGGCTGGTGCGCGAGGGCGCGCTTGCTGAGGCCGATCTGCACCGTCTCTGGAGCCGCCGCCCGGCGGAGATCTTCGGCCTGCCCCGGAACGGCTTTGCGCCCGGCGACCCGGCGGATTTTTTCCTGTTCGATCCTGACGCGACCTGGACCGTGACGCCGGAGAACCTGCGTTCGCGCGGCAAGAACACGCCCTTTCTCGGCGTGGAGCTGCGGGGGCGCGTCCGGCATCACTGGCTCGGCGGCATGCCCCTCTTCTGACGCGGTCGGGCTGGGGACGGCGGATCATGTTCGGGCATGTGCACTGGAAGGCGGCCATCTATGTCTTTCTCGTGGCGTATGTCCTTTTTGTGGGCTGGAGCATGCGCCAGATCCACGAGATGGTGCTCTACGTCCACGCCTATCCCGAAGAGGTGGGCAGGGAGGCGCGCGAGATGGTGGCGGGCCTGCAGAGCATGCGCGACAGCCTGCCCGCCTTCATGACCACGCCGGGCATGACCTATGAGGACATGGCGCAGGTCTTCCAGCGGCAGGAGGCGGCGCAGAATGCCTCCATAGCGCGTATTGAGGAGCGTTTCCGGGGGGACCCGCGCCGGCTTGAGGCCATGCGGCTCGCCTTTGGCGAGGGCCGCAAGGCGCGCGCCCGCCTTGCCCAGCGCATGGAGCACAACAAGAGTCTGGAAGCCGCCCTGCAAGGCTACAGCACGGAAGTGGCCCCGCATGTGGCGAACATCATCGCCACGCTGGAGGCCATCGCCCGCGCCGCCGACGCGGATTCGCGCGCCGTGCGCGCGCGCATGGAGTGGCGCCTTGGCCTCACCACCGTGCTTTCCCTGGTCATCGGCGCCGTGCTTCTTGCGGCGCTCGTGCTCGCCGATCGCCGCGAACGGGAGAAGAACCGCCAGATCTCCTATCGGGACGGGCTTTTCAGTCTGCTCGCGCGCAATGTGGATGAAGTTTTCATCATTGCCCGCAACACCCGCGACTTTGAATATGTGAGCCCCAACAGCGGGCGGCTCACGGGTATTGACGCGGAGGAGCTCAGGGCCCATCCGGAGCTCTTGCGCGGCTTCCTGCCCGAAGCCGACGCCCGGCGCCTTGACCACCTGCTTGCGGGCGTGGACGAGGATGCCGATGCGCCGGAGATCTCCTTCCAGCGTGATGGCCGCGTGTTTTCCGTGAGCGTTTACCCCGCGGAGCCGGAGGAGCGGCATTCCGGGCGGCGCATTATCCTTGTCAGCGATCGCACCAGAACCGCCCGCCACGCGCGGGAACTCAGCGACGCGCTGGAGAGCGCGCGCATCGCCAGTGCCGCCAAGAGCAGCTTTCTCTCGCACATGAGCCACGAGATCCGCACTCCCATGAACGCCATCATCGGCATGACGGCCATCGCCATGAACCGCAGGGACGATCCGGCGCGTGTCCAGGACTGCCTCGGCAAGATCAGCGAATCCTCCCGGCATTTGCTCGGCATCATCAACGATGTGCTGGACATGTCCAAGATCGAGAGCGGCAAGCTCTCCATCAGCCATGCGCCCTTCAATTTTCCCGGCGTCATCCGGAACATGGTGGATGTCGTCCAGCCCCAGGCCACGGCGCGCGGGCTGAATTTTGATGTCATCCTGCAGGACGTCACCGAGGAGGAACTGCTGGGCGATTCCCTGCGGCTGACGCAGGTGCTGATCAATATCCTCGGCAATTCCGTCAAGTTCACCCCGGCCGAGGGCGAGGTGCGGGTGGTCATCCGCCAGCTCGGCGTTCTTGATGGCCGTGTCCGTTTCCGTTTTACCATCAGTGATACGGGCATCGGCATGAGCGAGGAGTTTCTCCAGCGCATCTTCGTGCCCTTTGAGCAGGCCACGGACGATACCGCCGCCCGCTACGGCGGCACGGGGCTCGGCATGCCCATCACGCTCAGCCTGGTCACGCTCATGGGCGGGGACATCGCCGTGGCGAGCGAGGAAGGCAGGGGGAGCGTCTTCACGGTGGAGCTGCCCTTCGGGCTTGGCGAGGCGCGCCCGGATCAGGAGGGGCAGCTCGCCCCGTTGCGCGTTCTCGTGGTCAAGGGCGATGCCGCCGCCCGCAGGCATGCGCTCTTTCTGCTGGAGCGCCTGGGCGCGGAGGCGCGGGAAGCCCCCGATGTGGCCGGCGCCCTGGAGGAGCTGCGCCATGCCAAGGCGACCGGCGCGCCCTTTGACGTCTGCCTGCTGGGCTGGCGCCTGTCGGACATGGAGGGCGTCGAGGCCGCGCGCCGCATCCGCGCGGAGGGAGAGGCCCTTCTGCTGGTGGCCTGTGTCAATGACAAAAGCGCCATTGAGGCCGAAGCCCGCGAGGCGGGGGTGGACGAGTTTCTCGCCACGCCGGTTTTCAGTTCCGCGCTCCGCGACATGCTGGCAGAGTTTTCGCGCCGCCGCTCCGGGGTGGAGCGCGCGCCCGCTGTGGGGAAAAGCTATGACTTTTCCGGGCGCCGTGCCCTCCTGGTGGAAGACAACGAGTTCAATCAGGAGATCGCCCAGGAATTCCTGTCCATGGTCAATATGGAAACAGAGCTCGCCGAAAACGGCGAGCTGGCGGTGCGGAAGTTTCAGGAGGCCGCGCCGGGCCACTACGATCTCATCCTCATGGATGTGCAGATGCCGGTCATGGACGGGCATACCGCCACGCGGCGCATCCGCGCCTGCGATCATCCCGATGCGGCGACGATCCCCATTCTCGCCATGACGGCCAACGCCTTCAGCGGCGATGTCACCGCCGCCCTCGCGGCGGGCATGAACGGCCACATTGCCAAGCCCATGAGCGCCGAGGATCTTTATCGCGCCATTGATGCCTGTCTGAACGACACGGCCGGTGCCGCGGCTGCCGGGTAATGCGGTGGCGGGGACCGGCGCCGGAAGGAGGATGCCATGCTTGTGCGCCAGCCGGTGGTGGCGGGCCGGTTTTATCCGGGAGAGGCTGAGGCGCTGCGCCGCGAGGTGCGCCATTTTCTTGCGGTGGACGCCACGCCCGCCGGTGCGGACGGGAAGGCGGCCGCCGCTCCCGACAGCGCCGTGCGTCCGTGGGGCTGCATGCTGCCGCATGCGGGCTATGTCTTCTGCGGCGCCGTGGCCGGAGCAACGCTTGCGGGAATGCGTCTGCCCCGGCGACTGATCATCCTTTGCCCGAACCACACGGGGCGGGGGCGCGAGCTGGGCGTCTGGCCCGGCGGCGCGTGGCTCACCCCGCTGGGGCCCGTTGCCGTGGACGAGCCGCTGGCCACGGCCCTTGCCGGTTGCGGCGGCGGTTTTGCCCCGGATGTCCACTCGCATCTGGCGGAGCATTCCATTGAGGTCCTGCTGCCCTTTCTCCAGGTGGCGCTGGAGGAGGCGGAGCGCCCGGACGGGAGGATGCTCACGGTGCCCGTTTGCGTGGGCACGCGCCATGCCGGCACGCTGGCCCGCGCGGGGCGCGCGCTTGCGGCGCTGCTTGCCCGGCCGGAAAACGCCGACGTGGGGCTTGTGGTCAGTTCGGACATGAATCACTACGAAGATGAACGCCGGACGATGCAAAAAGACGCCCTGGCCCTTGAGCGGGCCCTGGCGGCCGATGCCGACGGGCTGTTGCGCGTGGTGGAGGAGGAAAACATCAGCATGTGCGGCGCGGCCCCGCTGGCCCTGGCGCTGTATGCGGCGCGCGGCATCGGGAGCGTGCGCGTGGAGCTGGTCGCGCACGATACCTCCGCCACTGCCTCAGGGGATACGCGGCATACCGTGGGCTATGCCGGGCTGCGCCTGTTGCTGGCGCGGGGCGCAACCGTTGCCGCCTGATGCGTCCGACACAAAAAAGGCCGCCCCGCATGCGCGGGAGCGGCCCTTGCTCTGTATTTGGGCCCGGCCTAGCGGATCTTGCAGTTGCCGTCCTTGCACTCAGGCGTGGGGATGACGGGCGTGGCCTGAAACAGGACGACCTGTTCCGTGCCCTTGTTGTCGCCAAGCACCATGGTATAGCGCATAAGGCCCTGGGGCCGGGGCATCTCGGAGGTGCCGTGGAAGACGCCGTTGGCCGTGAGCAGGCGTGTTTCGCCCACACGGGTCTCGCGGATATTGGTCAGCGTCATGCGGTCCACAATGAGCTTCTTGTCCCTGATTTCCTCAATGAAGTGCGCCTTGTCGCGAATGTGGCCGTTGGAGCCGATGTACCAGAAATTGGGCGCCAGCAGCTTCTCCAGCACCGGGATGTCGCCGGTCATGACGGCTTCGGTGTATTGTTCCACAGGATCTGCCTTGGCATGCGCGATGCCGCCGGCAAGGCAGAGGGCGAGAGCCAGGAGCAGGGGCACGAATTGGAAAAATCGCATGGGAGTCCTCCTTGTCGCACGAAATCCCGTGGCGGCGGCCACGGGCGCGACCGTTCCGGCATGGGAGCCGGGGCGCGCGGGTGCATTCTTTAAGGCCAAGTGAAGCATCTGTCAACCGGGAAAACGGGTTTCCGCGGCGGAAGCGGAAAAATCGCATTTGCGGTGGCCGCCGCTTTCTTCTAGATTGATTGCGGCAACGGCCCGCCCGTTCGGGAAGTGGCTCTGCCGTTCGCCGTTTCTCCACCAGCGGGGGCCTTTCCCCCGTGCATGCTTTGGCTCCGGAGTGCCCATGAAGACATCCATCCTCCAGACCATCGGCAAAACGCCGCTGCTGCGGCTCAAACTTTCCGCGGGACTGCCGGGGACGGTCTGGCTCAAGCTGGAGAACCGCAATCCCGGCGGGTCCATCAAGGACCGGGTGGCCTTTCATTGCGTGGAACGGGCGCTTGTTCGTGGTGATGTGCGGCCCGGCGGCTGCATCGTTGAGGCGACCAGCGGAAATATGGGTATCGGGCTTGCCCTGGTGGCCGCCATGCGCGGCCTGCGCTGCACCCTGACCATGCCGGAATCCATGAGCCGCGAACGGCGCGCCCTGCTGCGGGCCTATGGGGCCGAGCTCGTCCTGACGCCCGCCGCCGGGGGCATGGCCGCCGCCGTGGCCGCTGCCCGGCAACTGGCGGAAGAGCGCGGGGGCTGGCTTGTGGGGCAGTTTTCCAATCGTGACGCCGTGGCCGTGCATTACGCCACCACCGGGCCGGAGATCCTCAACCGCAGTTCCGGCCGCATGGATGTTCTTGTGGCGGGCGTGGGTTCCGGCTCTTCCCTGACGGGCACCGGCCGCTGCCTCAAGGAAACCATTCCCGGCTTCCGGGTCATGGCCGTGGAGCCCGCGGACTCGCCCGTGCTTTCGGGCGGCAAGGCCGGCCCGCACGCCATTCAGGGCATTGGCGCCGGTTTTGTGCCCGACATCCTTGACCGTTCCCTTCTTGACGAGATCCTGCTGGCGGATGCCGGGGAGGCCATGGCCACCGCCCGGCGCCTCATGGCCGTGGACGGCGTGTGCGCGGGCATCTCCACAGGGGCCAACGTGGCCGCGGCTCTCGCCGTGGCGGCACGCCCGGACATGCTGGGGAAGAATATCGTCACCTTTGCCTGCGATACGGGCGAGCGCTATCTTTCCACGCCGTTGTTTGACGCGGAGTAGCATTTTTTTGGGGTTTTTCCAGATCGCCCCGCCGGTCGCGCGCGTCCTGGACGGAGCCGGCGTGTGCCAGCGTGGCCGGGCTTGCCAGCAGGCGGGCAGTGCTTAGATGGAGACGATGAACATGACGCCAGAGTCCGGCACGATCCGGCAGACACAGGGGGGCAGCCCCTGCATCCATATCGAGAACGCACGGCAGCACAATCTCAAAAACATCAGCCTCGACATTCCGCGTGACGAGCTGGTGGTGATTTGCGGGCCGTCAGGTTCGGGCAAGTCCACCCTGGCCTTTGACATCGTCTATGCCGAGGGGCAGCGCCGCTATGTGGAATCCCTTTCCACCTACGCCCGCCAGTTCCTGCCCCAGATGGACAAGCCGGATGTGGAAAAGATCGAGGGCCTGTCGCCGGCCATTTCGCTGGAACAGCAGAGCATGTCCCGCAATCCGCGCTCCACGGTGGGCACGGTCACGGAGATCTATGATTTCCTGCGCGTCTTTTTCGCCCGGCTCGGCACCACCTGGTGCCCCCGGTGTGGTCGCCCCATCGAGGCCCGCGCCGCTGACGAGATCATCGCGGACATCCTTGGGCTGCCGCAGGGCGAAAAATTCATGGTGCTTGCCCCGCTGGTGGAGCTGCAAAAGGGCACGCATCAGGATCTGCTGAAAAAGCTCAAGGCCGAAGGCTTTTCGCGGGTGCGCGTCAATGGCGGATTCCACACGCTGGATGCCGTCCCCCCCCTGGAAAAGAACAAAAAGCATTCCATTGACCTGGTGGTGGACAGGCTGGTGAACAAGGAGGGCATCCGGGGGCGTCTGGCCGACTCCGTGGAACTGGCCCTGCGCCATGGCGAGGGCCGGCTTGTGCTGCATCTGCCCGATCGCCCGGAGGCGGAGCGCGATCAGGTCCATTCCACGACCTCCGTGTGTCCGGTGTGCCACATCTCGCTCCCGGCGCCCAGCCCGCAGCTGTTTTCCTTCAACGGTCCGCAAGGGGCGTGCCCGCGTTGCGTGGGGCTGGGCACGGTGGATTATTTCGAGCCCCGGCTCATCGCGCCCAATCGCGGGCTTTCGCTCACCGGCGGCGCGCTGTTGCCGTGGGCCCAGCCGCGCGTGCTTGCGCGCTATCAGAGCGCCCTGGCCGCGCTGGGCAAGCGTTTCGGCTTTACCCTGGCCACGCCGCTGGAGCGGTTTTCCGATGCGGCGCTTGGCGCGCTTTTTTACGGTGAGGACGAAAAGGGGCGGCCTGCCGCCGGTTCTCTGGGGCTGCGGCGCAACTGGATGGGCGGCATCGTGGCTCTGGGGGCTGCCGGTGACTACCAGAGCGGAAACTTCGCCGAAGCGCAGCGCATCCAGAGTTCTCTGGAGGTCAGCGACAAACGCTGGCCCGGCGTGATCCCGCTCCTGGAAAAGGGCATGCAGTATGGCGATGCCTGGCGCGAGGAACTGGCGCGCTTCCGGCAGTCCTGCGACTGTCCGGACTGCCATGGCGCGCGCCTGCGGCCGGAGGCCCTGGCCGTGCGCGTGGAGGACCTGAACATCGCCGGGTTCTGCGCCCTGCCTGTGGACAAGGCCCTGAAATGGCTCAGGGAGCGCCGGTTCACGGGGCGCCGCGCCCTGATCGCCGAACCGCTGCTCAAGGAACTGGAGTTCCGTCTTTCCTTTCTCGGCAATGTGGGGCTGGACTATCTTTCTCTGGGGCGTTCCATGAGCACGCTTTCCGGTGGCGAGGCGCAGCGCATCCGTCTGGCTTCCCAGCTGGGGTCCGGGCTGGTGGGGGTGACCTATGTGCTGGACGAACCCTCCATCGGGCTGCACCCGCGCGACAACGAACGCCTGCTGGGCACGCTCCGCTCCCTCCAGCGGCGCGGCAATACGGTGCTGGTGGTGGAGCATGACGAGGCCACCATCTGCGAGGCGGATACGGTCATCGAGCTGGGGCCGGGGTCGGGCGCGCACGGCGGCGAGATCATGTTCCAGGGCCCGGTGGAAAAACTGCTGGGAGAGGCGGATACCCTGACGGCCCGCTATCTGCGCGGCGACGAGAGCATCCCCCTGCCTGACGCCCGGCGCGAGCCCAAGGGGGAGCTGGTGCTCCGCAAGGTGAGCACCAACAACCTGCGCGACATCGACTGCCGTATCCCCCTGGGCGTGCTGACCTGCGTTACCGGGGTTTCCGGGTCCGGCAAGAGTTCCCTGGTGGTGGACACGCTCTACAAGCACCTGGCCCTGGGGCTTGGTCTGCGCGTGGATCAGCCCGGCACCATCGGCGGCTTGGCCTATGAGGGGGGGGCCACGCCCATCGAACGCATCGTGGCCATCGACCAGACGCCCATCGGCCGCACGCCGCGCTCCAATCCCGCCACCTATACCAAGATATTTGACGATATCCGCAATATTTTTGCCATGACGCAGGACGCGCGCAAGCGCGGCTACAAGCCGGGGCGCTTCAGCTTCAATGTGCGCGGCGGCCGCTGCGAGGCCTGCGGCGGCGACGGCCAGATCCGGGTGGAGATGCACTTCCTGCCGGATGTCTATGTCACCTGCGATGTCTGTCAGGGCAGGCGCTACAACCATGAGACGCTGGAAGTCCGCTACAAGGGCCTGAACATCGCCGAGGTGCTGGACCTCACCGTGAGCCAGGCGCGCAAGCTCTTCGAGAACTATCCTGGGCTGGAGCGGCGTCTGGCCGTGCTGGAAGAGGTGGGCCTCGGCTATCTGCGCCTGGGGCAGCCCGCCACCACACTTTCCGGCGGCGAGGCGCAACGGATCAAGATCTCGCGCGAGCTGGGCAAGCGCTCCCTGCCGGGCACGCTCTATATCCTCGACGAGCCCACCACCGGCCTGCACATGCACGAGGTGGGAAAACTCATCAGGGTGCTGCACGCTCTGGTGGACAAGGGCGCCAGCGTTGTGGTCATCGAACACAATACGGACATGATCCTCGCGGCGGATCATGTGCTGGACATGGGGCCCGGCGGCGGCGAAAACGGGGGGCTCATCATTTCTTCCGGAACGCCGGAAGCCATCGTGGCGGACCCGGCCTCCGTCACCGGGCGCTTTCTCATGCAGGAGCGCACGGAACGGCTCAGGCGGCGGAACAATGCCGGAAGTGCCAGGGACTGAAATGCGGGGAACCCGGAGCCACAAGCTCCGGGTTCCTTTGCGTGAGTGAGGTCGGTGAACGTGAGATCCGGCGTCGCCCTTCATGTCGGAAGGGGATGCGCGATAAGCGCATCAGTAGGTGTGCTTCCGCAACGGGGTCTAAAGCATTTTGCTGAGGAAAATATCTGCAAGACAGATATTTTCATCCGGAGCGTTTCCGCAATTTCATTGTGAAAACGCTCTATTGAGCCGGCGCCCCGTCATCGGGCTGCACAAGCGCCAGCGCCAGCCTGGGCGTTGACAGGACTGGTCCCGACCGTCCGTTGCCCACGCGACGGCGCACAAAGCCGGCCATGTCCAGCGCCACTGCCGCGTCATTGGGGACGAAGCGGCTGGCGTTTTTATTGTCGTTGAGAATGTCAAGATATCTGTCGATTTTTGCAAGGTCCTGCCTGGTTCCGGGGGGCTCGTCGGGCCGCTTTATGAGCGGCTCAAGGGATGTGTGATTCAGAATCAGCGACATGTCCATTCCTCCTTGAATGGTTCACTGCTTCCCTGCAGACGGATGGCGCCGAATTCCCGCGCAGGCGCGGGCTCTCCTCTTTCCCCACTCAACATCGGTCTTATCGGCCGGAAATGCGCGGCCATTAGGGCGTTTTCGCAATGAAATTGCGGAAACGCACTGGCGGCTGCGAGAGCAGACGCCCGCGCCGGAATAAGGCGGAAAAACCACGCTTTTCCGCCGCAATGCAGGCAGCGAAACCTGAGGAAAATGCTCCGGGGCGTTTCAGAAAAATTCCCCTGATTTCCGTTGCCCCGCCGGCGGCTCCCGCGGGGGGAACCGCCGGCGGCGCGTGTCAGCGCATGAGTTCGGGCAGGAAGGTGATGATGGACGGGAAGTAGGTCAGGATGACCAGGTCCACCAG
>CAZNXQ010000008.1:0-33267 GCA_964576895.1 uncultured Desulfovibrio sp.
CACGCTTTTTCGCGAACGATCCTGCAAAAATTCTTCGCAGAATTTTTGCAATTAGACACTAGTTGAACAGCTCCCGTTCCTGCACTGTGCGGTCGATGCGGTCTTCCACCTCCACATCGGCGGGGGGAGTGAAGCGGAATTCCGCGGGGGCGATGCGCGTGTCCGGCCTGAAGCTCGTGAAGCGCACATCATTGGCGTTTCCGTAGAAATCAATAATTTTTGCCCTGCGGATGTAGCCGCTTTCCGGTTCGATCCAGATGGTGGCTTCCACCATCTGCGGGGCGGGTTCATGCGGATAGAGCGTCAGTCGGGCAAGGCCGTTCTCGGTTCCCGATTCCTTGACGTCAAAATCCCTGGTCAGCGCCGACTGCCCGGTGAGCACCTGAATGATGCTGCGCGAATCCTGCACCAGGCTCGGCGGGTAGCGATAGGCGATCTCCTCGTCCGGCAGATAATCCCATATCTCCTTGCCCGTCACCACCAGGGTCTCCTCGTGCGGTTTGACGGTCTGCCAGCGGATGAGCAGGGGCTTCTGGAAAAGGAGGCGCCCCTTGCGCCGTTCCGTCGAGCCGCTCTCCTTGTGGGTGAGCGTCTGGTCAAAGTCCGCGCTGAAGGAGTTCAGGGTTTCATAGCGTTTCTGGATGAGGGCCGCGTACCGGGCGGCGTCCCCGGCGGCGGCAGCCGGAAGAGCGGAAAGCGCCAGCAGCGCGCAGAGAACTGCCCCCACGGCTTCCGTGAGCAAGATGGTTCGCATGCGCCAACTCCTTATCCTCTGATGATGGGGCGCGGCTTGCTGCCGTTGGCAGGGCCGACGAGCCCCTCGGCTTCAAACTGATCCATGAGCCGGGTGGCCCGGTTGTAACCGATTTGCAGGCGCCGCTGGAGCAGGGAAGTGGAAATGGACGAACGCCCCGACTGCAACAGGAAGTCCCGCGCCTCTTCATAGAGCGGATCCTGCGAAGCGTCGCCCCCGCTTCCGCCACCGGCCGCCGCGGCGTTCCACTGGGAAAAATCCACACCGTAGTTCGGCGCCATCTGGCGCTTCCAGTGGGCCACCACCGCCTGAACCTCTTCATCGGCCAGGAAGGGGCCGTGCAGGCGCTGGAGACGGCCGCCGCTGGGTTTGAACAGCATGTCGCCGCGACCGAGAAGCTGCTCCGCGCCCATCTGGTCGAGAATGGTGCGGGAATCGTGCCGGGACGTGACCTGAAAGGAAATGCGACAGGGAAAATTGGCCTTGATGAGGCCCGTCACCACATCCACGCTGGGGCGCTGCGTGGCGAGGATCATGTGGATGCCGGCCGCGCGCGCCAGTTGCGCGAGCCGCACCACGCTCGTCTCCACCTCGCGCGCCGCCGTCATCATCAGATCCGCCAGTTCGTCAATGACGATGACGAGATACGGCAGGCGTTCCAGATCCGCAAGATCCGGCGGCAGGGCATTCCTGAAGGTGGCGAGCTTCTGGTTGTACGCGGCCACATTGCGCACGCCGAGGCGCGCCATGGAGCGGTACCTGTTGTCCATCTCCTGCACGGCCCATTCAAGAGCGTTCTTGGCATCCGCCATTTCCGTCACCACGGGGTGCACAAGATGCGGCTCGTCCGCATAGACCGCCAGCTCGATACGCTTGGGGTCGATGAGCAGAAGGCGCAGATCCTGCGGCTGGGTACGGTAGAGCAGGCTGACAAGAATGGCGTTGAGGCAGACGCTTTTTCCCGCCCCCGTGGCGCCGGCCACCAGAAGATGCGGCATGCGCGTGAGGTCCGCCATGGCGGGATGCCCCGCGATGTCCTTGCCGAGAATCATGGTCAGGGGGCCGCACCCTCTGCGGAAGGCGTCCGAGGCCGCCAGTTCCCGAAAATTGACGGTCTCGCGCTGCTCATTGGGAATCTCGATGCCCACGGTATCCGAGCCGGGAATGGGCGCCTGGATGCGGACCGCCGGGGCCTTGAGCGCGCGGCTGAGGTCATCGCTGAGGTTGGCGATGCGGCTGACGCGGATGCCGGGCGCGGGGCGCACCTCATACATGGTGACCACCGGACCGGGCGTGACGCGCACAAGGTCGCCCTGAATGTCAAAATCCTTGAGGCAGGCCATGAGCGCGCTGCCCTTGGCCTCAAGGTTTTCACGGCTGCGGGGGGCAGCGGGAGCGGGGGGCGTCAGCAGGTCCAGGCCGGGCAGCGGGATCTTCGCCCGTTTTCCCCGGCCATCCCCCGTATGGGCAGGGGGAGTGGTGGCAGGCGCCGGGTGTGGGGGCAGCGGGGGCGCGGGCCGTCCGGCGGCGTCTGGGGAGGCGGTGGGGGCGGATGCAGAGGGTTCGTGGTTTTCTTCCCTTCCCCTGTCAGGAGTGTCAGCGCTGTTTTCGGCGTCCGGCCCGGTGGTGGAGGCCCTGGGCGTGTCCGCTTCGGGAAAATCCAGTTCCGGCATGCTGTCGGCTGTGGGCCGGATACTACCGATGATGTCCCGCCAGTGCTCAAGACGCCGCTTCAGCGTTGCCGCGTCCGGCAGGTGCAGCCGGGCGCGCAGGCGCGCCCACCAGGGCGTCGGGTCGGGCGCCGCCGGGCCCCCGCTTTCTTCCGTTGCGGGGAGGACATCCGCGGAAGGCGGGCAGGAGGGCGCCCTGCGGGCGTTCCGCGCCTCCAGTTTGGCGAGTGCCCACACCCTGAAGCGGTCGGCCAGGGTAAACCAGGAAAAATTGCAGGCCAGCTGAAGCCCGACGAGAAGCACGAAAAACCAGAGCAGGGTGGAGCCCACAGGGCTCAGATACAGGCGGGCATTGTCATAGAGGGCGCTGCCCACCATGCCGCCGCCCGAAAGATCGCCGAGCGTCAGATCCCACCAGGAACCCGCCACGAGCAGGCAGAGGGTGAGAAGGAAGAAACCGCACCAGCGCCACCAGTGCAGGGCATAGCCGGAAGAGACGTATGCCGCCCCCAGGGCCCCGAAAACAAGGGGCCAGAGAAAGGCGGCCACGCCAAAGACATCATTGAGGAATCCGGCCGCATACGCGCCGAACAGCCCCGCCTTGTTCTGCACCGGGGCGCCGGAACTCACCACATGGTTGAAGCTCTGGTCACCCGCGTCGAAGCTCAACAGACTCAACAGGAGCAAAAGAGCCCAGAAGAGCAGGAACAGGCCGAAAAGCTCGCGTAAGAACTTGTGAATATCCGTGGCTTGCCCTCCAGCAGAAAATGCGGACCCCGCTTATTCCCGGCCCAGATATTCCTTGGTGCGCGTGTCGATCTTGATCCTGTCGCCGACGTTGACGAAAATGGGAACCTGCACCGTCAGCCCGGTTTCGAGCGTGGCGGGCTTGGTGACGTTGCTAACGGTATCGCCCTTGGCGCCCGGTTCGGTATCCGTGATCTCCAGAACCAGAGTGAGGGGAATGTCGATGTCCAGCGGGCGGCCCTGATAAAGGAGGACGCGGCATTCCTGTCCGTCCTTGAGGAAGCCTTCCTTGCCGCCGGTGGAGGATGACGGCATGGAAAGCTGCTCATAGCTCGTCATGTCCATGAAAATGAGCTCGTCGTCCTGCCGGTAGAGGAACTGCATGTCGCGGGTTTCCAGATCCGGCTTGCCCACCTTGTCGCCGGAACGGAAGGTGATGTCCTGGATGCGGCCGGTGAGGATGTTCCGCAGCTTGGTTCTCACCATGGCGCCGCCCTTGCCGGGCTTGAAGTGCTGGAACTCGACGATTTCATAGGGAATCCCTTCCACTTCGATCTTGAGGCCCTTGCGAAAGTCAGTGGTAGAATACATGCTTCCTCCTGCGGGCGGGTTCTCGCCGCGCCGCGAAACTTCCTGTCATGGCGGTTGCAAGGACGGGCGCCAGGAGCTACCTTGGCGCATGGTGGGTTGCCGTCCCAAGAATTCGAGTTCATCAGTCTATGCAAAAATGTCCTGCTGTCAAGGCGGCCATTTCCGGCGCCTGGGCGCGGATGGACGCGCGACGCCCGCACATCCCGGAGAAAACGTATGGAAAGCACTCTTGAGCTGGAAGCCACAGCCTATGTGACCGATCAACTCCCCAGCTATGACCGGCCGCAGATTGCCCTCGCGGGCCGCTCCAACGTGGGCAAATCCTCATTGATCAACGCGCTCGCGGGCCGCAAGAAGCTTGCCAGGGTCAGCGCCCAGCCGGGCAAGACGCGGTCTGTCAATTTTTATCATGTGCTGCCGCAGGATTTCTATCTCGTTGACCTGCCGGGCTATGGCTATGCCCGCGCGAGCCATGAGGAACGGCGGCAATGGGCAAAGACGCTGGAAGCCTATATCAGTGGGGATCAGCACATCAGGGCGCTTGCCCTGCTCCTGGATTGCCGCCTGCCCCCGCAGCGGCTGGATCTGGATCTGGCGGCCTTTGCCGCCTCCCGTGGGCTGCCGCTCGTGCCGGTGCTCACCAAGGCCGACAAATGCACCCAGCGCGAGCGGGAAGCCCGGCGCAGGGAATGGCTGGAACGTCTGGGAACCGCCCCCATCGTCACGTCAGCCGCGCGCAGGCAGGGAATGGAGAAACTTTGGCGTGCGCTTGACGCCGCGGTTCTGGGGGCGGAGAAAAATTGATGCAATAGTTGAAGTTTTTCTGACCTAGCCTGTAATTCCAGGGGGTTGCGTGGGAAAAGGCGCTAGCGCCTGTTGACCCTTGCCAGCACTTTTTCCGGGGCGAGGGAGTGCAGATAGCGCACCCGCAGCCAGTAGGCCGTGGCGCTGAAACCCAGGGCCGCCACATAGGCGATCCAGAAGCCCTCCGCGCCAAGGGCGGGCACGAGCCAGTCCGTGAGCGCCAGGGTGTAGCCCAGGGGCAGGCCGATGATCCAGTAGGCCACAAAGCAGATGACCGAAATTATGCGCGTGTCGTTATACCCTCGCAGGACGCCGATGCCGGACATCTGGAGGCCGTCCACGATCTGGTAGGCAGCCGCGAAGAGCAGGAGGCGCATGGCCAGGACCGTGACCTGCGGATCGTCGTTGTAGATGTGGACGATGCTCTGGCGGAAAAAGACAGTGCCCGCGCAGATGAGCAGGGCGAACGCCACGCTCAGGGTCAGCGCGGTGAGCGCGCAGAGTTTGGCCTGCGCCACCTTGCGCGCGCCAAGGCAATAGCCCACGCGGATGGTGGCGGTCATGCCGATGGCGAGCGGCACCATGAAGATGAGGGCCCCGAAATTCATGGCGATCTGGTTTCCCGCCACCATGACCGTGCCCAGGGGGGCCAGAAGGATGGCGCTCAGGGCGAAGAGCGAAACTTCAAAAAAAAGCGCCAGAGCTCCGGGAAAGCCGATGCGCAGGGCACGGAACATCAGCGGAAAGTCAAAGACCGGGCCGTCATCTTCCGGGCCGGGGGCACGGCGCGCGGAGGAGCCATCCTTGCGGCGCGCCGTCCGTTTGGCCCTGCTCCAGGGCAGCCAGGGGGCGAAGAGGGGCCGCAGGTCGCGATACTGGGGATCGCGGCGCAAAAAGCACATCATGGCAAGGCCCATGAACCAGTAGCACAGGGCCGAGGCCACCCCGCAGCCCACGGCGCCCATGGGCGGGAATCCGCATTTTCCGTAGATGAGCATGTAATTGCAGGGCACATTGAGCGCAAGCCCCAGCAGGCCGATGAGCATGGCCGGGCGCGTGCGCGAAAACCCTTCAAGAAAGCTGCGCTGATTGACGAAAAACATGAAACCCGGCAGCCCCCAGAGCAGGGCGCGCAGATAGCCGCCCGCAAGTTCGGCCATGGAAGGCGCAAGGCCGAAGGCCTCCAGCCGCCAGGAAACGGCATAGAAAAAGGCCATCAGCAGCAGGCTGATGCCGAGCGTGAGCCAGATGCCCTGCCGGAGCAGATGCGCGGCGCGGCGTCGTTTGCCGCCGCCCACCATCTGTGCGCTCAGCGGCGGCAATGCCAGAAGGCAGCCGATGCCGAGCAGGGCCACCGGCGCCCATATGGAACCGGCCACGGCAACGGCCGCCATGTCTTCGGCATTGTACTGTCCGGTCATGGCCGTGTCCGCGAAGTTCATGCCCGTTTGCGACAACTGGGCGATGAAGATGGGCAGCCCGATGGAATAGAAGCGCCGGGCCTCCGTCCAGGAAAAGAAGGCCCTCATGGCCGGAGCCTCCCTCCGGGCTTGCGGCGGGGGGCGCGCGTCATGCCGCCGTCTCCGGCCAGAAAAGCCCGGCGTCGGGCAGGCTGCGCCCAAGGCGCGCCGCCGAACGTTCCACAAGTGTCCTGATGGCTCCCTGACCCGCGTCCCCCAGGTTTTCGCTGTAAGGGGTGACAAAGGTCTCGATATGCGCGCGAGTCACCGCATCGTCCAGTTCCTGCGCGTGCGCGCGGATGAAGGCGCGCGAGGCTTCGGGGTGCGCCCAGGCATGGCGCAGGCTGGCGGCAATGCCCGCCTGTACGGCGAGGGCCGCCGAAGGCGCGAGGCTCCGGCGGGCGGCAATGGCCCCAAGCGGCAGTGGCAGATGGAACGCCCCTTCCCACCACTGGCCGAGATCAAGAAGCTTGCACAGACCGTGGCGTTCATAGGTGAAGCGACCTTCGTGGATGATGACCCCGATGTCGGTTTCGCCGCGGGTCACGGCAGCCATGATGTCGCTGAAAAGCAGTTCGCGGCGCTCCCCTCCGAAGCCGCCGTGCAGGTCGAGGAGCAGGTTGGCCGTGGTCATGAAACCCGGCACCGCCACACGCGCCGTGGCGAGCCGTTCCGGCGGCAGGGGCGCGCGTGCCACCACCAGGGGGCCGCAGCCCCAGCCCAGGGCCGCGCCCGATGAAAAGAGGGCATAGTCGTCCATGATGCGCGAAACCGCGCCCAGCGAGAGCTTCGTCACATCCAGGCGCCCCTGCACCGCCAGGGCATTCAACTCCTCCACATCCGCGAAATGCGGCACAAAACGGATGTCTCCCGTCCAGGGCGCGGGAGCCGGCACACGCACCAGCCCTTCCAGAAGGGCGTGAAAGATGAAAGTGTCATTGGGGCAGGGCGAAAGCCCCAGGGAAAGAACGAGCTGCTGAGCGGACATTTTCACCTCACGTTGACAATGCCGATGGCACGGCGATATGCTGACGGATACTCCGACTGCCGGGCGCACCGGTATCCTCGTCCCCCGGAATCCGCCGGGGCGGGGTGGCGTGCGCCAGGCGGGCAACAAGGACGCCCCCATGCCAGACGAAGCATATTATGCGGCCCTCGGACTTTCGTCCATCCTTGACAAGGTGCTTTCCGGGGAACGCCTGACGTTTGAGGATGGCCTTGCCCTGTTTGCCTGCCCCGACCTTACGGCCGTGGGCGCGCTTGCGGCGCATGCGCGCTTCCGCCGTCATGGCGATGCCGCCTTCTATGTGGTCAACCGGCAGATCAATTATACCAATGTCTGCGTCAATGGGTGCCTCTTCTGCGCCTTCAGGCGCGATCATGAGGAGGAGCAGGGGGCCTTTGTCCTGAGCAGGGAGGACATCCTCGCCCGGCTGGAAACGGCGCAGTCCGGAACATTGCGTCTTGATGAAATGCACATGGTGGGAGGCTGTCACCCGCGGCTTGGGCTTGCGTGGTTCGAGGATCTTTTGCGGACGGTGTCGGACCGCTGGCCGGAGTTGCCGCTCAAGGCCTTCACCCCCGTGGAGATCGCGCACTTCGCCACGCTGGAAGGGATCAGCACCCTTGAGGTGCTGCGGCGTCTCAAGGCCTGCGGCCTGCGGATGATGCCCGGCGGCGGCGCGGAAATTTTTGACGAGGGGCTGCGCTCCCGTCTGTGCCCGCACAAGGCCGATGCCGCCGCGTGGCTGCGGATCTCCGGCGAGGCGCACAGCCTCGGCATCGTGACCAACTGCACCATGCTTTTCGGCCATCTTGAAAGCCACGCCATGCGGGTGGATCATCTGCTGCGCCTGCGCGCGCAACAGGATGCGAGCGGCGGTTTCACCTGTTTCATCCCCTTGCCCTTTCTTACGGCCAACAGCCGCCTTGAGCTTCCGGAAGACCGCACCGGCCCTGTCCGCGGGCTGGACCAGCTCCGCACCGTGGCGGTCGCCCGCCTTCTTCTCGACAATATCCCGCATATCAAGGCCTACTGGGTGATGCTCGGCCCCAAACTCGCGCAGACAGCCCTGTGGTACGGCGCGGATGACCTGGACGGCACCATCGTGGAAGAACGCATCGGGCACATGGCAGGCGCGGAATCCGCCCAGGGACTGACCATTGCCGAACTGGAAAGCATGATCCGGGCTTCCGGCTTCCGCCCGGTGCGCCGTAATGCCGTTTTTGAACCCATGCCGGTGTCCGGGGCGGAAACTGCCGCGCGCGGGGCCACGGGAACCAGCAAGGAGACATGCTGATGGAGTTCGCGCCAGCGCACAGCCCCTTTGACGAGTGCGGCCCCGATTTTGCGGACGTTGCCGCCGCTGCCGGGAAGGCAGCCGCCGGCGAACGTCTGGAACGGCAGGATGCCGAGGCCCTCTATTTCCGGGCCAGCCTGCACACCCTCGCGCGACTGGCGCACGCCACGCGCCTGCGCCTGCATCCCGAACCGGTGGTGACCTATGTGGGCGACAGGAATATCAACTATTCCAATGTCTGTGTGTGCGGCTGCCGCTTTTGCGCCTTTTTCCGGCCGCCGGAGAGTCCTGAAGGCTATGTCATCAGCCGGGAGGAGCTCGCGCAGAAGATCGAGGAGACCCTGCGCCTCGGCGGCACGCAGATCCTGCTTCAGGGCGGCCACCATCCCGACCTTCCATTGGAATGGTACGAGGATCTGCTCCGCTGGATACGGGCGACATGGCCCCAACTGCACATCCACGCCTTTTCGCCGCCGGAGATCTGGTTCTGGTCGGAAAAATTCGGCCTTCCCGTGCCGGAGATCCTGCGCCGTCTCAAGGTCGCGGGGCTGGACTCACTGCCCGGTGGCGGGGCGGAAGTGCTGCAGAATGACGTGCGCCGCCGGGTTTCGCCCAACAAGTGTTCGGCCGATGCGTGGCTTGCGGTCATGGAGGCGGCCCACCGCCTCGGCATGAAGACCACGGCCACCATGATGTTCGGCCATGAGGAGGAGCCCCGGCACCGGCTGGATCATCTCTTTGCCGTGCGCGCCACCCAGGACCGCACGGGCGGCTTTACCGCCTTTATTCCCTGGACCTTCCAGCCCGCCAATACCCGCATCCGGTGTCAAAGCCTGCCCGCGCCCGCCTATCTGCGCCTGCTCGCGGTTTCGCGTCTGGTGCTCGACAATGTGCCGAATATCCAGGCCTCCTGGGTGACCATGGGCCCGCAGGTGGCGCAACTTGCGCTGTTCTATGGCGCCAACGATTTCGGCTCGCTCATGATCGAGGAAAATGTGGTGGCCGCGGCGGGTGTTTCCTACCGCATGACGCGCACGGAGATCGAGGCTGTCATCCGCGCCGCAGGCTTCACGCCGGTGCAGCGGACCATGGACTATCGTCCTGTGGCGCCGCATGCGGCGCGCCCCGGAAACTGACGTTCTCGCCGGCGAGGTCATTGGCATGTCTGACACTGTCCTGCGCATGGGGCGCATCAGCTACCTCAATGTGCTGCCCATCTACCATCCGCTGGAAGCGGGCATCCTGCCGCACGACTACGAGCTTGTGTCCGGCCCGCCGGCGCTGCTCAACGACATGATGGCGCGTGGGGAACTTCACGTTTCCTCCTGTTCCTGCTTCGAGTACGCGCGCAGACCCGATCGCTATTATCTCGTGCATGATCTTTCCATTGGTTCGCGCGGGCCGGTCATGAGCGTCCTGCTGCTGTCGCGCGTGCCTGTGGAGGAACTCGGCGGCCGCGAGATCCTCATCAGCGGCGAAAGCCATACATCCGTGGCGCTGCTGCGGCTGCTCATGCGTGACAGGTACCGGCAGCGGGTCAGCTATGTGACGGGGCAGGTTTCCGCGGCCCTGCGGTCCGCAACGCCGCCTGTGGCGTTTCTCGCCATTGGCGACGAAGCCCTGCGCCTGCGGCGGCATCCGGACTACCCGTACCGGGTGGATCTGGCTGAGGCCTGGCGTGAGTGGACGGGGCTGCCCTTTATTTTCGGCCTCTGGGTCGTAAGCCGCGACGCCGCCGACAGGGGCCTGTTCCGCAGTGATCCGGGTGAACTCTTGCGACGCGGCCGCGACTGGGGCCTGGCGCACATGGAGGTCATCCTCGACCTCACGGGCCATGGCTGCCCCCTCAGCCGTGAAGACCTGGCGCGCTACTATCGTGAAGGACTGGTCTTCAGCCTTGGCGAGGAAGAACTGCGCGGCTTGCGCCTGTTTTATGACAAGCTCGCCGGCGCTGCACTGATAGATGCCGTTCCGCGGCTGCGCTTTTTCACCATGGAGCGCAGCCTGCGGGCCTGAATTGACAACTATTCGGCATTGTTGACGTTTCTGGCGCATTCCTTCCTTTTCAGAATGCGTCGTGAGCTGAGGCAGAAGGCCCCCGGCATCCGGGAAGAGGGATGCCGGGGGCCTGTTTTCCGAGTCAAATTAACGCAGGGCCTTGAGGATGGCGTCGGCCGAAACCTTGCCCAGGGGCTTGCCGTCCACAATGACAGCGGGGAGTTCGCTCACGCCGTAGTAGCGGCAAAGCTGTGTGGTCTGGTACATGTTCACGTTGCCCGCGTTATAGCAGTATTTCGCCACTTCCAGCTCGTCCGCGGCGGGAACCGGGGGCCGCAGCCGGGAAAGGTAGCCGTAATGGATGGGGTAGTCAGTGGCATTCGCCGTGGCATCGTATTCGTTTTTAAAGGTTTTGACATTCCCGGCGCGGCGCTGGGCGGCCTTGACATCATTCCAGCGGTCGAGCGCGTAGGTAAGATAGGGCATTGCCTGTCCGGGGCGCGAATGCGCGATCCAGATGGCGAGCCCCATGAGATCTGTTCCGTAATTCTCCGTGCTGTTGCCAAAAACGGCAATCTTACACTGCTGCGGCGAGAGGGAGCGGCTGGCCTTGACCACGGCCTTCCAGACTTCGGCGCTTCTGGGGGAGGAGAAGTTCAGCAGCACAAGAATCTCATGCGGAGCCGTGCGCTCACCGAAAACCACAGGATAGATCTCTTCGCGCCAGTTGCCGCGATAGGCAGCCTCGCCTTCAATGGTCGGCACGGCGCCCCCCATGGAGCCGAGCATTTGCTGACCTTCAGCGGTGAGCTCCCGCGTATTGGGCAGTTTCGCCTGCATATAGGGGTTGAAGGCATTGACGCCACCGCCGGGGGCGGCGGCTGAAAGAGCCACCTGTTGCGGGGCTTCCCCGGCTTCTTCCCTGCCGGTGGCGGCACAGCCCAGAAGCAGAAGCGTCATCATGAATGTCGGCACAAGTCTTCCGCGCATTTTCTCCCTCGTTGCTGAACGGTTCACGACATGATGCAGTCGTCTGCCGCCTCTGCCGCGGCTGTTTCAAGGTGCCGCAGCCATATCTCGGCCACGCCCGGATATTCAGCCATGCCCCTGAGCACAGGCAGACACAGACGGTTTTCTCTCTCGATGCGCGAGCGCCATGACTGCGCGCCCTCTCCGGCCATGTCGCGCAGGGCATGCTGGCCCACCACGGAAAGCAGGGGCATGAGCCAGACCCGCGCCGACGAAAGCCGGGGCAAAATATATTCCAGCGCCATGGCGCCGCCCATGGTGCCCACATGGACACGACCATCCAGCTCCCGGAGGGCAAGGGCAAGGTCGGTATAACGGCCAGCGGCCGCATGCCGCGCGCCGTGCCCCATGAGCACCACATCCTCATCGGGCTGCCGGTCTGAGGGAAGATGCCGCGCCAATGCCCGCGCCGCATCCTCCACATCTGACGGTGCGGCCAGCAGGGGGGCACCCACCCGGCACCGCATGCCGGGTGCCTGATTCGCCTCGGCGGCGGCAGCGCACACTTCCTCGTGTTCCGCTCCGGCGATGGTCTGAAGGGGTTGCAGGGCCACCTGGGTGAAACGTTCAAAACGAAGCCGGCGCAATGCCTTGCGGACGGAATCGCTTTTCTGGCGCGCCCGCGCCAGACGTTCGCGCACCAGTGGCGAGGTGAACGCCCAGCGCACGGACCAGCCCGCGAAACGGGCACGCACCATGCCGTCAAAGGCGCGCAACGCCTGACGGCCCTGGGGAGTGCCCGCGCCGAACGCCACCAGAAGAATTGCCCTTCTCATGCCGTTTTTTTGTACGTCACTTGCCGGCCGGTCGCAAGCGGCGCTGCATACCGGCCATGACGCGGAATGGCCGGAGCCCATGGACCGCCGCGCCTTTCCGTGTTGACCAGCTTTTTCCTTGGGGCTAGAGTCGCGCCAGATGAAACAGGTGCAGGTTGCAGCCAGGACGGCAGCAGGAGGTCGGGTATGGCGAAGGCATTTGTTCTTGGCGGACGTACCGGCCTTGTGGGACAGGCGCTGACGCGGACGCTCGCGGCTGCCGGCTGGGAAACGCAGACGTTCAGCCGGACGGAAGGCAATCTTCTTGATCTGGAGTTTCTGCGCGGGCTTTTGGAAGAGAGCGGCGCCGATGTGGTCTTTAACGCGCTTGGCTGGACGCGCGTCGATGCCGCCGAAGAACATCCTGAGGAGGCGCTGCTCGCCAACCGCACCCTCCCGGACGCGCTTGCCCGGACACTGGCGGCGCTGGGGCATGGTCATCTGGTGCATTTCAGCACGGACTTTGTCTTTTCCGGCCCGCATGACGGCCCGTGGTGTGAAACGGATATTCCGGATCCTGTCAGTGTCTATGGTCGCACCAAGCTGGCAGGTGAAGAGGCTGTCCAGCATGTACTGCCGGACAGGAGCTGCATCGTGCGCACGGCATGGCTGTTTGGTCCCGGCCGCTCGAATTTTGTGGATGTCATCCTCGATGCCTGCCGCCGGCGCGATGCCGTGAGCGTGGTGCATGATCAGACAGGTTCGCCCACCTATACACTGGATCTTGCCCAATGGTGCGAAAAACTGGCGCGGGCGCGGGCCACCGGCATCTGGCACGCTGTCAACAGCGGGGTGGCGAGCTGGTGCGAGCTTGCCAGCGAGGCCATTGCGCTTACCTCCGGTCCGTGCCGCGTGGAGCCCATCCCCGCCGCCGACTGGCCGCAGGCCGCGCAACGCCCTGTCAATTCCGCGCTGGATAACAGCAAGCTGGCGGAATTTCTTGGGGAAAAACCGCGTCCATGGCCCAGGGCCCTGCGTGAATACCTGTTTGGGGAATATCTTCAGGGCTCAGGAGGAAACGGGCATTGAAACGGCATGTCTGGGGCCGCGCGGCCTGCCTGTTCTGCGCCGTGGCCGTTCTGCTTGCCGCGGCGCGCGGTTCCGCATTCGCCCGGCCACAGAACCTGGCCCAGCTTGCCGATATCACGCGCTATCTTGTTGATGTGCCCATGCCGGGCCCCATCACTTCGCTTTATCGGCCAAGGTACGACAGCGTTTCCGAGGCCGATCTCAAGATGACGCACGATGATGTGGCGTTCGTGGTGATGCTCCCTGGTGGGCCGCGTATTTATCCCCAACGCTATCTTGTCTGGCATCAGGTGGTCAACGAACTCATCAACGACCATGCCTATGCCATCACCTATTGCCCCATCACGGGCACGCTCATGGCATATGACGCCTCCATGCAGGGGCTCAACCTCATTTTTGATGTGGAGAGCCACAGCAGCCCGGAGGGGACGTCCGGCTTTCTCTATGACGGCAATAGCGTCCTGACGGACCGCAACTCCGGCAGCCTCTGGCTCCAGGAAACCGGCATGGCCTTTGAAGGCCAGCTTCTGGGGCGGGGGATGCCGACGTTGCCCGTTTTCTGGACGACCTGGGGCGCGGCGAGCCGCGTCTTTCCCGATGCGCCCGTTCTTGCCAAACCGCGCGGCAAGCGCCCGTACGGACGCGACCCCTACGGCAGCTACCTCAAGAAAGACACTTATTACGACAATGACATCCTGGCCTACCAGCCACGCTGGCTGGACAGGCGCTTTCACCGCAAGACTCCCATGCTCTGCCTGGAGTACGAGAATTTTCTTCTTGCCGTGGACATCGGCTATGTCAAAAAAAAGGGCGCGGTGAACTTTTTCCTCGGCCCCGCGCCGCTGCTGGCCGTTCATGACAAGCGGCTGGATGTCGTACGCATCTACAGCCGCCAGATATGGGCTGATCCTTTCCTCTTTGTGATGCGGGAGGGCCGGCTCATGGATCTCAATACCCGCAGCATCTGGGATGCCGCCACCGGCAAGGCCCTGGAAGGCAATATGCGCGGCGCCTCCATGAAGGAGTTTTTCGGCGTCTATTCCATGTGGTTTGCCTGGTACAGCCTCAATCCGGAAACCCTGGTCATCCCCGGCCCCGGCGAAGTTCCGGCGAACCTGCTTTCGACCGAAGCGCCGGGAGTGGGGGATGCGCCTCCGGAGAACGAGCCGGGAAAACCGGAGCACGCATTGCCCGGTGCCCCGCGCTGGGATCCTGCCCTGTAGGGAACCCGGTTTTTGCGTCGCGGCACCGCGTGACCGCCGTTGTGCGGGCGGGGGAACAGCTTGCCAGCGGTGCGGTTTGCGGCTAAAAATTTTTCCGGATTTGTGAACCGGGGCGCTCCGGCGTCCGAGAAAAGGAGCAGAGAATGGCATACGTGCAGCGCGTGATGGAGAGCCTGAAAGAACGCTACAGCTGCGAGCCGGTCTTTCTTCAGGCTGTGCAGGAAGTATTGCAGAGCCTCGCGCCCATCCTTGAAAAAAATGGCAAGTATGAGGAGTATCGCATCCTGGAACGCATCACCGAGCCGGAGCGCATCATCGCCTTCCGGGTGGACTGGGTGGACGACCAGGGCAGGATCCAGGTCAACCGCGGCTACCGTGTCCAGTACAATTCGGCCATTGGCCCGTACAAGGGCGGCCTGCGTCTCCATCCGAGCGTCAATCTCGGCATTCTCAAATTCCTCGGCTTTGAGCAGATTTTCAAGAATTCGCTCACCGGCCTTGCCATCGGCGGCGGCAAGGGTGGCTCGGATTTTGATCCCAAGGGCAAGTCCGAAATGGAAGTCATGCGTTTTTGCCAGGCGTTCATGACCGAGCTCTTCCGCCACATCGGCGCCACCATTGATGTGCCCGCCGGTGACATCGGCGTGGGCGGCCGCGAGATCGGCTTCCTGTTCGGCCAGTACAAGCGCCTTACCAGAAGTTACGAAGGCGTGCTCACCGGCAAGAACCTGCTGTTCGGCGGCTCCCTCGCCCGCACTGAAGCCACGGGATATGGTGTGGTCTATTTCGCCCAGGCCATGCTCCAGGACCGCAAGGAAAGCCTGGAGGGCAAGGCCTGCGCTGTTTCCGGCGCCGGCAATGTGGCCATCTACTGCTGCCAGAAGCTCCATGAGATTGGGGCCAGGCCGGTCACGGTTTCGGATTCGCGCGGCATGATCCATGACCCGGACGGCATCCGTGTGGATGTGCTCCGCCAGGTCAAGGAAGTGGAGCGCGCCTCCCTGACCCGTTACGCGGAACTTGTGCCCACGGCCAAGTATACGCCCGTTGCCGACTATCCCAAGGGACGCAACGCCGTGTGGAATGTGCCCTGCTTTGCCGCCTTCCCCTGCGCGACGCAGAACGAGCTTAATCTGGCCGATGCGGAGGCACTGCTCGCCAATGGCTGCAAGTGCGTGGCCGAAGGCGCCAACATGCCCTCCACGCTGGACGCTGTCCATGCCTTCGTCAAGGCGGGCATCGCCTATGGTCCGGCCAAGGCGGCCAATGCCGGCGGCGTTGCCACAAGCCAGCTGGAAATGGCCCAGAACGCGAGCATGCAGAGCTGGGATTTTGCCACGGTGGACCAGAAGCTCCACGGCATCATGAACAATATCTACAAAAACGCTGCCGAAACCGCGAAGGAATTCGGCCAGCCCGGCAATCTCGTCATGGGCGCCAATATCGCCGGCTTCCGCAAGGTGGCGGACGCCATGATCGCCCAGGGCGTCTAGCTCTTCAGGCGTCAATGGGCTGTTCCCCCACTCCTGAACGGAAGGGGAACAGCCCATTGCTATCGTCTGGCTTCAGATCCCTGATCACGCAAACGGCAAAGGCGCCGTCCCGGCGGACGCTTTTTACATGAAATCACCACCTCCCGCGTACGGAAGGTGGTGATTCTGGCTTTTGGCTTCTCCCCGCAGGGGCGGGGCTAGACATCAAAGAGCATTTCCAGGTCTTCGCGCGTAAGGGATTTCCAGGTATCCTGTCCGGGAATAATGGCCTCGGCCACGCCGCGTTTGGCTTCCTGGAGCTTGAGGATCTTCTCCTCCACCGTATTCTGGCAGATGAGTTTGTAGGAAAAGACCTGCCGCGTCTGGCCGATGCGGTGCGTGCGGTCAGTGGCCTGGCTTTCCACCGCCGGATTCCACCACGGGTCATAGTGGATGACATAGTCCGCCGAAGTGAGATTGAGACCGGTACCGCCCGCCTTGAGCGAGATGAGGAAGATGGGGATGTCGGGACTGTTGTTGAACCTGTCCACCTGCTCAAAGCGGTCCTTGCTCGCACCATCCAGATAACAGAAGGGCATCTGGGAGAACTCCAGCCATTGCCGGATGATATGCAGCATCTGGACGAACTGGGAAAAGACGAGCACCTTGTGGCCGCCTTCCACGATTTCCGAAACCATGTCTTTGAACGCGTCAAACTTGCCGGAGGGCAGGTTGTTGGAGAAACCTGGCAGATCCATCTTGAGCAGACGGGGGTGACAGCAGATCTGGCGCAGTTTGAGCAGGGCGTCGAGGATGGACATCTGGCTTTTGGCAAGGCCCTTTTCATCCACATCGGCCAGCACCTGGGCACGCAGCTTGCGCGCCAGGGCGGAGTAGAGCTCGGCCTGGGCCTCTTCCAGAGCGCAGCAGGTGACGCTCTCCACCTTGGGCGGCAGATCCTTGGCCACTTCGGCCTTGGTGCGCCTGAGGATGAAGGGGCGCACGCGCGTGCGCAGATACTCCAGGGTTTCCGCGTCGCCGTCCTTGATGGGCTTGACGATGCCCCGCTGAAACGCATGCTGCGAACCGAGAAATCCGGGCATGAGAAATTCAAAGAGTGACCAGAGCTCGAAGAGATTATTCTCGATGGGCGTGCCCGAAAGGCAAAGGCGCATGCGCGCGTTGATCCTGCGTACAGCGCGGGCCGTGATGGTATTGGGGTTTTTGATATTCTGGGCCTCGTCCAGAATGACCGTATTGAACTCGTGCTTCTCTATCTCCTCAAGGTCACGCCGGAGCAGGGCATAGGTGGTGATGATGAGGTCAGAATCCTCGATATGCTTGAACATGCCTTCGCGGCGCGTGCCATAGATGATGAGCCGCCGCAGTCTGGGCACGAATTTTTCCGCCTCGCGCTCCCAGTTGGGCAGCACCGAGGTGGGCACCACGATGAGATTGGGGCCCTTAGGATGGCTTTCCACCATGTACTGGATGAAAGCCAGGGTCTGGACGGTCTTTCCCAGGCCCATCTCGTCGGCGAGGATTCCGCCGAAGCCATATTCGGACAGAAAGTTGAGATAGGAAAGCCCTTGGATCTGATACCCGCGCAGGGAGGCATTGAGACCCTTGGGGGGGGCAATGGGCCGCACCTCGCGGAAGGAACGGATCTTTTCACGCAGCTTGTTCCAGAACGAATCCGTGGTGGCGCCGGGCAGATCCTCCAGCAGGCTGTCCAGTACCGGCGCCTCGAACTGCTTGAACTTCTGCTGTGGCGGCTTGTTGGGGTCAAGACCCAAAGCCGTGAGCTTGTGGGAAAGCTTCTCCAGCCATGCTTCGGGCAGGCTCGTATAGGAGCCGTCCTTGAGCTGGACATAGCGCTTGCCGCGCGCCCAGGCCTTCCAGATTTTTTCCAGCGGCAGGGACTGGCCCTCGTAGTCCACGGTAATATCCAGCGAGAACCATTTTTCCTTTTCGTTGCTCGTAACCTGCGCGCTGATGGTGGATTTGGCCGTACGCATCTTGTAGCGCGAGAGCGCCCGCTCCCCGTAGACCCGATAGTTTTCCACCAGCTTGGGATAGCAGTCGAGGAGGAAGGCAATGGCCTCTTCCGGCTCCAGGAACCAGAGCTTGTTGGAACGCGCCTGAAAATCCATGCCCGCCAGCTCGTTCATCAGCTGGGACTCTTCATCCTGATGGCGGCGCACCAGATAGGTCTGGCCGCCATAGGTATAGCTGCCTGTCTGAAAGTCGGGGTTGGGACCAGGGAGGGTAAATTCTCCGTGGCGCGTTTCGTAAATATTGTCGATCTCCAGGGTGAGGAGGCTGCCCTCCTCGTCGAGAAAAAGCTTGGGATTATAGGTGGCCGGCTGGAAAACCGGTTCCATGAGCTTGAGGAATTCCTGTGGCTCATACAGCTCCGAGGCGGGGAGCCGCGTCCACACGCGGTCAAGAAATTCCGAGATCTCTTCATGCGGCACCACGGGCCGGTCATGGATGAGATTGTGCACAAGGGACGGATAGAGACCTGTCTGCACGGGATAAAAATTGTGCTGGTAGCAGACCCACAGCGGCATCTGCCCGTGGAAGGTGATGGGGCAGTCCTCGCCGCTGCCGCTCTCTTCCTTGCCCGGCCGGATGGGGAGGGGGGCGCGGCCCTCGCGTTTGAGCAGGACCTCAAAATGGAAGCCCGCATCATCCAGCCGGGGTTTGAGTTTGAGTGCGAATGGCGTGCTCTCGATGCGGCAGGGTTTGTCCGTATCCTTCCAGAGCAGGTAATATTCCTTGCGCACGGCCCAGAAAAACCAGGAGGTCAGGCCGTCCGGGATCTCCACCCGATGCCCGTAGTAGTCGAGATGCTGGCCGATCTGCCGGGCCACATGCGGAAGCTGCGGCGAAAATTCGCTCCAGTCCGGGTTCTGGATGATTTGCTGGAGCGTCACTTCGGAGTGGACGCTGGAGAGCCCGGACTTGTTCTGGCGCCCCCGGAAAAAGGACACCAGGAGCCGCCCCGGCTCAGGCTCGAAACGAAAGATGAGATAATGCCTGCCGGGCTCAGGCTCCATCTCGGTGGAGAAAAAATTGCGGAAGCTCTGCTTCCAGTCGGCCAGGGGCGCCGGCAGATCCTCCGCCTCGCCCTGCTCCTTGCACAGTTCTTCCACCAGGCGCAGCCCCAGGGCCGCCACATGGCGGCAGACGCCGGAAAAGGCGTCCGAGCAGTTGCACTGCTGGCGCGCGCTCCTGTCGGTAATGGTGAAGCTCAGGGAAGGAGTATAGACCTGCAGATCCTCTCCCTGGATAACGCCCTGCACGTCCCAGGTTTCACCTTCCTGGATATTAATTTTTTGCACCCCGCCTTCGGAGAGGATATAGTATGCCGCGTCACGGATATATTCCGGCACGCTGTCATGCAGGAAGGTCTGGCACATTTCCCTGACGACATTTTGTTCTGAACGGCTCATCTTCCCCTCGCGGACGCGGCGGTTCCCCATGCGGAACGGGGGTCCGTTCCGTTCCATGAGGAATGCGCAGACGTCTGATGTTCACGGATTGGGAATCCTTAGCACACGTTCCGCGGCACATGCAACTATCTCCTTGCGAAATATGAAAAAAATTTCTCTTTTTCTTTGTGTGTTTCTGGCAATCGGGGCGGAATGCCTGTTCCGCGCCGGTTTTTGCGGTGCGGCTGGACCCGTGGCGGAACTCCCCGTGGAGGTCGGAGCCCCCGAAGCCCAGGACAAGGACGAGGTGCCCGTGGATGGCGGCCGGATTTTTTTCGGAAGCATCGGCGAGGCCTCGAACCTCATTTCCTATCTCTCCACGGATTCCGCCTCGCATGAAGTGGCGGATCTGCTCTTTGTGGCGCCCTTGCGCTACAACAAGGACCTTGAGCCCGAACCCTGGGCTGCCGAGAGCTGGAGCATGGAGGACGGCGGCAAGCGCATGCGCTTTACCCTGCGCAAGGGCATCCTGTGGGAAGACGGCACGGAACTCACCGCCGAGGATGTGGCCTTCACCGTGCGCGTGGTGACGGACCCGGCCACGGCCAGTCCCTATGCCGAGGATTTTTCACGCATCAGGGAGCTGCGCGTTCTGGACCGTTACACCTTTGAAGCCGTGTATGAGGAATTTTTCGCGCGGACCGTGGCCTCGTGGATGAGCCCCATCCTTCCGAAGCACATCCTTGAAGGGCAGAATATCCGCCGGACGCCGTTCTCGCGCAAGCCGGTGGGGGCCGGTCCCTACCGCCTGAAATCCTGGGACGCCGGCAGCCGCATCACGCTCGCGGCCTCGCCCACCTATTTTGGCGGACGGCCGCACATTGACGAAGCCATCTATCGCATCATCCCGGACGATGCCACCATGTTCATGGAAACGCGCGCCGGGCGCCTTGATGTCATGAATCTGAGCCCGCTCCAGTACCTGCGCCAGACCTCCGGGCCGGTATGGGAACAGGAATTCCATAAATACCGCTATCTTGCTTCTGTTTATGTTTTTCTCGGCTTCAATCTTGAGCATCCGTTTTTCAGGGATGTCCGGGTACGCCGTGCCCTTTCCCTGGCCATCAATCGGGATGACCTCGTCAAGGGGGTCCTGCTCGGCCAGGGACTGGCTGCCTTCGGGCCGTACAAGCCCGGTTCCTGGGCTATCCACCCCACGCTCAAGCCTGTCGCGCAGGATGTGGCGGAAGCGCGGCGCCTTCTGGCCGAAGCGGGTTTCAAGCCCGATGCGGACGGCATGCTCCGGCGCGATGGCAGGCCCTTTGCCTTCAGTATCCTTACCAATCAGGGCAATGAGCAGCGCATCCTCACGGCCACACTCATTCAGAGCCAGCTCCGCGCCATCGGCGTGGACGCGCGCATCCGCACGGTTGAATGGGCGGCCTTTATCCGGGAATTTGTCAACAAGGGCCGTTTTGACGCCGTCATCCTTGGCTGGACCATCCCGCAGGATCCGGACATTTTCCAGATCTGGCACTCATCGCAGGCCCATGACGGCGGCCTGAATTTCATCCACTACAAAAACCCGGAGGTGGATTTCCTGCTGGAAGCGGCGCGCGCCACTCCGGAGAGGGAAAAACGCGCCGCCCTGTATGCCCGCGTGCAGGAGATCCTTGCGGACGAGCAGCCGTATTGCTTTCTCTTCGTGCCTTATGCGCTGCCCGTGGTGCAGCGGCGCTTCATGGGCATTGCGCCGGCCCTTGCGGGCATCATGTACAATTTTGAAAAATGGTGGGTCCCCAAAGCCCTGCAGCGGCATGCGCTGACGCCCTAGCCGCCCGGAACGGCGGGAGCCGCCGCGCCGCCCCTCATGCGTTGCCGCATGCGGTCATGGTTCAGAACGTCTGCCCGAAGACCGGGGCCTCTTCATGGCTGCGGCCGTTATTTGTTCAAGTTTTTCTTTAAGAAATTTCCCTGTCACGCTTTGCGGCGCGGCGGCAACGGCTTCCGGCGTTCCGGCGGCCACGATGCTGCCGCCGGCCGTGCCGCCGCCCGGCCCCATATCAATGATGTAGTCAGCGTTGAGCATGATATCGAGGTCATGCTCGATGACGACGACCGTCGCCCCCTGCGCCAGAAGCGCCCGAAAAACATCAAGCAGGCCCCGAACATCCAGCGGATGCAGGCCGATGGTGGGCTCGTCGAAAATGAAGATCGTCTCCCCCTGGGCCCGTCCCATCTCGCTTGCCAGCTTGAGGCGCTGCGCCTCCCCGCCGGAAAGTTCCGGCGTGCCTTCGCCAAGGGTGAGGTAACCGATGCCAAGGCGCCTGAGCGTGTCCAGGCGGTCGCGTACAGGCTTCCATTCCGCGCAGGTCTCAATGGCGGTCTCCACATCCATGGCCATGAGTTCGGGCAGCGAAACGCTGGCCCCCGACGGAAGGGCATGCCGCGCAAGGTCCGCCTCGCGGGCATACCGGGAGCCGCGGCAGTGGGGACAGGGGATATCCACATCAGGCAGGAACTGGACGTCAAGGCTGATGACGCCCGTGCCGTCACAGGTAGGACAGCGCAGCCTCCCGGTATTGTAGGAAAAATCTCCGGCTTTCCACCCGTGTTGGCGAGCGGCGGGCGTGCGGGCGAAAATCTTTCGCAAGGCGTCATGCACATCGGCATAGGTGGCGATGGTCGAACGCACATTGACGCCGATGGGAGTGGCGTCAATGAGGCGAACGCGCGTGATGCCCGCCGCGTCCACGGCATGCACATGCCCCGGCAGCGCTTTTCCCGCGCACGCGGCCTCCAGGGCGGGGACAAGGCTTTCCAGCACCAGCGTTGTCTTGCCGGAACCGGAAACTCCCGTCACCACGGTGAGCCTGCCCCTGGGGATGTCCACCTCCAGCGGATGCACGGTATGGATGGCACCGGTGGAAAGATGGATGGCGCCGTTTGCGAACGTCGATGCGGGTTCCCTTGCGGGTACTGGTGCCACCGGCGCGCCGGCAAGGAAAGGCCCCATGCGCGAGGCGGGGTCACGGACGAGCTGCGGCACGCTGCCCTGGGCGATGATCCTGCCACCGGCGGCGCCGGCGCCCGGACCAAGCTCAATGATCCGGTCCGCCAGCGCGAGCAACTGGACATCGTGATCCACAAGGACCACCGAATTGCCGTCAGCCACCAGATCGCGCATGACGCCGGCCACGCCCTGCAGATTGGCGGGGTGCAGCCCGATGGAAGGCTCGTCAAGCACATAGAGCACGCCTGTGGTGCGGTTGCGTACCGCGCGGGCGAGCTGCATGCGTTGGCGTTCGCCGGTGGAAAGGCTGGCCGTGCTGCGTTCAAGCGCCAGATAGCCCAGGCCAAGCTCCAGCAGGCGGCGCGCGGCGCCCTGAAAGGCGTCCGCAATGTCGCTCGCCATGCGGCGCATGGAGGCGGGCAGGCTGTCCGCCACTTCGGCCACCCAGGGAACGAGTGCAGCGAGGGGCAGGCGACAGGCCGCATCCAGCCCCATGCCATGCAGAATCGGGGCGCGCGCGGCTGCCGACAGGCGTGAGCCGCCGCACTCCGGGCATATCTCCTGCCGGAGAAAGCGCTCCACGCGCTTCATGCCTTTTTCATCCTTGACCTTGGCAAGCGCGTTTTCCACCGTATACACGGCATTGTAATAGGTGAAGTCCAGCTCTCCGGCCTGATTGGTGGTTTTCGCCTTGTAGAGGATATGTTTCCTGACAGCGGGCCCGTTGAACACAATGTCGCGTTCCTGCGGCGTCAGCTCGCGGAAGGGCACATGCGTGCGTACCCCCATGGCCCGGCACACATCGGTCATCAGGGACCACATGAGGCACTTCCACGGCGCCACGGCACCCTCATCAATGGAGAGCGATTCATCAGGCACAAGGCTTGCCCGGTCAACGCTGCGCACCGTGCCGGTGCCCCCGCATGTCGGGCAGGCCCCCAGGCTGTTGAAGGCAAGCTCCTCCGCTGAGGGCGCAAAAAACCGGACGCCGCAGCGGGGGCAAATGAGCTGGCGCTCGGCCGCCACATCCGGTGTCGGCGCAAGAGTGTGCCCGTTGGGGCAGCGATGGCTTGCCAGGCGGGAAAACATGAGGCGCAGACTGTTGAGGAGTTCGGTGCCTGTGCCGAAGGTGCTGCGAAGGCCGGGAATTGCCGGCCGCTGATGCAGTGCCAGCGCCGCGGGCACATGGAGCACCTCGTCCACCTGGGCGCGCGGCGCCTGGGTCATGCGGCGTCGGGTGTAGGTGGAGAGCGATTCCAGATAGCGCCGGGAACCTTCCGCATACAGGACGCCAAGCGCGAGCGAGGATTTTCCCGAACCCGAAACGCCCGCGATGCCGACGATCCTGTTCAGGGGCACATCCACGCTGATGTTTTTCAGATTGTGGACGCGCGCCCCCCGAATCTCAATGGCGCTCGGAGCGCGTGCTGTTTCGTCACGCATGGGAGCTCTCCGCTTTTCCATATCTGGCGGCGGCTCTCCGCCGTATCCCTTGAGCGGTGCCGCCCCCATATACACCAGAGAGCGGCATGTTCCCAAGGTCTTTGTGATATTGTTTTTTCCTATTTCATCTTATGTGGTATAAGTATTTGCTTAAAATGTCCGCTGTCAGTATTCGATTCTCCACAGGAGACATTCACTCAACGAACAGCGAGGCACTATGCGAAGAATGGTAACTGCCATGGCTGTCATGATGGCGCTCGCGGCCGCCTGCATCCTGGGGCGGCAGACGGGAACGGCGGAAGCGACAGAAGTTGCCCCCAACGGAGGAGCCGGCATGCAGATGCACGAAAACTGGGACAAGATTTTTCCGAAAAGCGACAGGGTGGCGCACAGAAAGGTCCGCTTTAAAAATCGCTATGGTATTGAACTTGTCGGAGATCTTTACATCCCTGCACAGGAAGGAAAAGATCTGGCGGCCATCGCCGTGTGCGGGCCGTTTGGCGCGGTCAAGGAACAGGCGTCGGGCCTGTATGCCCAGACCATGGCCGAACGGGGGTTTCTGGCGCTGGCCTTCGATCCCTCCTTCACGGGCGAGAGCGGCGGCGCGCCGCGCAACGTGGCTTCGCCGGACATCAATACCGAGGATGTGAGCGCAGCGGTGGACTTTCTGACAACGCTCCCTGAGGCGGACCCCAAGGCCATCGGCGTTATCGGGATCTGCGGTTTTGGCGGCATGGGACTCAATGCCGCGGCAATGGATACGCGCATCAAGGCTACGGTCACCTCAACCATGTATGACATGAGCCGCGTCAATGCCAACGGCTACTTTGACGCCATGGATGCGGACGCCCGCTACAAGCGCCGTCAGGAGCTCAACGCCCAGCGCAGCGTGGACTTTCGGAACGGCAACAGCGCCCCCTCGGCGGACGGACTGCCGGAAAAGCTGACGGGCAACGAACCGCAGTTCGTCAGGGACTATCATGCCTACTACAAGACGAAACGGGGCTTCCATCCACGTTCCATCAATTCCAATGGCGCCTGGAATGCCACCATGCCGCTCTCGTTCATGACCATGCCGCTACTGGCATATGCCGGTGAGATCCGTAGCCCCGTGCTCATGATTCATGGGGAAAAGGCCCATTCCCGGTATTTCAGCGAGGACGCTTTTAACCAACTGCGCGGCAGGAACAAGGAACTGCTGATCATTCCCGGTGCCAACCATACGGATCTGTATGATCGCCTGGATGTGATCCCCTTTGACAGGATTGAGGCATTCTTCAAAACCGCTTTGAAATAATGGCATTCGCCACTGTGCACGAAACCGGGCGGCGCCCCCTGGGCGTCGCCTTCTGTGGCTTGCAGGGGCGCTGGTGACGGACAATACCCCGGCGAACCAGGCGAGGCCGTGGTGGAGGTCTCCCGCTTCAAAGATTTTGCAGGAGGGATACTCGAAGTAGCGTGGAAAATTTTTATTTTGCGCGACAGCCCCCAGTGGCATCACTTCATATCAACCTGTTCGCAATGCAGGTAAACAAAGCCTTCATAAAAGGGCCCCTGTTTGGTGGTAGTCGCAATTTGGTCGCAAAAACAAAAGGCAGGTTACACCAAAGGCGTGGTGCAACCTGCTGACGTTTTCTGATGCGCCCGGCAGGATAAAGGGCGTAATGCCGTTGAAACGCCGCAAATGCCTTTTGGCTTGATTCCAAAAATTTTCTATCCCGTTGATATGATAAGCTTGTTCCGTAAACTGCCGTGAATGATTGATTCGGTGGTAATGGAACCCACTGATGTCCAGGGCAGTATAGGCCTGACAGTATCTGGGTGCACGTTACTGTCCGGCTCAACTCGCTCTTCGATAATCGGCATCAGCGTTGCGGTGCATGCGTTGGGAATTATGGCCGTGTAAACCGTGCCATTGCGCTTCAGCAAACCGGATGGCGCTCTTTTCCCGGCAGCTCCTCGCCCCTGTTTTCCTTACCGCACACCGCCAAAATAGTTTTCATCGGCTACAACTTCTCCAGACAAACGATACCTGGGCAAATGCGTGGCAATCAGGCGCCGCACGCGCATGAAATGCGAGGCTGTCGTAGTGTGGTGTACAGCTGCAACCCTATGGGGAGCTTGCGGAACTCTCCGGATTGTGCATATAAAATCGCCTTGGGGGAGTGAGGATAGTATTAAAATTTATGATAATATCCGAGGATATTACCTGACTCTTCCAACCGCATAAAATTGTTTTGCTATTTACTTGCGGGGCAATCCAACGTCGATTTTTAGCCTGTTAAAATGGTGGACTGGCTGATGCTTAAAATTGAACGCAATGGCGGTGTACCGATTTATCAACAGATATACGAACAAATCAAAGCCGATATTCTATCAGGCAATCTGCCGGAGAATTTTCGCATTACGCCGACCAGGAGGCTGGCGGAAGAACTCCGGGTTGGCAGAAATTCTGTGGAAAGCGCCTATGACCAACTGGTTCTGGAAGGATATATAACTGCAATCCCTGGATCAGGATATACAGTAAACAGAATAGAGTTTGATTTATATCAGGATGCACCAAAACTGGAACAAGATACTTATTCAGCTACACCCGTCAATACGTTGCCATCAATACAATATAGTTTTCAATACGGTGAACTGGGCTATGAAAGTTTTCCCAATAAAATATGGCGGACTTATGTGACAAACGTATTGAATGACTCCAAGGCTCACTTGATTCATAGCCTTTCGGATGTCAAAGGCGATGAACAACTTCGCCATGAACTCAAGAGCTATCTTTACCGTAGTCGCGGCGTCCATTGTGAAACAGAGCAAATCATTTTATGCAGCGGAACACAAGCGGCCCTGGAAATTATCATAAGGCTTTTCTCAAATATTCATTCGGTCGCCATGGAGGAACCAGGTTATGATGGATCACGAGCTGTTTTTCAGAACAATGACTTGCAGATAGTTCCCATACCCGTTGGAGAAAAGGGAATCGACACTCATAGTCTGGCAGATACTTTCGCCCAGATAGTATATGTTGCGCCTTCCCACCAGTTTCCCACCGGGGCCATTATGCCAATTCAGAGCCGTATGGAACTGCTGAATCTGGCTAATGAACGGAATATGGTTATTATTGAGGATGACTATGACAGTGAGTTTCGATACAAAGGGCAGCCTATTCCATCGTTACAATCCATAGATATGAATGAGAGGGTTATATATATTGGGACATTTTCAAAAGTATTATCGTCTGGCTTGCGAATGGCTTATCTTGTCCTTCCGAAATATCTGCTTCCAACATATCAGAGAAAATTCAAGGGTTATTTCTGTACTGTGCCACTACTGGAGCAAAAAGTCTTGGCAAAATTTATGCGGGAAGGCCAGTGGGAAAAGCACTTGCGACGGATATGTCTGGCGCACAAAAAGAAACATGACATCCTTGTTTCTGCGATCATGCAGGAAATGAGTGACCGTGTTCGTGTGTATGGGCAAAATGCCGGCCTTCATCTCATGCTGGAATTTATCACTGGCCAGAACGAAAGTTTTTTGTTGGAAAGGGCATATGCTTGCGGCATACAGGTCTGTCCCGCCTCTCCGTTTTGGTGCAACAAGAGCGTTTACAGGAACAACGCTCTTGTACTGGGCTATGGAAAAATCAAAATGGCGGATATTCCGCCTGCGATACGGAAATTGAAACAGGCATGGTTTGGATAACAAACGCCAGACAGATTGTTAGCGAAAGGCTGTAGTATCCTTTTGGGTTGATGACGCGCCTGTGCCGTGTGGGTACTGCCGAAATTCTCCGTCAAAAACAACTCCTTCGGAGCTGGCCTCGTCAGAGAAAAATTTTCACGGGAGTGTACTCATGTACTCGACCAGGAAAATTTTTCTCTGACGCGGCCAGCCCTGAAGTATCGTATTTTTTAGAAGTCATTTCATAATTTGTATGAAATGACTTCTACCGCCAGACGAGAGTCTGGCGCGGCGCAAAAAGCGCCGTGAATGAGCCCAAAATCACATTTTTTGGCGAATGGTCTCCATAATTCAGCCCAGGGGCTGAATTATGAAATGAGTTCTAGTATTCTTCCGGCACCAGCTCCGTCTGTCGCTCCGCTCCAGACGTCACCTGGAATATCCATCAACCACAGTATATAACAGAGCTTCGCGAAAATCAGTACTGCTTTCGCCAGGCTACTCATGGAGCTTGCAGCTAAAATCATCCACCATGATGCGATAGACACAGGTACGCAAGAGATTTTTCGCAGGAAATTCAAATTCTTTATCAGTCTTATCAAGGTGCTGAATGATTCGATTGAGCGCGTGCTTCTTCTCTGCGTCGTCCGTGATAAATTCCACTTTTCCGCTTCCCATCACACAGCCATATTTCCAGCCGTAATCACACGGGTTATCTGACATAGCCCGAATAAATTCATGTGAACAGTCCATCTGAAAATACACATCGGGATTTTTGTGCAGAATATCAATTTTTCTTCCCTCCTGCGCGCTGTGCATATAGAGGACCAAATTGTCTCCCTGGCGGTCAAATCCAAAGTTAAGGGCGACAACATATGGTTTTCCATCGTCAACCATACCCACATGAACCACATTGCATTTTTTTATGATCGAAAAAATGTCATCAAAACTTTTAATTTCCCGATCCTTTCTTCTCATGGATAGTGACCTCCTTCTGGATAGGATGTATGCGATGTGGAGATGCCATAAAGGTGTCCACAGCGCCAGGGGCAGTTGAGGCAAGTTTAATGGATACAGTTTAACGTGTATCCATTAAATTTTTGAAAACTGTCCCGTATTTGTCAGACAATCTTGAGATAATCTGTTTCCATAAATTTTGTTTACGCATGGAAAGGATCGTCGTGCCATAAAGCCCTTTACAGCCTCACAAATCCGCACATACCCTGACAGGCTGGACTACAACGGCGGCATAGAGCCGACTTTTGAACCTCTCGCTGCGATACATCGTTCACACATTCTCCATAGTACTTATGAAAACGTTGATATTATAAACAGAATATTACTTAGATTAAATATCGAGTCAATATTTAAAAAATTATTCTGAATAAACGTTATGTGTAATGATTTGAATTACATGGATTATTCTATTTTTGTTTGTATTGTATATACCATACAACATTTCTATATATATATTCATACTCACAAAATATTTGGATGCAAACGTACTTTCCCGGACTTCCAGAAACCATATTGGAATCAAAAAACAAAGAATGCCAAGGTCTTTTGGACGTTGGCATTCCTGATTGTACCCAAATATGGTGCGCCCGGCAGGATAATAATTTCCTGCCTTACGACCTGATTATACTACTTTTTTGCAGATAATTTTTCTATCATACCCACATAAATACCTCAAAAATCAAAAAATTTCAAAAAATTTTCTGGGACGTTATCGGGTATTAACCCGATTCTCCTTTCTTCTCGGATCGAATGAGATAATCCCTCTTGTCAATATCCTCATCCGTTTCCACACCGGGCCTCCAGTTCAATCCTCCCTATCGCTTCTGTCAGAGTCTTTCAAAAAGATATGCGGCAGCAGGAGCATGGCCGCATGATGGCTCAATTTGTCTATTCATGTTTTTAATAACATATTGATATATTGTAATAAATTCAAATAACCCCAAAAGGCCAAAGGATTGCCGCGGCATTGCGTCCTCTTGGGGGAGGAAGATGGCCTTGTTACCTCGGCGACACTCTCGATAGAGAATTATGCCAAAAACAAAGAGGAATACTTCTTTTCTCTGCACCGGTTCAGGAGGGTATAAAAACTCAAAAAAAGAGGGCGCGATGGAAGCTATGACACTCAATAACGGCGTGCAGATGCCTATCCTCGGTTTCGGTACATATCAAATTTCCGACCCGGCTATATGCGAAAGATGCGTCATTGACGCGGCGGGAATGGGCTATCGCCTGTTCGATACCGCGCAGGCATACGGAAACGAAGAGGCCGTGGGCGTGGGCATCAAAAAATGCGGCGTACCGCGTGAAGAACTCTTCATCACGACCAAGGTCTGGTTCAAATCCTATGAAGCGGATGACGTAAGAACGTCCTTGCAGGAATCCATGCGCAAACTCGGCGTGGACTATCTTGACCTCGTGTTGCTTCACTGGCCCTTCGGCAATACCTACGCTGCCTGGCGTATGCTGGAAAACATGTACAAAGCGGGCGTCATTCGCGCCATCGGTGTTTCCAACTATGCGCCAAGCCAGATTATAGACCTGATTTCCTTCAATGAAGTCGTTCCCGCTGTCAACCAGATTGAAACGCATTTGCTCGCTCAACAGCATGAGCTCCATGCGTTGATGCAACAATACGGTGTGGCTCATCAAGCCTATGCACCCTTTGGGCAGGGCAGGGCCGATGAGATGTTTTCACTGCCCGTTGTCAAAGAGATCGCGAGAGCGCATGGCAAATCAGCGCATCAGGTGGCGCTCCGGTATCTGGTGCAACGCGATATGGCCGTCATTCCCAAATCCACCCATGCGGAAAGAATGGCTGAAAACAAGGCCATCTTCGACTTTGTGTTAACAGAAGCGGAAATGGTGAAACTTGAAGGTATTGACGCCAACAAGCCGCTTATCGGCAATCCTCAGGATGCCTCCCTTGCCGCATTTGCCATGACTTGGTGACAGATACTCCGGCGACAGGCAGCAAACCGATTATTCAATCCGCACTACGGGACAATGCGCTATGGACGGAAGCACCAAGTATGCGTTTGAAGGAAAAACAGCACTGATTACCGGCGCGGCATCAGGCATCGGGCTGGCTGCGGCGCGCCTTTTCGCCGCATCGGGCGCTGCGGTCGCCTTGGTGGATATTGATGAGGGCGCGGCACAGGATGCCGCCGAGGAGCTGACTCAAGAAAGACATCGCGCCATCGGTATCGGCTGTGACGTATCAAGCGAGTCTCAAGTCGCGGATATGGTGGCAACGGTCGTGGGCACGTTTGGAAGCCTGGACTTCGCTTACAACAATGCGGGAATCCATGTTCCCGTCGTGGAGACGGCGGATGCGCTGGGAGTGGACTTTGACCGGGCCGTGGCCGTCAACCTTCGCGGCATCTGGAACTGCATGAAGCATGAACTGCGGCAGATGCGAACCCAGAAAGGCGGCGGTGCCATCGTCAATTGTTCTTCCCAGAGCGGATTGGTGGGAACCGCCAATCTCGGAGCCTATACAGCATCGAAGCACGGTGTCGTCGGCCTCACCAAGAGCGCGGCCCTGGAATACGCTGCACGGGGCATACGCATCAACTGCATCTGCCCCGGCACGTCAGATACGCCAATGGTTTCCAATGCTATCGCGGACAGGCCCGAACACATGAAGGCCATCATCGATGCCATCCCTCTGGGAAGAATGGGGCGGGCCGGAGAAATCGCTTCTACAGTACTCTGGCTGTGCAGCCCCGGTGCCGGATTCGTCATCGGACAGGTCATTGCCGCGGACGGAGGATATACAATCAAATAACGCCTCCGCGACAGGGAACAATGTATGAACAGACGCAATTTTATGAAAACAACCCTCTTTGCTGCGAGTGGGGTATTATTGAACCACATTGCCATATGGAAGGAAGCGATTGCAGCATTGCGGGGAGTCGCCCAGGTAGAATACGTTACGCTGAATAATGGCGTCAGAATGCCCATGCTGGGCTACGGCACGTTGAATCTACCCTCAGCCACATGCGCCGACTGTGTTTCCGAAGCCATCAATATTGGCTGGAGACTTATTGATACGGCCAAGAATTATGCCAATGAAGAGCATGTGGGCCGAGGCATAAAAAACAGCGGTATCGACCGCAAGGAACTGTTCATCACCTCCAAACTGTGGCTCAAGGACGCCGGGTATGAACAGGCGAAAAAGGCTTTTCAACTGACTCTTGACCGCCTCCAGCTTTCGTATCTTGACCTCTATCTTATTCATCAGCCGTTCGGTGACGTGTACGGCGCATGGAGGGCACTGGAAGAGCTCTACCACGACGGAAAAATCCGCGCTATAGGGGTGAGCAATTTCTATGATGACAGGCTCGTTGATTTCGTTATGACCAATGAAGTGAAGCCCGCCGTCAACCAAGTCGAGATCAACCCCTATCATCAGCAGTGGAAATCTCAGGATGTCAATCAGAAATACAATATCCAACTCGAAGCCTGGGGGCCTTTAGGGCAGATGAAACGTCCAGAGCTGCTGAATGAACAGGTCGTGAACGGAATCGGGAAGAAATATGGCAAAACGCCTGCCCAGGTCATCCTACGCTGGCTGATTCAGCGCGATATCGTCACGCTTGTCAAAACGGCCCGCCGGGAACGCATGTTGGAAAACCTGGATATTTTTGATTTCACCCTCTCACCTGAAGATATGGAACAAATCCGCGCTTTGGATACGGGCAAATCCATCTTTGGCGATCACCGCGATCCCGAACGCGTCAAATGGTTCCATACCTCTGCAAGCCGATAGACAAAAAGGAGTCTTCCATGCGCAGGCGAGCATTTATGAAAGCATCCGCAGCTGTATTGGGCGCGGTCATGCTCGGCAAAATCAATCCGGGCTTCGGGCTGTCAAGCATCGGCTCGGCCCATGCGGCCCCGGCGACGGGCGGCATTCCGAACATCACTCTGAATAACGGCCTTTCCATGCCCCAATTCGGCTTCGGGACGTGGACGCTGGCGGAAAACACCACACCCAGCGTGCGGGAAGCCGTGGCCTGCGGGTATCGACTTTTTGATACAGCGCAAGCCTACGGTAACGAGAAGGCAGTCTGGCAGGGCATCAAGGAAAGCGGCATTGCACGGAAGGAGCTGTTCATTACCACAAAAATTTCTCCGCCCAACATGCGCAAGCCTCCACAAAAGGATGCCATTGACGCAAGCATCGAGGCGCTTGGGGGGGGAATACCTCGATTTATTTCTGTTGCATTGGCCCGTCAACCCGCATATCCAGGAAACATGGGAAACACTGGAAGAATATGTCCGGAAAGGTTTGATAAAGAGCATCGGCCTGAGCAACTTCAATCCGCATCATATTGAAGACGTGCTGAAATATGCCAAGGTCAGGCCGGTACTCAACCAAATCGAAATCCATCCTTACCATTCGCAGGAAACCAATGTGGCCGCCACCCGTGGCTATGGGCTTGCCGTCGAAGCATGGTCGCCGCTGGCGCAGGGAAGGGTGGCAAACGAAGAAACAATCCGAACTATCGCCAAAAAATACGGGAAAACTCCAGCTCAGGTCACGCTCCGTTGGGAAATCCAACGCGGTTTGATTGTCATTCCCCGCTCCAAAAATCCGGCGCATATCGCGGAGAATATCCGGTTGTTCGACTTCGAGCTGAGCAACGAGGATATGGCGACTATAAGCGCTTTAAATCAAGATCAGAGGATCAATCCCAAAAACGACCCCGACAATTTCCCGTGGTAGATAGCGTCGTCAATTTGCTTTTAATTTTTGCAATGGTCTGCTATCCTCCCAG
>CAZNXQ010000009.1:0-30887 GCA_964576895.1 uncultured Desulfovibrio sp.
GGCGGCAAGAGTGGCGAAATGCAGCATTGATAAAGGCGGATCGGCAGGATGCAGACCCTGCGGACGATACCGGCCACGGCCTCTAGAGCATTTTTTGATTGAAAATATCCATTTTCAATCACTTCGCTGCCCTCATTTCGCGTCCAGAACGCGGTCTGGACGCTTATTCGGCGCGGGCGTGCGCCCCGTGTGCCGCGCGAGGTGAGCGTCCGCCCAGCAGCGGGAGAAGTTCTCCGGTCACGGTCGCCAGATCCAGCTTTGCCTGACCCGCATGGCGTTTGGCAACGGCCACCACATCAGCGCGGGGCAACGCCTCCGCATGGAGGCGGAAAAATTCCCGCAGGAGCCGCTTGACGCGATTGCGCGTCACCGCGTTTCCCACCTTGCGGGAAACCGCCATGCCCGTCCGGCCAGGTCCGTCCGCGCGCGGCAGCAGAAAGAGCAGAAAATGCGCGCTGTGCAAGCGTCGGCCGTGTTCGTAGCAGACGGTGAATTCCGCCCTGCGCCGGACTCTCGCCTCCTTGGGGTATCCCAGAAATGGAATGCGGTGTGCGGCCGACCGCAACGGAGTTCTCCCGGAACAGCGCGCTGAACTCAGGCGCTCAGGCGCTTGCGGCCCTTGGCGCGGCGGCGGCGGATGACGGCGCGGCCGCCGGGCGTGGCCATGCGCGCGCGAAAACCGTGCGTGCGGGCACGGCGGATCTTGCTCGGCTGATATGTCCTTTTCATGGCGTGCTCCCCTTGAAGAATGAAGTATGTGAGAGGCGCGCAGGCCGGCTGTTCCCGGCATGACAGGGCCTTCCCGCGCACGGGAAGGGCGGCGTCGGACCGCGCGTTGGCATTGTGCCGAATGGGGCTACATACACGGCCAAAAGGCCCGCGTCAAGCGCGGGTTGAGGGCCGGGTTCACTGAAGCGGCGGCGCGGGAACCGGCATGGTGGGCGCCTGGGCGGTGGGCGTCGCGGGCGCCGCCGGGGGCGTCGGGGCCGCCTTTGCGGGTTCCGCCGGGGCTGCGGGCGCAACGGGCGTGGCGGCCTTCGCCGTTGTGGGGAACGGCAGCGGGAGCAGGCCGGGAGCGGCGGGCACACAGATGAGCGCCGTGGAACCGGCGCCCTCCGGGGCCTTGACCGTCACCACCGGTGTGGGCGCGGCCTTGCGGCGTGCCTTCCACCGCTTGCGCGGGGCCGTTTTCGCCGGAGGCGCCAGCAGTTGGGGCGTGAGCGCCGGGTCGACCCAGGTGGCCCCCGCCATCTTCAGCTGGCGCGGGATGAGCAGCGTGTTCCAGTAGAGGCGCGCGCCGCCGTCCTGGATCCATGCCGCATCCAGATTCGCGGCCCCGTCGGGCAGGTATTCCGGCAGCTGCGGCGGCAGGGGAACGACGTTTTGCCGGGAGGGCGCGGCGACGGTCGGCACGGCATCGTAGCCCGTGCCCGGCGCGGCGGATGCGGCCAGGGCCTCTCCGGCCCCGAAACCGAGGCACAGCGCAAGGAAGAGATGGCACGGCAGGATATGCGGAAAACGAGGCATGGGAGTACTCCTTCTCTCTGTCCTATCGGAAGGAGACCGCTGTTCTTTAGGGCATTTTTTGCGGGCGTCCGCTCCCGCATGCGCCAGAGCGTCTCAATGCCTGCCCTGCTCGCGTTCTTCCTGGCAGGCCCGGCAGAGTCCCACGCCGGGCAGGGCGTCCAGACGTTTCTGCGGGATGGGCTCGCCGCACTCGCGGCAGCAGGCCACGCCGTTGATCCATTCCGGGCCGCCGCGGTCCATGGACGCGCGCGCCCGCACCAGGGCGGATTCCCTGTCCATGCGTTCCAGTTCCGTCGCCTGATCGAAAACATCCATATGGTGCCTCGCAAGAAAGGTTGACGCCGCGCGGCGGTTCTGTGCCGCGCAAAGCAAACGGCAACCCCGGAGTGGGGTTGCCGCAGGGTTGCGGAATGTGGGTGTGAAACCGTGCCGTAAAAGCTGAGTCTAGCGCATGGGCGCAAAGGGTGTAAAGGGCTTTTCCCGTTCCGGGGTCAGTTGCCCGTGGCCCTGCCGATCATTTCCCGGAAGCGGTGGAAGAGGTGATTGCCGTCACGCGGCCCCGCGGCGGCCTCCGGGTGGTACTGGAGGCTCATGATGGGCAGGCGCGTGTGGCGCAGCCCTTCAAGGGTCTGGTCGTTGAGGTTGACGTGGGTGGCCTCCACCCCGGCCACGCCGTCCAGCACCACATGGAAGCCGTGGTTCTGGGAGGAGATCTCGATCTTTCCCGTGGTGAGATCCTTGACCGGGTGATTGCAGCCGTGGTGCCCGAACTTGAGCTTTTCGGTGCGCGCCCCCAGGGCGTGGCCGATGAGCTGATGTCCGAGGCAGATGCCCGTAACGGGCATGTCCCGGCAGAGTTCCCTGACAATGGCGATTTCTTCCCCAAGGGTGGCCGGGTCGCCCGGCCCGTTGGAGAGAAAGACCGCGCCCGCTCCCGTGGCCCTGACGGCCTGGGGGCTGAAGGCGGGCGGCACGGCCAGCGGCTCGAAGCCCGCGGCCACGAGGTGGCGCAGGATGTTCCACTTGATGCCGTAGTCGTAGACCACCAGCGGCAGCCCGGCGCCGCGCCAGGCATAGGCCCCGTCCGCGCCGAGGCTGACGGCATGCGGCGCGTTGTCATACCAGGCATACGGGGCTTTGGCGGCCACCTCCGGCACCAGATTGCGGCCCTGCATGGGCGGCAGGGCCTGCGCCTTGTGGCGCAGTTCCTCCACATCCCGCGCGCGCGTGGAGATGACGCCCCGCATGGCGCCATGGAGGCGCAGATGCCGCGTGAGCGCGCGGGTGTCCAGCCCTTCCATGCCCGGCGTGCCATGCTCGGCGAGAAAGTCCGGCAGGGACATGGTGGAGCGCCAGTTGGAGGGCTGTTTGCAGCATTCCTTGACCAGGAACGCCTCGGCGTGGATGCCGGCGGATTCCATGTCCGCCGCGCAGATGCCGTAATTGCCCATGAGCGGGTAGGTCATGCAGACCATCTGCCCGGTATAGGAGGGGTCGGTGAGCACCTCCTGATAGCCGGTCATGCCCGTGGTGAAGATCACTTCACCGCCTGTCTCAAATTCGCCGGTGAAGGACTTCCCTTCAAGCGCGAAGCCGTCTTCCAGCACTAGGACTGCTTTCATTCCTGCCCCCGCGCTTCCCGCGCATAGTATTCCTGAAGGGTTTCCACATGGGTTTCGTCGCGCCGGGCGGCAAGGGCCGTGGCGGTCGCCCTGGCGGCGGCCACCGTGGTGCAGTAGGGCACCTTCCAGGTCAGGGCCGCGCGCCGGATGGCCTTGGAATCCCTGGCCGTGTTCTTGCCCGATGCCGTATTGATGACCAGCGCCACCTCATGGTTGATGAGCAGATCCACGATATTGGGGCGCCCCTCGTAGACCTTGCGCACCTCTTCCACCGTGAGCCCGCGTTCGCGCAGGACCTGGGCCGTGCCGCGCGTGGCAAGGAGCTCGAAGCCGAGCTCCGCGAACATGGCGGCCACATCGGCCACATAGGGCTTGTCGCGGTCATTGACGGAGAGGAAGACCTTGCCGGAAAGGGGCGGCCGCTGCCCGGCCGCGATCTGGCTCTTGAGAAAAGCCTCGGCAAAGTCCGCGCCCATGCCCATGACCTCGCCGGTGGAGTGCATCTCCGGGCCGAGGACGATGTCCACGCCGGGGAAGCGCTGGAAGGGCATGACCGCTTCCTTGACGCAGGTGAAGCCGCCGCGCCTGAGGCTCCAGGGGTCGAGCTCGTCCAGGGTCTTGCCGAGCATGACCTGGGTGGCGAGATAGGGCAGCGGCACGCCGGTTGCCTTGGAGACGAAGGGCGCCGTGCGCGAGGCGCGGGGATTGACCTCAAGGATGTAGATGTCGTCGCCCCTGATGGCGAACTGGATGTTCATCAGGCCGATCACCTTCAGCTCGCGCGCCAGCGCCTCGGCCTGGGCGGCGATGTTGGCCACCTGATCGTAGGAGAGCGAGAAGGAGGGCAGCACGCAGGCCGAATCCCCGGAGTGGATGCCCGCTTCCTCGATATGCTCCATGATGCCCGCCACATAGACATCGTTGCCGTCCGAGAGGGCGTCCACGTCCACTTCAATGGCGTGCTCCACGAACTTGTCGATGAGGATGGGGTGTTCGGGCTTTTCCGGCACCTGCTCGCGGAAGTAGTCGGCCAGTTCCGTGGCGTCATAGACCACGGCCATGGCCCGGCCGCCGAGCACATAGCTGGGCCGCACCACCACGGGGTAGCCGATGCGCGTGGCCGCCTCCATGGCCTGGTCCAGGTCCATGGCCGTGCCGTTGGGCGGCTGGAGCAGGCCGAGCTTTTCGATGAGCGCCTGGAAGCGTTCGCGGTCTTCGGCGCGGTCGATGGCGTCCGGCGACGTGCCGAGGATGGGCACGCCCGCGCGCATGAGCGGCACGGCCAGATTGAGCGGCGTCTGGCCGCCGAACTGGACGATGACGCCCTCGGGCTTTTCCTTTTCCACGATGTTCATCACGTCCTCGAAGGTGAGCGGCTCGAAATAGAGCCGGTCGGACGTGTCATAGTCCGTGGAGACGGTTTCGGGATTGGAGTTGACCATGATGGCCATGATGCCCGCGTCGCGCAGGGCGAAGGAGGCGTGGCAGCAGCAGTAGTCGAACTCGATGCCCTGGCCGATGCGGTTGGGGCCGCCGCCGAGGATGAGCACCTTGCGCCGGTCGCTGACGGTCATTTCGTCGCCGGTTTCGTAGGTTGAGTAGTAGTAGGGGGTATAGGCCTCGAATTCGGCCGCGCAGGTATCCACCAGGTAATAGGTGGGCAGGATGCCCAGTTCCTTGCGCAGGCGCCGGATGTCGCCTTCCGGGCGCTTCCACATTTCCGCCAGCTGGCGGTCGGAGAAGCCGTATTCCTTGGCTTCGCGCAGCACCTCGGCAAGCTGCGGATTGGCGGGCGTCATGTCGTTGGCAAGGCCGAAATCGCGGATCTTGGCCTCCATGTCCACAATGTCCCTGAGCTGGCGGATGAACCAGGGGTCGATGGCCGAGGCGGCGAAGATCTCCTCCTCGCTCACGCCGGCCAGCAGGGCCTGGCGCAGGGCGAAGATGCGCCGCGAGTTGGGCGTGCGCAGCTTTTCCAGGATCTCCTCCACCGGGGGCAGCTCGGCGCGGAAGTCCCAGCCGAGGCCGGGCGCCCCGATCTCCATGGAGCGCAGGCCCTTCTGGAGCGCCTCCTTGAAGGTGCGGCCGATGCTCATGGCCTCGCCCACGCTCTTCATGGAGGTGGTGAGCTCGTCCCTGGCGCCGGGAAACTTTTCAAAGGTGAAGCGCGGCACCTTGAGCACCACATAGTCGATGGCCGGTTCAAAGCTGGCCACGGTCTCGCGGGTGATGTCGTTGGCGAGCTCGTCCAGGGTGTAGCCCACGGCGAGCTTGGCCGCGATCTTGGCGATGGGAAAGCCCGTGGCCTTGGAGGCCAGCGCCGAGGAACGCGAGACGCGGGGGTTCATCTCAATGACCACCATGTCCCCGTCCACCGGATTGATGCCGAACTGGACGTTGCTGCCGCCGGTCTCCACGCCGATCTCGCGCATGATGGCGATGGAGGCGTCGCGCACCTTCTGGTATTCCGCGTCGGAGAGGGTCTGCACCGGGGCCACGGTGATGGAATCGCCCGTGTGCACGCCCATGGGGTCGAAATTCTCGATGGAGCAGATGACGACGCAGTTGTCCTTCTGGTCGCGCATGACTTCCATCTCGATCTCTTTCCAGCCGAGCACGCTCTGCTCGATCATGACCTCAGAGGTGGGGCTGGCGGCCAGACCGCGCGCGGCGACCGCTTCCAGATCCTCCAGATTGTAGGCCACGCCGCCGCCCGTGCCGCCCAGGGTGAAGGCCGGGCGCACGATGAGCGGGAAGGGCAGGATATTGCCGAGGCGGCGCACTTCTTCCATGTTGTGGGCGATGCCGCTGGCCGGCATCTTGAGGCCGATGTTTTCCATGGCCTCGCGGAAGAGCTCGCGGCTTTCGGCCTTTTCGATGACCTCGGCGCGCGCGCCGATGATCTCCACCCCGTATTCCGCGAGAACGCCGCTCTTGAACAGCTCAAGAGCGGCGTTCAATGCCGTCTGCCCGCCAAGTGTGGGCAGGAGGGCGTCGGGCCGTTCCTTGCGGATGACGGCGGCCAGCGTGTCGTGCTCGATGGGTTCCACATAGGTGGCGTCGGCCATTTGCGGGTCGGTCATGATGGTGGCCGGATTGGAGTTGACGAGGACGACCTCGTACCCCTCCTCCTTGAGGGCCTTGACGGCCTGCGAGCCGGAGTAGTCGAACTCGCAGCCCTGGCCGATGATGATCGGGCCCGCGCCGATGACGAGGATCTTGTGAAGGTCCGTTCGCTTGGGCATGAACTCTCCCTGCGGCTAGGAACGCGCGGGCGGCAAGGGCGCCGTGCCGCGCAGGTGGGCAAACAGCCTTTTTTACGTTGCTCCGTCCTTGCGGTCAAGCCGCAAATGCGCAAGGCGGAAGGCGCCGGACGCGGGAGGCGCCGCCGAAGCTTTACAGGCGGCGGCTTTGCGCGGATACTGAGCACAAAGGCTCTGCCCTCACTGCTGGTGGGGGAGAGTTTTGGCATTCCCCATACAGCACAGGAGCGTCATCAACGCAAATGGCAAAAGTATACAAGGCCATCGCAAACGCCTTCGAGGAGGAAACTCATGCAGATCTACGCCATCAACGGCAGCCCCCGCAAAACCTGGAACACGGCCACCATCCTTCAGAACGTGCTTGACGGCTTCGCCGAAAGCCGGGAGGACGCGCTCACGGAAAGGATCGACCTCTACAGCCTGGACTACAAGGGCTGTGTGAGCTGCTTTGAATGCAAGCGCCTGGACGGGCCGTCCTATGGGCGGTGCGCCGTGCGCGACGAGCTGGGCGCGCTCCTGCCCCGCATCCTCCAGGCGGACGCGCTCGTCATCGGTTCGCCCATCTATTTCGGCGACGTGACCGGCATGCTGCGCGCCTTTCTGGAGCGCCTGCTCTTCCCCTGCCTGGTGTATGACACGGCGCACAGCTCCCTGGCGCCCAGAAAGATCCCCACGGCCTTTGTCTACACCATGAACGTCCCGCGCGCGGCCATGGAGGAGCGGGGCTATCCGCAGCGGCTGGCCCTCATGGAATCCTATGTGGGCCGTCTGTTCGGCTCGGCCCCGCGCCTGCTCCATGTGTGCGACACCCTCCAGTTCAAGGACTATTCCAGATACAAGATGGAGATCTTTTCCGCGGAGGAAAAGGCCCGGCAGCGGGAGCTGGAGTTTCCCCTCGACTGCCGCCGGGCCCGCGAGCTGGGCGCCGCCCTGGCCGCGGATGCCGCGGGCGAGGCATAGGGGGCGGAGCCGGCGGAGGCCCCCTGGAGCCGCGCAGGCAGTGGCAGCGCCAGCGGGCGCGCTGGAGGACGGAAGGTGTCCGCCTGCCGGGCGGACACTGCCCCGTCCTGTGACGGCTGCTTCGGGAAGTGTCCGGACAGAAGGAAACTGGGATGGACTGGCAGCAGATACAGGCGTTTTATTCGCTGGTTGAGCTCGGCAGCATGACCCGTGCCGCAGAGGCTGTATACCGTACACAGTCCGCCTTGAGCCAGCAGATAGCGCGACTTGAATCGGATATGGGATGCAGGCTCCTGAACAGGATTGGCAAGAAAGGTTTTGTTCTTACGCCTGCCGGAGAGGAGTTTTATCGTTTTGCGGAGCAGGTGCTCAGACAGCAGAAAAACATGATGCGCCGCATCGGGGAGATGCAGAAGAACAATATCGGGTCGCTCACGGTTTCCAGCACGCATGTCGGTTTGTGGCTGCTCCAGAAAAAAGTGATGCAGTATCGCGCCCTGTTCCCCAATGTGGTGATCAAGCTGCAGGAACGCAGCCCCCAGGGATCGGTGGACCTGCTGAAGAAAGGGGAAGTTGATTTTGCCATTGTGCATGGAGATTCCTCATATCCCGGTCTCGATCCCTCCCGGCTTGTGCAGGGGCATTACATGCTCGCCGTCCCCAGGGAGCATCCGCTCCTGAAAAAGGGCACGGCGGAGCTTGAGGATCTTGCCGCCTACCCGCTCAATGTGTCGCTGGCGAACAACCGTTTTGCCGGTCGTGATCTGCTGGACCACACCATGCAAAAGAACGGGATGACCTATACGATCGCCAATGAATCGTCGAATATCTTTCTCAATTTGCGCTATACGCAACTTGGCTTTGGCCTGACATTCGCGCTCTTTTATGATGCGGAAGGCATTTACGACTTTTCCGGGCTTGGGCTCATTGACCTGGGAAATATTTTTCCTGCGGAAACGATTACGCTGCTTTCGCGCCGGGATAATTCCGACGACGGGTACAAAAAGGCGTTCGCCGACCTGTTGCTGGAACAGGGGCAGGGGGACTGAACGGGATTTCGTTATAAGCCATATTAGTTTTATTAAATACCAATTCTCCAGAAATGCGGTATGAAGACATAAACGCTTTCCGAAGCCGCGCGGCAGCTTCCCGCGCGGTGTCTGGCGGTCAGGACTTCTTCATCCGGAGCTGGCATGACTGGAACAGAGGGGCAGACAAAACTGCGGAGTGCGGTCCACAGGGCATGCTATCCCGTGCCGCCGCGGATAAGAAACTATCTTGTCTGGACGGTGGCGTTGTTCATGGCGGCGTTCCAGCTCTATACGGGCTGCGTCGGTTCGTATACTTCCATGATCCAGTGCGGCATTCATTTGTCCTGCGTCATGGGGCTGATCTTTCTGACATATCCCACGCGAAAGGGCACGGAAGACTCCGGGCTGAGCCTCATTGACCTGCTCCTTTTTCTTGTGGCCGTTTTTCCCGGATTCTATCTTACGCTGAATTATGCGGACATTATTGACCGCGGCTCCATTCCCAATGAATTTGAGGTCATTCTTGGGCTTGTCGTCATTGTTCAGCTGCTGGAGGCCGTCCGCCGGGTCATGGGGCTTCCGCTGGCCATTATCGCCGTCGTTGCGTTGCTGTATTGTTATTTCGGGCCCTATTTCCCCGGTATGCTGGCAAATCGCGGGTACAGCCTTGCGCGCATAAGCTCGCAGATGTTCATGTCCGAATCCGGCATCATGGGGGCTCCGCTCATCGTCTGTTCCACGGTCATTGCCCTTTTCATCATGTTCGGGGCGTTTCTTGAGCAGTCGGGAGGGACGGGCTTTTTTATCGACGTGGCCATGTCCCTCACCCGCGGCACATATGGCGGCCCCGCCAAGGCCGCGGTGGTCGCAAGTGGCCTCATGGGAACGATTTCCGGCAGCGCCGTCGCCAATGTGGTCACCACCGGCACGCTCACCATCCCACTGATGATCAAGACCGGATACCGGCGTGCGTTCGCGGGCGCCGTTGAGGCCGTTTCCTCGTCGGGCGGCCAGCTGGCGCCCCCCATCATGGGCGCCGCCGCGTTCCTCATGGCCGACATGACGGGGCTTTCCTACTCGCGGATAGCCCTGGCGGCAGTCATTCCGGCACTCCTCTATTATGTATCGCTCTATTTCTTTGTGCATCTTGAGGCGCGCCGGCTCAAACTGAAATCCACAGATACCGCCGTGGGCAGGCCGACGGGCGGCTGGCACCTGTTTCTGCCCGTCATCATGCTCATCACCCTGATGTCTCTGGAATTATCGCCCATGTATGTGGCGTTCTGGACCATCGTCTGCCTGGTTGCCATCAGCTGGTTTTCCCCAGCCACCAGGCTTTCTCCCAGGAAAATCCTCCGGGCCATGATCAATGGCTCGCTGAGCATGCTTACCGTGAGCACGGCCTGCGCCACCGCCGGAATAGTGGTTGGCGCCGCGGCCCTGACCGGGCTGCCGCTGAAATTTTCCTCCATGCTCGTGGCGGTGGCTGACGGCAATCTGCTCATCCTGCTGGGGTTGACCATGGCTTCCTCGCTGATCATGGGCATGGGGCTGCCAACGGCGCCCGCATACATTCTGCTCGCCACGCTCGTCGCGCCCGCGCTGACCGAACTCGGCATCCATGTGCTGGCCGCGCATCTGTTCATTTTTTACTACGGCGTCATTTCCGCCATAACGCCACCGGTGGCCGTTGCCAGCTATGCGGCATCAAGCATTGCCGAGGCGCCTCCGACCAGAGTCAGTTGGGAGGCATGCCGTATCGGCATAGTGACATTCATCATTCCCTATATGTTCGTGTATGGTCCCTCTCTGCTGTTCGTTGGCGACTGGACAGCCACCCTGCAGAGCAGCTGCACCGCGCTTGTGGGCGTTTTTGCCCTTGCCGTGGCGTTTGTCGGATTTTGGCGTTGCCAATGCACGCTACTTGAACGCATCGGCACAGGCGCGGCCGCACTCCTGCTCATCACTCCGGAAGGATTCTCCGATATTGCGGGCATAGTCCTTCTTCTTGGGCTGGGCGCCCTGCATCTGCATAGAGCGAAGCACCATTCCGGTGAACCCGTATAACAAACAAAAACGGAGCAGGAGATGAAAAAACTGCTGACAGTGCTTGCCGTGGCGTGTCTTGCCATCCCGTTCGGCGCGGCCCCGCTTTCCGCGTCGCCCAAACAGGTTTCCATGGCCACAAATCCGGTCGGCATGGCGCTGTATCTTACAGGCGCCTCGCTTGCCGAGGTCATCAAGAAGGATTTTCCCGAAGTTCTGACCCTGAATGTGGAGGCCACCAAGGGGGGCCTCGAAAATGCCCAGCTCCTGAGCAATGGGGAAGTTGAAGTCGGGTTCACCTCTTCCGACATCGCCAAGGACCTGTATGCCGGGACTGGCCGTTACAAGGGAAAGCAGACCAATGTTCTCGGCATGTTTGCCCCGCTGGTGGGCGTGAACCAGATATGTATGCTGAAGAATTCCGGAATCACAAAGGCGGCGGACATGAAGGGCAGGCGCATTGGCCTGAGCCAGCCTTCGGCAATGATACGCCCCATAACTGATGCCTATCTTGAATCCGAAGGGCTGACCCGCAATGACTTCACCAATGTCAATGAGGGGCTCAACAGCCTGGTTGACAAAATGAAAAACGGGCAGCTTGACGGTGCCATCTGGTCAGGCGTGGTGCCTCTTGCCGCCATGATGGATCTTAACAAGTCCCGCGATATCGTCTGGTTGAACAGTGACCCGGAAAAATGCAGGGAGGTTTTGCAAAAGAATCCCTGGATGTTCATGACCACTATTCCCGCGGGCACCTACCCCAATCAGAATGAACCTGTGAGCGCGCTTGCGGAACGCTATATCGTTGTGGCGCAGGAAGATACGCCGGAAGATGTCGTTTATGCGATTGTGAAAAGCGCCTATGAAAACCTTCCCACCCTTAATAATGCGTATAAAGGGTGGAAAACATGCACGCTTGATACGGCTCTCCAGTCCATATGTGTTCCGCTGCATCCGGGGGCTGTCCGGTATTATCGAGAAATCAACCTTCCTGGGCTGGATGAACATCTGGCAAAATACCCATTGAAGAAGTAACAGCGCATAGATTGCCAGGCAGGCCAGGGGTGTGTCCGCAGCGCATCCCTGGCCCGCGGGGTGGAGCATTATGAGGATCTTGCAGCTTTCTGATCCGCATACCGAAGAACGGGGGCGGCTGGCGTATCGTGTGGCGGACACATCTTCCATGATTTATGCCGCCGTGCGGGAGATAAAGGCTCTGCGGCACAGGCCTGACATGGTGATTGTCACCGGTGATCTGGCAAGTGATGCCAAAAGAGGCGGCTATTGCATTTTTCGTGACGCGGTGCGCCAGCTTGACGTGCCCGTCTTTGTTCTTCCGGGAAACCACGATGACCGGAAGATACTCATGGAATACCTTGCGGAATGGTGCCCGGCAGAAGCTGCCACCTTGCCCTCCCTCTGTTACAGGATTCCGAGCGATGAGGCATGCCTGCTCTGCGTGGACACCACGGAAACCGGCTGTCACCACGGCTGTTTCACGGACAGGGAAGCGGCATGGCTTGATGCGCGTCTCGCGGAGAATGGCGGCAGGCTCCCCGTTCTCCTCTTTATGCACCATGTGCCGTTCCCTGTGGGCATGGGCTACATGGACGAGCCCTTCACGGGCATCGATCTTCTGGCGGAAGTCCTGTGCCGGTATCCTGGGGTGCATCTGTGTTGCGGGCATATGCACAGGGCATTCACGGCGCTGTGGGAGGGGTGCGTCGTGGCGTCCTGCCCGTCGTCAGCCATGCAGATGGAGATCGATCTGAGCCCCACCGGCGGTGATGCCTTTTTTATGGAGACGCCGGGATATGCGCTGCATGCCATTCACGCTGGCCGCGTGATCACGTTTTTCGGCGAGGTGCTGCACTGCCGGACGGATTTCAGTGGCCCGCATGCCTTTCTCGGCCTGAATCTTGAGGATTAAGCCGTTTCAGATTTTTCTGTCTCCAGAAGCATGGCGAAAAGCCTGCTGAACTCTTCCACGGAGATGTTCTCCCCGGAGTTGCACTTCCATATTTCTCTGGTGCCATCAAGTTGTATGGCGGGCAGTTTTCCCAGAAGTCCGTTTCTGGATATCAGAGGTTCTTCGCAGTTTATCTGGATGGTGGCGTCTTTGCCGATGCTTTTGAGCGCAATTTCCGCATTGGTGCGCAGCGTGTGGATCCGTTCGGGGCAAAGATCCCAAATGATGATGACGGGTTTCATGTGTTGCTCCTGTCTGAAAAGCTCATACCCTCTGCTTTTGCATGTCAAGCGTTTTATATGATCCATACATATAAAAAGATAATATGCCTTATAAATAAATTTAACTTTACGATGATTGCCTGCGGGGTATGATTCATGAACCGTCATGACCGGATGCCGCTCAGTGGTCCGGAACAAAGGAAAAGGAGCTCCCATGCTGAATCCCAGGAATGCCATTGTCATGATGTTCGATACCCTGAGTGCGAAGTATATTGGCTGTTACGGCAATGACTGGATCAAGACGCCGAATATCGACCGTCTTGCAAAGGAAGGCGCGCTGTTTGAGAACTGGTATACCGAAGGGCTCCCCACCATTCCCTGCCGCCGGGCCATGCTGACGGGCCGCTTTACGCTGCCGGTCTCCGGGTGGGTTCCCCTCAGCATGGAAGATACCACCATCGCGGACCTCTGCTGGGGGCGTTCCATTGATACCGCGCTTATTTTTGATTGCCCCATGTATCGCCTGCCCAAGTTCGGGTATACACGGGGGTTTGATAAAGTCTGGTTCCTGCACGGGCATAATGGGGATGAGCATTTCTTTGACGACGAAGTGCTTCTCCAGTTCGACGTTGAAGAGTATTTTGATGATGAAACCCAGCGCAAATACGCTGCCGTTGCCGGCGAGGGGCCGCTTAATGCCCTGAAGGAGCAGACACGCATCATGCTGGGCGAGATCCAGCACTGGCACTCTCCCGATGATCGTTTTGTGGGCAGGACAATAAAAAAGGCCATCGAATATCTGCGGCAGGTGGATCGCAACAAGCAGTTCTTTTTGTGGATCGACAGTTTTGATCCGCATGAGCCATGGATCCCGCCGTCAACCTATCTCGGCTTCCCGTGCCCGTATGATCCTGACTACAAGGGCAAGGATGAATTCAATCCGCTGCCGGGAAATGTCAATGACTTCTATACGGAACCGCAGTTGCACCATATACGGATGCTCTATGCCGAAGTGGTGACGCTGTGCGACAAATGGCTCGGTGAACTCCTGAACGCCATTCATGAGCTTGGTTTTGAATCCAATACCCTGTTCATGCTTCTTTCCGATCACGGATCTCCGCAAGGCAATGGCGAGTGGGGGCACGGCATCATGAGAAAATGCCGCCCCTGGCCGTATGAGGAACTCGCCAATGCCCCGGCGATCGTGCGTTTTCCCGGCATCAAGCCCGGTCAGCGCATCAAGGCATTTGCCCAATCGTGCGACGTGGCGCCAACCGTTTGCGACTGGCTCGGTATCGGAGTGCATCCCCGCATGCAGGGCAAGTCCCTCCTGCCGCTCCTCCGGGGCGAGGTGGACAAAGTGCGCGATTTCGCCATCGCCGGGTTCTACGATTATGCCTGGGCCATCTATACGGAGGAATGGAGCTATATCCATTGGCTTGCTTCCGAGGAAGCCGGCAGGCAGATGCACGGAACGTTTTACAGCCGCAATGTCCCCAGTGAACATCTCACGGCTGTTGGGGGGCGCGGCTACAGCAATGGTTCAAAACCGGGTGATGACGATGTGGAGGGCAAGACGAAGGAATTCTTCCATACCCTTGACGGACGCGCCGCCTGGACATGCACGCCGCTTGCGGTTGCAAGCGTGCCCGAACGCGACGAACTCTATGACCGGATCAATGACAGAAAGCAACTGCACAATGTCATCAGCGAGTATCCGGAAGTTGCCGCGCAGTTGCTCAATACGCTCGGCACCTATCTGCGCTCGCTGAACGAAAACTGACAGGGAAGGGGGGAAACCGGCGTCATCCCGGTTTCCCCCCTTCCGCACGCACGGAGATTGCCATGGCCACCTCTGTTGTCTTCAGCCGTGAAGGCGATACCGATACTTTTGACCTGGGACATCCTGCGCTGGAAAAGCTGGTGGTGGAATATGGCGGGCTGACGCAGGAGCAGCGGGCAGGACTTCCCAAAATGCTGCTCGCCTCCTCCGCGCTTTCCTGTTATGCCGCCATGCTCTCCGCCGCGCTTGAGGCCCGTGGCATCCGGTATGCGGATCTGAAGGGGGTTGCCGAGCTTGATGTCGGCCCCAATGCCCTGGGCCATGGACGGGTCGTATCTGTAAAACTCCATTTTTCCCTGACACTTGCCGAAGCGGACAAGGACGTTTTTGCAAGGGTGGAACGTATCATGCGCAATGGCTGCCTGGTCACGGCATCGCTGCATGACGGCATGGAGGTTTCGTACGAGCTGGAGCCTCGGTATCATGGATGAATGCCGCACGGGGGGCGCCTGAAAGGCCGGGGCGATGCCCGCGGGAGATGTATGCTGAAGATCGCGCTGTCGGTTGATGGTGATATCCGCACCCTGAGCGCTGAAGTGCCGTGGCCGGCGGTGGCCGGGATCCTTGAGCATGCGCCGGGGACAGCCAGGGAAAAAACGCATGCGGCAGTGGCGGGGCTGGTGAGCGAGCTCCTTGAAGACGCCGGAAAACGGTTCGGCCTTTATCCTCTTGGTCCGCTGCGGATAGCTGCGGGCGAGATCACGGCCGGGGAACCCCTCGGAATCAGGGTCAGCTTTGAAGCCCTGCCGGAAATCGCATTTCCGGATGACCCCGCGGACCTGCATGTCGATGTGGAGGAGGCGCTGGTCCAGCCCGGAGAAATGCGGGCTGTCCTGCACAATCTCCGCAGGGCGCGGGGAACGCTGTTGCCTGTTGGGGAACGCCGGCGTCCGATCCCCGGCGATATCCTCACGGTGGATGTCCGTGTCGCATGCGACGGGCAGCCGCGCCCCGGTCTGTCACGGCGCGGCTTTGTCTTTCAGTATAAGGAAAACAGCAGCTTCCCGGAAATCCTGGAGGCTGCGCGCCTGCTCGCAAAAGGGGAAACGCGGACAGTCCGGTTTTCCTCTCCCGCATCCTGGGCCGGCCGTTTCCCGGCGGAAACGTTGCTGGAGCTGACGGTGACGCTCAGCGATCTCCGGAAGGAACACCTGCCGGAGCTGGATGACAGGTTTGCCAGAGCATGCGGGCAGCCCTCCCTGCAAAAGCTCTACGAGGCCGTATATCGGAAAAGCCTTGCCAGAAAAATGGATCTTGCCAGGGAACGGGCGAAAGACACGCTGCTGGAGACGCTGCTGGCGACGACATCCTTTCCCGTGTCACGGGGCCTCGCGAGAACCCTGGAGGACATGCTCGCGGAACGCCTGAAAGGGCGCCTTCTGGCGGATGGCGTCCCGCCGGACGAGGTGGAGCAGGAGCTGGAGCGCCAGAGGGCATCGCTGGCCCTGGAAGCGGAACACCAGGGGCGCCGCCAGATGCTGCTCATGGCCGCCGGATATAAGTACGGCGTTTCTGTCTCGGATGAAGACATCAGAACGTCATTCCCGGCGGATGTTGCCGAAGCGGAGGGAGGGACCGACGCACTCTGCAACAGTCTCATGAGCACGGACGCGGCCTATCTTGTCCGCGACCGTCTTTTGGCTGTGAAAACACTGGAATTCCTTTATTCCAGGGCGAGCCGGCGCATTGTGGACGCCAACGGCGCGCCGGTGCCGCGTCCTTCAGCCGAAATGGCGGCAGCGAAACCTGAGGAAAATATCTGACGTACAGATATTTCCCTCAGCAAAATGCTCTGGTGACTACTTTTGCAAGTAGACATCAGGATAGAGTTTTTTCAATAATTTCGCGTCGTTATTCTTATGTGGCGGCACTGTCCAATACGGCGTTTCATCTTGGCCGGTTGCCGGATCTTTCCGTCCGGGGCTTCGGAAAACCAGGGCGCGGATGCGTTGCGCGGCAGGGGCGAAATGCTCATTTGCCGCAGGGACATGCCCGTCAAGGTGCGGATATTGCGCGCCCGTCTTCAGTTGCGTTGCCAGAGGGCGCAGCATTCCAGGTGGGGGGTGTGCGGAAAAAGGTCTACCGCGCCCAGACGTTCCAGGCGATAGCGCGTTGTGAGCCGCGTCGCATCGCGGGCGAGCGTTGCCGGATTGCAGGAGACATACAGGATGCGTTCCGGCGCGAGCCGGAGCAGGGCGTCCAGAGCGAGGGGCGTCAGGCCGCTCCGTGGCGGATCGACCAGGGCCATGTCCCATGGCGGTGCCGCGTGCCCGCTGGCGGCGCCGGGCGGGGGCGTTCCCGTGGCCAGACGGTGCAGAAGCTCACCCGCATCACCCGTTTCATAGCGGCAGCCCGTCAGGCCCGCGGCCGTCGCATTGCGACGCGCCATGGCAACGGCGCGGCCATCGCTCTCCATGCCCAGGACCTCCTCGAAGCGCGCGGCCAGCAACTGTCCGGGGGCGCCCACCCCGCAATAGACGTCCAGCAGGCCCCGGCCTGCCGCGTCGGCCGCCATGTCCGTGACCGTGCGGGCAAGGCGTTGGGCGCCGCCGGTATTGACCTGAAAGAATGAGGCCGCATCAAGGGCGAACTCCCGGCCGCCCAGAGGCAGATGGAGCGTTGCCGCCTCCGGCGTTGCAACGCCGGCCGCATCCAGACAGAGGACGCGGCGTTCCCCTGCCGCAAGGGCATCCGGCCGCGCGCGTTCCTCGTGGATGAAGCCGCCAAGGCGGCAGCGCGGCCCCATGCCGAGCAGGCGCTCGCCCAGGGCCCGGACAGCGGCGCGTTCCCGCCGGTTCCCAGGGCTGGTCAGGCAGAGGACCCACCAGCGCGGGAGTTCCTCGCCGGGCAGCCAGCCCTGGCGGAGCAGGAGAAAGCGCCAGAAACCGCGCGCGCCGGGAGCGTTCCTGCGGCGTCGTTCCGGCGCGCGCCAGGCCGGGAGTCCGCTTTCCGCCGCGGCGGCGCGCGCCTGGGCCAGCAGTTCCAGACCGTCCTCCGGCAGCAGGGCGCAGGAGGGGGTCGCCACCACTTCCGCGCCGCCCCGGCTTCGCTGGCCGAGAACCAGGTCGCCCGCGGCGCTGGCGCCAAAGGCAAAGGTCATGCGGTTGCGGAAGCCCGCGAGGTCGGGCGAGGGCTGCACCCCCTCCCACACCCGCTCCAGGTGACCGGCCTTCAGGCCGCCGATGCGTATCAGGGCAGCCTGGGCAAGGCGTGCCTTCCAGTCAAGCTGCCGGGCATAGGGCATGGATTGAAGCGCGCAGCCGCCACAGGCCGACGTTTGCGCCGCGGAGCCCTCGCCCGCATGCGGACAATGGGGGGGAACCGCATCCGGCGCCGGGCGCAGGACCTCCAGCAGCGCGGCTTCAAGAAAGCGCGGCTTGCGTGCGGTGATCCGGCAGCGGACGGTCTGGCCGGGCAGGGCGCCGGCCACAAAAACCGTCAGTCCGCGTTCGTGGGGGCGTTCCGGATCTTTGAGATGACCGATGGCCCGCCCGTCATGGGCGAGGCCGTCAGGCACGAGATCAAGGCAATGGCACATGGGGAAAGCATAGCCCATCCGCGCGACATTCGCCAGCAGTGGCGCCGGTACGGACGCCGGGGCGGCATGCGGCGGACGGCTCGGCCCCTTGAGCTTTTCCCCGGAATGCGGGGGCGCTGCGCGGGGCTGCCGCCTCGCCGTCCTGAATATCCCGCGCGGAGGGCATTGACAGGATGTATCTTTCAGGCTAGCGGTAGAAGATGCTGCGGGCTCGTCCCAGGGCCCGGCGGTCAGCCGCGAAGCCGCGCGGAATGCGGTTTCGCCTCCACATCAATTGCCGAGGAGATTCCGGTGAACATTCTCATTTTCGGCCCCAACGGCAGCGGCAAGGGGACGCAGGGCGAACTGCTCAAGCAGAAGTATGATCTGGCGCACATCGAGTCCGGCGCCATTTTCCGCGAGCACATCGGCGGCGGCACGGAGCTGGGCAAGAAGGCCAAGGCCTATATCGACCGGGGCGATCTCGTGCCCGACGACATCACCATTCCCATGGTGCTGGAAACCCTGCGCACCAAGGGCGCCAAGGGCTGGCTGCTTGACGGCTTCCCGCGCAACATGGTGCAGGCGCGCAAGCTCTGGGAGGCTCTGCAGAGCGAAGGCATGCCGCTTGACTATGTGGTGGAGATCAAACTGCCGCGCGAGATCGCCCGGCAGCGCATCATGGGGCGCCGTCTGTGCAAGGTCAACAACAACCATCCCAACAATATCTATATTGAGGCCATCAAGCCCGTGGGCGACAAGTGCCGCGTCTGCGGCGGCGAGCTGACCGTGCGCAATGACGATCAGGACGAGGCCGCCATCAACAAGCGCCACGACATCTATTACAACACCACGGACGGCACCCTGGCCGCGGCGTATTTCTTCCGCGATCTCGCGGACGAGGGCAAGACGAAATACATCGTTCTTGACGGTGAAGGCAGCATTGATTCCATCCGGGAGGCGCTGCTCGCGCAACTGAAGTAGCGCAGTCCTGCTGGAAAAATGCCCTGATTTTCGGAGTTGCGCGCCGCGCCGCCCCTCGCCCCCGGCGATTTCGCGGCGCGGCGCGCTGTATGCGGGAGGAGCCATGGCCGTGCTCGTCTGCGGCGGAGCCGGATATATCGGCTCGCACAATGTCCGCGCCCTGCTTGATGCCGGGCGGGAAGTGGTGGTGGCCGACAATTTTCTCACGGGCCACCGCGAGGCCGTGGCGCCCGGCGCCGCGCTCCATGAGGTGGATATCCGCGACGCGGCCGCGCTGGACGCCGTGTTTGCGGCCCATCCCATCGACGCTGTGCTGCATTTTGCCGCCAGTTCCCTGGTGGGCGAGAGCATGGAGCGGCCCCTCGCCTATTTCAACAACAATGTCCTTGGCATGCAGTGCCTGCTGGAGGCCATGGAACGCCACGGCGTGAAGCGGATCGTCTTTTCCTCCTCGGCCGCCGTCTATGGCGAGCCGGACGCCGTGCCCATTCCGGAGGACGCGCCCCTGCGGCCCACCAATCCCTATGGCGAGAGCAAGCGCATCATGGAGCGCATCATGCACTGGGCGGCCCTGGCCCATGGCATGCGCTTTGTCAGTCTGCGCTATTTCAATGTGGGCGGCGCCTGGCCCGGCGGCGCCATGGGCGAGGATCACCGGCCTGAAAGCCATCTCATTCCGCTCATCCTCCAGGTGCCGCTGGGCCTGCGCCCGGAGATCGCCATTTTCGGCAACGACTATCCCACGCCGGACGGCACCTGCGTGCGTGACTACATCGACGTTACGGATCTGGCCGACGCCCATCTGCGCGCGCTCGACCATCTGGAGCGCGGCGGCGAAAGTCTGATCTGCAATCTCGGCAATGGCCGGGGCTTTTCCGTGCGGGAGATGATCGCGGCCGCGCGCCGCGTCACCGGGCACCCCATCCCCGTGCGCGAGGCACCCCGGCGGCCCGGCGATCCGGCGCAACTCGTGGCTTCGTCGGAACTGGCCGGGCGCGCGCTCGGCTGGCGCCCCACGCGGGATATTGAAGCCATCATCGCTTCCGCCTGGGAGTGGCACAGGAGGCACCCGCATGGCTACGCCGCCTGACGGACCGTTCATTTCCCCGGAGGCCGCGGGCGCCATGCCGCCCCTCAACCCGGAAGAGGCGGATATCCTCCTGCGCAAGGCCACGGAAGCGCCGTTTTCCGGCCCGCTGCTCCATGAGCGCCGCGCCGGGCTGTACCGCTGCCGCCGCTGCGGCGCGCCGCTCTATCACTCGCGGGACAAGTTCGATGCCGGGTGCGGCTGGCCAGCCTTTGACGCGGAGATCCCCGGCGCGGTGCGGCGTCTGCCGGATGCGGACGGGCGGCGCACCGAGATCGTGTGCGCCCGTTGCGGCGGCCATCTCGGCCATGTGTTCACGGGCGAGGGGCTCACGCCGCGCAATGTGCGGCATTGCGTCAATTCCCGTTCCCTGAGCTTTGTGCCGGCGGGGGAACAGGCAGCCGCCACCGGGGGCCGGGCATAATTTTTCCCGGAAAACGTCCCTTCCGTTCTTCATGCCCGGACATCGTTGGGCATGCCGCTTCCGCGCCCGCATGGCTTCCTTCTTGCGGGAACGCGCGCAAAAACTCCCCGGCAACGGCCTTGCGCCGTCACCGGGGAGGGGGATCGCGCCGAAACGGCGTCCAGGGCCGTTTCTTCGCGCGTTACCAGTCGAGCGTGGCCTTGAAGGCCTGGGCCAGGCCGTCCACCTTCTCGCGCAGGAGCACGCTGTCCCCGCTGCGGAAGAGCAGCTCGCCCGTGCCCGTCACCGTGCCGATGCGGCGGCAGAGCTGCCACATGCCGAGCGCCTCCAGCAGCGTTGCCAGGTCGGGCCGCACGCTCACGATGAGGCGGCTGGCGCTCTCGCTGTAGAGCAGCTCGAAGCGGCTCATGGGTTCAAGGCCGGCCACGGCGTCAAGGTCGATATCCGCGCCGAGGCGGCCGCCGATGCACATTTCCGCAAGGGCCACGGCCAGGCCGCCGTCCGAGCAGTCATGGCAGGCGGTGAGGGCGCGCTGGCTCAGGAGCGCGTGGACGCTCCGGTAGCGGGCCAGAGCGCTTGCCGCATCCACCTGGGGCACGCGGCCGCCGGCGAGGCCCAGTTCCGTGGCGGCCTCGCTGCCGGCCATTTCGCGCCAGGTGCCGCCCAGCAGATAGATGGCGTCGCCCTCGCGCTTGAAGTCCGAACTCTGGGCCGCCGTCACATTGCGGATGACGCCCATGACGGAAAAGAGCACCGTGGGCGGGATGGAAATGCGCTCGCCGCCGCCCAGATAGTCGTTCTTCATGGAGTCCTTGCCGGAGATGCAGGGCAGGCCGAAGGCCAGGGAGAACTGGCGCAGGGCGCGGCAGGCGCGCACCAGCTGGGCGAGCTTGTAGCGGCCCTCGGCATTGGCCTCGCTCCAGACCGGGTCGCACCAGCAGAAGTTGTCGACACCGGCGAGGGCGTCGGGGTCGCCGCCTACGGCCACGGCGTTGCGGATGGCTTCGTCCATGGCGTTGGCCATCATCCAGTAGGTGTCGTAGTCGCTGAACTTGGGGCAGATGCCGTGGCTGAGCACAAGCCCGGCGTCGGATTCCAGCAGGGGGCGCAGCACGGCCGCGTCGCCGGGGCCGTCGCGCAGGGCGCCCACCAGCGGCTTGATGACGCTGCCGCCGCGCACCTCGTGGTCATACTGGCGGATGATGTATTCCTTGGAGCAGATATTGAGGCGTCCGAGCATGCGCCTGAGGAACGCCCCCTCGTCGGCCGGAGTGGGGCTTTCCATGCGGATGTCCGGGAAGGCCGGGCGCTTCCACTCGGCCTCCAGATGGAGCTGGGGCACACCGTCATGGAGAAAGGCCATGTCCAGCAGGGCCACCGGGCGGTCCGCGCAGCGCACCTCGAAAACGCCGGACTCGGTGAAGTGGCCCAGGGCCGTGGCCTCCACGTCCATGCGTTTTGCCAGCGCCAGGAAGTCGTCGAGTTTCGCCTGCGGCACGGCCACGGTCATGCGCTCCTGCGCTTCGGAAAGCAGGATCTCCCACGGCAGGAGGCCGTCATACTTGAGCGGCGCGCGGTCGATGTGCAGGACACAGCCCCCCGTGTCCTCGGCCATCTCGCCCACCGAGGAGGAAAGGCCGCCCGCGCCGTTGTCCGTAATGGCGTTGTAGAGCCCCTTGTCCCGCGCCACCAGAAGAAAGTCGTACATCTTGCGCTGGGTGATGGGGTCGCCGATCTGGACGGCGGTCGCCGGGGAGCCTTCGTGCAGCTCTTCGGAGGAGAAGGTGGCGCCGTGGATGCCGTCCTTGCCGATGCGGCCGCCCACCATGACCACGGCGTCGCCGGGCTCGGCCTTCTTTTCCCAGCCGGGGCGGCCGCAGACGCTGGTGGGCAGGAGACCCACCGTGCCGCAGAAGACCAGGGGCTTGCCGAGATAGCGCTCGTCAAAGACCAGGGAGCCATTGACCGTGGGGATGCCGGACTTGTTGCCGCCATGTTCCACGCCCTCGCGCACGCCTTCCAGCACGCGGCGCGGATGGAGCAGACGCGGCGGCAGCTCCCCGGCGTAAAAGGGCGAGGCGAAGCAGAAGACATCCGTATTGCAGACCAGTTCCGCGCCCATGCCCGTGCCCATGGGGTCGCGGTTGACGCCCACGATGCCGGTGAGCGCGCCGCCGTACGGGTCCAGCGCCGAAGGGCTGTTGTGCGTCTCCACCTTGATGCAGGCGTCATAACCGTTGATGAAGGCGATGACGCCCGCATTGTCCTTGAAGACCGACTTGCAGTAGTCCCTTTCGCCCCGGCGCGCCCGCAGGATGGCCGTGGCATCGCGGATGCAGGTCTTGTAGAGATTGTCCACGCGCTCGCGGCGCCCGGTGTCCCTGTCCGTATACGCGATGGCCGAGGCGAAGATCTTGTGCTTGCAGTGCTCGGACCAGGTCTGGGCCAGCGCCTCCATCTCCACGTCCGTGGGGTCGGCGGGAAGATTCCGCGCCGCGCGGGCGGCGGCGATGTCGGGCCGGGCAAAGTGGTCGCGGATGGCGTGGAGCTCGTCCAGATTGAGGGCCCAGGTATTGGCGCGGCTGGCGGCCGCCAGTTCCGCGTCGCTCATGGTCGAAAGCGGGATCACGGCCACGTCGGCGCGCGCCTCGCCGGTGACGCGCGCGGCCTGCGCGGGAAAGTCGGCTTCGGCCTGCCACTCGGCGGCGCTCTTGATGCGGAAGCGCTGGATGAGGGTATTGCAGAGCAGGTCGCGCGCCACGCGCTCCACCTGCGCGCGGCTCAGGGGCGCGGCCGGGTCATTGCGGATGCGGTACTGGAGCGCCGTGTAGACGGCAAGGCGCTCGCGCGGGATGTCGAGCACCATGGCCGCGGTATCGCGCGCGGTGCGGCCCTCGTTGTCCGTGACGCCGGGGCGGAAGCCCACCTCCACATACCAGTCGGGCAGCGGCGCCAGCGGCGGCAGCGTGCCCAGGGCGGCGCGCTGGAGGATGGGGTCGTGCCAGACGGCGTCGTCAAGGAGGCGGCGCGCCTGGGCCTCGTCCAGCCCGTCGGCGGTGAAGACCTTGACCAGGCGGATACTGCCCACGGCAATGCCCAGGGCCGCGCGGACACGTTCCGCCACCTTGCGCCCCTGAACGTCTTCCAGTCCGGGCCTTGGGCCCGCTTCCAGACGGTAGAGCATGACCTCTCCTTTGCTGTTCCGGCGCCGGGCCGGGATGGGTGTTGTCTCAGTGCCTGCGGTCGCGGACATAGTCCGTCATTTCCAGAAGCACGCGCCGCTCCGGCGCATCCGGGAGGCGCAGAAGGGCGGCGCGCGCCGCTTCCAGATAGGCCTCGGCCTCCTCGCGCGCGCGGCTGTCAAAGCCGCCCGCGCGCACGCGGGTGGCGATCTCGCTGGCGTCCGCCTCGCTCATCATGCCGCACACAAAGGCCGCGTCAAAGGCCGCGCGCTCGTTTTCGGAAAGCTGGAGCCGGTAGAAGCGCAGGGGCGGCGTGAGCTTGCCTTCGCGCACATCGCCGCCCGTGGGCTTGCCGGTCACTTCTTCCGGCGCGAAATCCAGGGCGTCGTCCACGATCTGAAAGGCCATGCCGAGATTTTCCCCGTAGCCCGCGGCGGCGGTCACCGCGTCGGGCGCGGCGCCCGCGGCCAGCGCCCCCAGCTCGCAGGACGCGGCGATGAGCGCCGCCGTCTTGCCGCGCACGATGGCCGCGTATTCTCCGGCGCTCACATCCACGCGGCGCTGGGCCGCGATTTCGAGGATCTCGCCCGCCGCTGTCTCGCTGGTGGCGGTGGAGAAGCAGCGGCAAAGGCGCGGATCGTCAAAGTCCGCCACCTGGGCATTGGCCCCGGCCAGAAGCGCGTCGCCCGCCAGAATGGCCTGCGCCACGCCGAAGCGCGTGTGCGCGGCGGGCTTGCCGCGCCGGTTGGCCGCATCGTCGAGCACGTCGTCATGGAGCAGGGTGGCCGCATGGAGCATTTCCATGGTCACGGCCAGGTCATAGATGCGCTGGCCCCGGTCGCCCAGGAGCCGCGCCATGAGCACGGTGAGGAAGGGCCGCAGCCGCTTGCCGCCGGCTTGGAGGATGTGCCGCGCCACGGGGCGCACGGGTTCCGGCAGCCGTTGCGCCGCGCGGTCGAGGGCCGCGTTCACGGGCGCGAGCTCCTGCGCGAGCCGCTGCTGCAAAAGCGTTTCAGGCATGGTCGTTCACCGTTCTCCTTTGCGGGTGCCCGGATGATGTCAGACAAGGCCGAGCGCGGGCAGGATGCCGCCAAGCGCGGCCAGCGCGCCGGGAAAATCCTTTTCGTCGGGCGCGCGCGGTCCCACCCTGTTGGAGACCGCGCGGATCTCCACGCAGGGCACTCCGGCCCTGGCGCAGGCATAGGCCACGGCAAAGCCTTCCATATTCTCCAGTTCCGCCCCGTAGCGGTTCGCCAGGTCGCGCGCCCGCGCGAAACTGGCGCTCACCCCGGCCACGGTCAGGGACCGCCGGGGGAGAAACGCTTCCGGCGCCGCCCCGCGCCGGGCCAGTTGCGCCGTTTCCGCAAGGGGTAGCCGGTCATAGACGTCCCCGGTGGCGCCGTTGTTTGCGCTCCACAGCGGAAAACTGAAGGCCCGCGCCGTGACGGACCTGCCGTCATTGAGGCCGTACTCCGGCCAGATCTCCTCGCGCACCGCGCACAGGGCGCGCAGGGGCGTTGCATGGAGGTCAAAGGCGCCGGCCAGGCCCACATTGAGCACCATGCCGATGCGGAGGCCTGTCGCTGCCGCTTCCTGCCCGGCGCTGTCGCCCCCGCTGGTGAGGCCAAAGCAGAAGCCCATGGCCAGGGCCGCGTTGACCGGGCCCACGCCGGTCACGCACAAAAGCGCCGGACGGTCCTTCAGGCGCGCCGGCACGGGCCTGAGTTCCGCCAGACGTTCCGGTTCGGGCAGAAGCGCGGGCGCGGCCGCGGCCAGTTCGCGCGCGGTGGCCGCGCAGACGAGCAGCGCCGCCGGAGCCGGCACCCTAGAGCCTCCAGTACTCCAGACCGGCGCGGCGCAGGGCCGCCGGGTCGTACAGCGCCTTGACGTCGAGCACCACGCCGCGCTCCGGGTCGGCCAGACGATCGCGCAGGTCATCGGGCGTGAGCGCCGCATAGGCGGCGTGCGACACGGCCACCACGATGGCGTCCAGGTCGCGCAGCTCCTCCAGCGGCACCAGGCGCTGACCGTATTCGCGCAGGGCTTCGGCGGGGTCGGCCTCGGCATCGGTCACAAGGGTGGTGACGCCGTAATCCTCCAGCTCGCGGATGACATCCACCACGCGGGTGTTGCGCAGGTCGGGAACGTTTTCCTTGAAGGTGAAGCCGAGGATGCCCACGCGCGCGCCATTGACCCGCGCGCCGCGCCGGATGAGCTGCTTGACCGCGCATTCGGCCACATATTTGCCCATATTGTCATTGGTGCGGCGCCCGGCCAGGATGACTTCGGGGTGGAAGCCGAGCTCCTCGGCCTTGAAGGTGAGATAGTAGGGGTCCACGCCGATGCAGTGGCCGCCCACAAGGCCGGGCCGGAACGGCAGGAAGTTCCACTTGCTGCCCGCGGCCTCCAGGACCTCCAGGGTGTCGATGCCCATCCGGTCGAAGATGATGGCCAGCTCGTTCATCAGCGCGATGTTGAGGTCGCGCTGGGTGTTCTCGATGACCTTGGCCGCCTCGGCCACCTTGATGCTGGAGGCGCGGTGGATGCCGGCCTTGACCACGGAGCCGTAGATTTTTGCCAGCAGATCCGTGGTGGCCGCGTCGGAACCGGAAACGATCTTGGTGATGGTGGCGAGGGTATGCACCTTGTCGCCGGGATTGATGCGCTCCGGCGAATAGCCGACGGTGAAGCCGCTGCCGAAGGCGAGGCCGGATTCCCGCTCCAGGATGGGCACGCAGATCTCTTCGGTGAGGCCGGGATAGACCGTGGACTCATACACCACCACGCAGCCCTTGCTCATGTGCCTGCCGACGGTGGTGCTGGCGCCCACCACGGGCGTGAGGTCCGGGGAACGGTGGCGGTCGATGGGCGTGGGCACGGCCACGATGATGACGGCGGCCTCGGCCAGGGCGGCAGGGTCGGCGGTGTAGCGCACGCGGGCGGCGGCCATGGCGGTGTCGTCCACCTCGCGGGTGTGGTCGTGCCCGGCGGCGAGCTCGGCCACGCGGGCGGCGTTGATGTCAAACCCGATGACATCCATATGCTGCGAGAGCGCCACGGCCAGCGGAAGCCCCACATAGCCGAGCCCCACCACGGCCAGGGGGCGCTTTCGCGCTTTCAGTTCTTCAAACGTGATCATGGTGTTGTCCTTTTTCCGGGCATCCGGCGCCCGGAGGCTTTACAAAACCGGAAATTTCCCTCACCAAGGGGCATGGATCTCGATGTACCCCTTCTGCTCCGGGCCGTGGGCCTGGCCCTCGTTCTGGAAGGCCTGTGCTGGGCCCTGGCGCCCGGCGGCATGCGCCGCGCCATGCGCCGCCTTGTGCGCGAACCGGACAGCGCCCTGCGCGCGGCCGGGCTTTTCGCCGTGGCGGCCGGGCTTTTCCTGGTCTGGCTTGCGGTCTGATGCCGCGCGGTTCAGGCCGCCGTTTCCCCCACATGCAGGCAGACGATGCCTGACGTCAGTTTTCTGTGCCATACCCGCGCAAATCCGGCGGCCCGCATTTCCTCTTCCAGTTCCGCCGCCGTGGGAAAGGCGCGGATGCTGTCGGCAAGATAGCCGTAGGCGCCGTCGCGGGAGATGGCCCTGCCCACCAGGGGCAGGACATGGTCAAGATAGACGTTGTAGAGACCGCCCCAGATGCGTTCGCGGCCGGACCCGAATTCCAGAATGCAGGCGCGGCCGCCGGGCCGGAGCACGCGGAGCATTTCCGCGAAGGCGGCACTTCTGGGCGCGATATTGCGGATGCCGAAGGCCATGGTGATACATGCGGCCGAGCCCGCCCGCAGGGGCAGGCGCCGCGCGTCGGCGGCCACAGGCAGGATATGCCGGGCATTGGCGCCCTTGAGCTTGCGCCGCCCGCGGGCGAGCATGGGCGGGCAGAAATCCATGGCAGCCACCGTCGCGCCCGGCGCTTCACGGCGCAGGGCCAGCGAAACATCCAGCGTGCCCGCGGCCAGGTCCAGGGCAAGGCCGTCGCCCGGAGCGGCCGCGCGCGCGAGCACGCGGCGCCAGTGCTGGTCAATGCCCAGGCTGAGCAGGCGGTTCAGAAAGTCGTACCAGCCGGCGATGCGGCCGAACATGCCCACTATGGCTGCGTCGTGGCCGGGGCCGCCGCCGGGTTGCGGCAATGCGGGGCCGGACGTCATTCCCCGTCTCCGGCGTCGCGGGGGGCGCCGGAGAGGCGCGGCGCGTACTGCGCGATGGCCCTGACCACCACGCCGTAGACGGCGGGAAAGATCTCCGCGAAATTTCCCGGCGAAACGGTGCGGGTCTCAATGAACTTGGCGGTCAGTTCCTTGGCCACCTGAAGGGCTTCCCTGCTGTCCTTGTCCACGGTTTTGGCACCCTCCCGGCACTTGCCCCGTTGCCGGAAAAAAACCCGTCCCCTGGGGAATGGCCGCCGAGCCCACAGCGGGTCGCGCGCCTGGACGGGGAAAAGAACGGAAACGGAAAGCCCCCGCCCTTTTTGTCGTTTTCATGCCCACGAATGAACGCGGCGCTCAGAAAAACTCGGAGACGAGAATCCACCTGAATCGGCGGAGTATATGCGTTCAGGGGGAGATTGGCAAGCGAACGGCCAGCGTGCGGCAGGGAACGGCCGCCGTTCCGGGCGGCTGGGTGGCAGCGGCGAAGGCATGGGGCGAAGCCCTCCCGCCCTCCGGGGGAAGCGCGGAAAGCGGGCCGCCCGTCCGCGCCCGCGTCGGTCCGCCCGGCCGTTGCGCCGTTCCGGCGGCTAGCCCCCGGCCAGACGGCTGATTTCTTCCCGCAGGATGCGCGCCACGGCGCTGGCCGCGGCCTTGCCCACCTCTTCGTTGAAGCGCGGCTCAAGGCTGTCGAGACGGCCCTCCAGCGCATCCATCCGCGCTGTCAGGCTTTTTTCGCGCGTTTCAAGGGTGGTGATGCGTTCGTCCACGCTGGGCGGCAGGCAGACGGGCGGCGGCGTGTCCTTGAGCGCTTGCCCCACGGAGGAGGCAATGAGCGCGGCAAACCCGTTGTGCAGGGGGCTGCCCTCACGCAGCAGGTCGCCCAGGGAAACGGACTCGGCCGTGGAGTGCTCCAGCGCCTCAATGCGCGTGCGGGCCGCGGCCAGGTCCGCCTCGCACTGGCGCAGGCGTTCGCCAAGAGTTTCGGCCAGGGCGGCGAAATCTTCCGTCTCGCCGGGGCTGGCCGTGGCCGCGGCGGGCGCGAGGTCATCCATGGGGGCCTGGACCGCTTCCTGCACCGGCGTGGCGGCGCTTTCCGGAGCAGGCGCCATGTCCTGCTCCCCGTCGGGAGCTGCGGCAACGGGCCGCGCGGGCGCCTCCATGGCAGCGGCGGCTTCCGGCGCGGCTTCTGGGGCGGCTTCCGGCGCGGTTTCCGCAACGGGCGGCATGACGGCCGCCTCAGGGGCGGCTTCGTCAGTCACCGGCGCCTCGGAAGGCGCGGGTGCGGCTTCCGGCGCATCGGGCATCATGTCCGGCGCGGGCGCGGCGGGGGGAGGCGGCGTTTCCGCCGCCGTCGGGGCGGGCGCGGCGGGCTCGGTCGGCGTTGCGGGGGCCGGAGTTTCCTCCTCCATGGCGGAGGGAGCGGCCGGCGCCGGTTCCGCCGGAGTCTGGGTTTCGGCATTCAGCGAGGTCAGGAGACTGTCCAGATCGGCATCCAGATCGGGAGCGTCCGGCATGGCGGCGGCGGGCGGCGCGATGGTGGCCGTTTCGTTGAGCAGGGCGTCCAGATCCGCATCCAGATCGGGCTCCGGCGCGGCCGGTGCCGCGGGGGCGGCCGGCGCGGCGGCCGCGGCAAGCAGCTCTTCCACACTGGGGCCGGCGGCAGCGGCGGGGGCGGCGGCCGGGGAAGGCGCCGGGGCGGACCGGGGCGCTTGCGGGGCGGTGCCGCTGAGCAGTTCATCCATGGCCTTGTCAAGGCTCTGCGTCATATCCCCGTCCGCGGGGGCCACGGGGGCTTCCGGCGCGCTTTGGGGAGCGTCCGCGGGAGCGGCGGCAGCGCTGTCGCGGGGCTGGGGCGGAATATCCAGAGAGGCGAGGAGGTCGTCGATGTCGCCCATGTCGGACATGTCGAGCTGTTCGTGCGGGTCCACGACGCGGGGGGCGGCCGCGGGTTCTCCCAGCGGGGCCGCCGGTCCCTGGGAGACGGAGGCGCCGTCGCCCGCGTCCATCTGGGCGAGCAGTGCCTCAATTTCCGCGTCTTCCCCTTTCGGCTGCGTGTTGAGGCTCTGGATGTGGGCATCAATATCCGGCGTGGAAGCGGCATCGCCCCGTTCGATCAGTTCTGTGAGGTCAATGATTTCTTCCGCGTTCTCTTCGGGAACGGGGGGAGTATCGGCAGCCATGACAACCTCGCGGTTTGCGGGAGGACGCGGACCGCCACGCGCGCCACGGAAGCTGCGCGTGCGGCCGTTCACATGCGTTAAGAAACGGCAAGAAAAGCTATCAGTTTATGCCGCAAGAAGCAAATGCGGCACTGCGGAGGACTGCATGGAGCGGCGCCAGAAAACCTCCCGCGCGCGGGAACGACGGCCGCGCAGCCCAAAAGCCATGGCTGCCCATGGCCGCCACGCCCACCGGCATTGAGCGCGTCCGCTACGAAAACCCTCATCGCAAAATCTCAATGGCTACTTTTGTGCTACTACACTGAAATATAAGGAGGTTTATAAAATAATGGACTTGCCTGGACACATTTGGGGACATGGACACCCCTCCAAAGTGGAGGGGAAATTCAGGGTAGCAAACTCAATCAATGGAGGATTCCTCCATAGCCCTTGAACGGCATGAAAAGAACCGGGAAAAGTGGAGCGATACTTACAGGGCGGCCATATTATTGCACAGGAGGCAAAGGAATTTTGCCCCTAGAGTAATTATTTTCAGAAGGCTGTAGTTATTTGGTCAAAAAGTTTTAAAAAAGCAACGATTTTTTCAGGTGGATTTATTTGATAAATAATTCCAAATGGGACATAACAGTTCCATTTTACCGGAATTGTGGCGAATGAAGGATGAACATTTTTCCAGCATTCCAGAGTCAACAATATTTTCGATTCCTGCTCGCTTTTATTAAAAATATCCAGATCGTAGAAATTTGGACCGTCTTCCAAGTCAATGAACTTCTCTTGAGCCAAAATATCTCTGGCTCTATCCACAGGCTCAGAATCACCTTTTTTCCCTAGATAGTGTCGTCAATTTACTTTTAATTTTTGCGATGGTCTGCTATCCTCCCA
>CAZNXQ010000010.1:0-30254 GCA_964576895.1 uncultured Desulfovibrio sp.
ATGTGGAATACATGTATGCCTTTGTGCAGCGGGAACTGGGCCGCGCCGTCATGATCTTCCGCTTTGACAAGGTGGACGAGGCGGTGGATCTGCTCAATCGTCACAATTTCACCATCATCCCGGCACAGCGCCTCTGCCAGTTCTAGAGTGGTTTTTCCCCGCCACAAAAAGACCCCGGCGAACCGGGGTCTTTTCTGTTAGGTCATACGACGCTGCCGTTCTGCTCAGGCCTTGGCCGGTCTGGCTTCAAACACCAGATCGCCGTCCCTGACTTCAATATGCACGTCCTCGCCGTCATGGATCTTGCCGCTGACAAGTTCACGCGCCAGAGGAGTTTCCACGGCATGCTGGAGGTAGCGCTTGAGCGGCCGAGCGCCATAGACGGGATCATAGCCGGCTTCCGCCACGAAGTCCCGCGCGGCATCGCTCATGTGCAGCTTGATCTTGCGTTCGTCCAGGCGCGCGCGCAGGCGGCGCAGCTGGAATTCCACGATCTTGCCGATCTGGTCGCGCCGCAACGGCAGGAAGACCACAGTCTCGTCGACTCGGTTGAGGAATTCCGGTCTGAAGTGGTTGCGCAGGTCTTCCATGACCTTTTCGCGCGCGCCTTCCTTGAGGGTGCCGTCAGGGGCAATGCCGTCAAGCAGGTGCACGGAACCGATATTGGAGGTCATGATGACGATGCAGTTGCGGAAGTCTACCGTTCTGCCCTGGCTGTCCGTAAGGCGGCCATCGTCAAGAAGCTGGAGCAGCGTATTGAAGACATCCGGGTGCGCCTTTTCGATCTCGTCAAACAGGATGACGGAATACGGCTTGCGGCGCACGGCCTCGGTAAGCTGGCCGCCTTCGTCATAGCCCACATAGCCCGGAGGGGCCCCGATGAGACGCGAAACGGAATGCTTTTCCATATATTCGCTCATGTCGAGGCGCACCATGTTGTCTTCGGTGTCGAAGAGCGCTTCGGCCAGAGCCTTGGAAAGCTCTGTCTTGCCGACGCCGGTGGGACCAAGGAAGATGAACGAGCCCGTGGGCCGCGCGGGGTCGGCAAGTCCCGCGCGCGCGCGGAGCACGGCATCCGCCACGGCGGTGACGGCCTCATCCTGGCCCACCACGCGGTCGTGCAACTGTTCGCCGAGCCGCAGGAGCTTTTCCCGCTCGGATTCGAGCAGTCTGGTCACGGGGATGCCCGTCCACTTGGCAACGATCTCGGCCACATCGTCAGGGCGCACTTCCTCACGCAGCAGGCGCGGGCCGTCGCCATCCTGCTTTTCGCCGGAAACTTCCGCCAGCTTCTTTTCCAGCTCAAGCAGTTTGGAATACTTGAGTTCCGCGGCACGGTTGAGGTCATAGGCGCGCTCGGCCTGCTCGATGGCGAGCTTGGTCTGTTCGATCTGCTCCTTGATCTCGCGCACATTGTCGATGGAGCCCTTCTCGTTCTCCCACTGCTTGCGCATGGCCGCCTGTTCATTGCGCAGTTCGGAGAGCTCGTTCTCCAGCTTTTCCAGACGTTCGCGCGAGGCGGAATCCGTTTCGCGGCGCAGGGCTTCCCGTTCGATCTCCAGCTGCATGACCTTGCGGTTCACTTCGTCAAGATCCGCCGGGAGGGAGTCGATCTCGGTCCGGATCATGGCCGCAGCTTCGTCAATAAGGTCGATGGCCTTGTCCGGAAGCTGGCGGTCGGGAATATAACGGTTGGAGAGCACCACTGCCTCCACGATGGCGGAGTCGCTGATGCGCACGCCATGGTGGACCTCAAAACGTTCCTTGAGGCCGCGCAGGATGGAGATGGCATCCTCCACGGTGGGCTCCTCCACCAGGACGGGTTGGAAGCGGCGCTCCAGCGCCGGGTCTTTTTCGATATACTTGCGGTACTCGTCCACCGTGGTGGCGCCGATGCAATGGAGTTCGCCGCGCGCCAGCATGGGCTTGAGAAGATTGCCCGCATCCATGGAGCCTTCGGTCTTGCCGGCGCCCACGATGGTATGGAGCTCGTCGATGAACAGGATGATCTGCCCCTCGCTCTTCTCCACCTCGTTGAGCACAGCCTTGAGGCGCTCTTCAAATTCGCCGCGGTACTTGGCGCCGGCGATGAGCGCCCCCATGTCCAGAGCGTAGATTTTGCGGCCGCGCAAGCCTTCGGGCACATCCCCCTTGACGATGCGGAACGCCAGCCCCTCAACGATGGCCGTCTTGCCGACGCCCGCCTCGCCTATGAGCACGGGGTTGTTCTTGGTGCGCCGGGAAAGGATGCGGATGACGCGGCGGATCTCCGCATCGCGTCCGATGACCGGGTCCATCTTGCCCTGCCGCGCGGCTTCCACAAGATCGCGGGCGTACTTGCTCAGCGCCTCGAAGGTATCCTCCGGGGTGGCGCTGGTCACGCGCGCGCCGCCGCGCATTTCTTCCATGGCCTTGGAAAAGGTGGCGCGGGTGATCTTGTATTCCTTGAGGATCTCGCCGAGCGGTGAGGACGGCTCCACATCCGTGAGGGCGAGAAAGAGCGTATCCACACTGACGAATTCATCCTGGAGGCGTTGCGCGTCCTTTTGCGCCTCACCAAGAATTTTCGCCAGCCGCTGGGTGATCATGATCTTGTTGGGGTCCATGCCGCCGCCGGAAACAGAAGGCCGCTTGCGCAGCGAGGTCTCCAGAGCCACGGCAAGCGCGCGTGGCTGGATGCCCATATGCTCCAGATCGGCGCTGACGATGCCCTTTTCCTGCTGCACCAGCGCAAGCGCGAGATGTTCGCAATCGGTTTCCTGATGGCCCATCCCCGCGGCGATGGACTGTGCTTCACCAATGGCTTCGCGGGCTTTTTCCGTAAACTTGTTGATGTCCATATACATACTCCCCACCCTGTCCGGGCCGCCACGCTCCGGCGGGCGGCCGAACCGGCTGATGTCTGATATACTCCGTCCCTCAGGACGGGTGCCCGCAGGACTCAGTCCTCCAGGCCGTGCAGGTCGCGCACCATCCGCTCCAGGCGGTCGATGCGCTCAAGCAGATCCACGATGATGGTTCCACCCACCACGGGCAGCTCAAAATCTCCGCAGATGCGTTCCAGCTTGCGCACGCGGTAAATGTCCGCATCATGGAACATCTGGGCCTGGGAAGCGCTGATGCGCGTTTCAATCCAGCCCAGAGATACCAGCTCCTGCAAATGTTCCGGCGTTACGCCGGTTACTTCAATAAATTCCTCCCAGGCGAGCACCTTGGACGGCGTCGGCAAGGAAGAAGGTTTTCTTGTCATGCTCATGATTCCATCCTCGGAATATGCAGCCCGCGGCCTTGCCGTGGCTGTTCACACCGGACGCCGCTCAGGCGCGCGCCTTGAAGGTCGATGTTGCCGCAAGCCGCTCCCAAAGCTCCCGCTCTTCGGCGGTCAGCTCCGCAGGAACCCGGATCATCACCTTGACCAGCAGGTCGCCACGTTTCGCGGCAGTGCCCAGTCCCTTGCCGCGCAAGCGGAATTTGCGCCCTGAACTGGAACCGGCGGGAATGGTGAGCTCCACCTCGCCCTCCAGAGTGGGCACGGGGACCCTGGCGCCAAGCGTCGCTTCCCAGGGGGCCAGGGCGACATCACAGTGGATATTCTCGCCGTCGACCTTGAAACGGGCATGCGGCTGATAGCGGATGCGAAGAAAGAGGTCACCGGGCGTACCGCCGCCTGGGGCCGGATCGCCCTGGCCGGAAAGCCGAAGCTTGGCGCCATCCCGAATGCCCGCGGGCACATTGACTTCCAGCGTCTTGGGGCCCTGGGGCATCTGAAGGGTCACATTCCGCTTGCCGCCACGCATGACTTCTTCCAGCGTGAGGGGAAGTTCCGCCTCCACATCCCGGCCGCGCCTGGGACGCGACGAAAAGCCGCCGAAAGGATCCGGCCCGAAATGGCCGCCTCGCGCGCTCCGGCCACCGCCCCCGAAAATGCTTTCAAAAAAATCGGAAAAGTCGGCGCCGTCGACATTTTGCCCATTGAAGTTGAAGTGCATGTTTTCAAAGCCCTGACCGTTCTGAAACTGCTGGCCATGCTGCCAGTCAGGGCCAAGCTGGTCGTAAAGCTTGCGCTTTTCGGGATCCTTGAGGACCTCATAGGCCTCATTGATCTCCTTGAACTTTTCCTCGGCTTCCTTGTTGCCGGGGTTGAGATCCGGATGGTATTTGCGGGCAAGCTTCTTGTAGGCCTTGGAAATATCCTCGGCCTTGGCGCCACGTTCCACGCCAAGCAGTTTGTAGTAGTCCTTATATGAGACGGCCATATTTCGTTTTCTCCCTTGCGAACCCCGCCGACAGGCCGGGGCTCCTGTGGATGCATCCACTGGAAATGGTGGCCGTTTCGCGTGAAACGGCGCACCACCTCACTTCTAGTACCTTAAGACTGATTGGGGCCGCGTCAATAGGTCGTGTGCAGCAAAACAAACTTTTTATCTGACACAACGAGGACCGCCCCTGCGGGGGTCCACAGGGGCGGTCGGAAAAGGCCGAAGATCCACTCTTCCGCGGGCAACCTGCCCTGCGGGCAGAGGGAGAGGTTTCTAGACGATGCCGTGTTCCCCTGGGCGCTCGTAGTTCTCCTTTTCCTGCGCGCGGACATAAAAATCCGTATCGCCCAGGGCCAGAAGGATGGCGGAAGAAACATAGATGGACGAGGCCGTGCCCACAATGACGCCGATGAGCATGGTCAGAGCAAAGTCATGGATCACCCCGCCGCCGAGCAGGAAAAGGGAAAGCGTGGCCACAAAGGTGGTGCCGCTGGTGAGGATGGTGCGCGAAAGCGTCTGGTTGACGCTGCGATTGATCAGCGAGGCAAGGTCCATCTGCGGGGCCGCGCGGAGATTTTCCCGCAGCCGGTCATAGACGATGATGGTGTCATTGAGGGAGTATCCCACCAGGGTCAGGAGCGCGGCCATGACATTGAGGTCGATCTCCACATCCAGAATGGAAAGCAGCCCGACAGTGATGAACACGTCATGCAGCAGCCCCACCACGGCGCCAAGGGCGAAATTCAGCCTGAGCACAAAGCAGATCACCAGCGTGATGGCAAGCGCCACCATGACCTGCCAGCCCATGCCGATGGACGTGAAGCTGAAAAGATACATGCCGCCCCAGAGCGCGGCGGCCATGATGGCGGCGGCCATCCAGCGCTGCTCGAAGCGGCCGGAAATGTAGACGGCAATGAGCAGCACGGCGTAATAGAGGGCACTGAGCGCCTTGTTGGTGAGGTCATCGCCCACCTTGGGCCCCACCACCTCAAGGCGCTGTATCTCCACCGGATTGTCGGGAAAGGCCTGCGCCAGCGCCTTGATCACGTTGGTACGCAGGACTGATGCGTCGCCGGTCTCGGAACTGGAAAAACGCAGCAGATAGTCCCGCCCGCCTTCGCCAAAGCGCTGGGTCGAGATGCCGGGGAGTTCGGGAATATTGAGGCTCTTCTTGAGCGCCTCGTCCTCCACGGGTTTGGCAAACTGCACCTGCACGATGACGCCGCCCGCAAAGTCGATGCCGAGCTTGAGTCCGTTGCCCCAGAGCACCGAGGCAAGCCCCGCCAGGAGGATGAGAATGGAAATGGCATAGGCCCAGTGGCGTTTGCCGATGAAGTCGATATTGGTGTCATGCTTGATGAATGCAAAGCCCATGGTGGGTTCTCCATGTGCGCCCGGCCGGCGGTTTCGCCGGACCGCGCCCGGATGCCGATGCTCCGGATGTGATACCTAGATACTGATGCCCTTTGGCCCGCAATGTCTGGCCCACTCCTCAAAAATGGACCGGGAAACGAAGATGGCCGTAAACATGGAGGCAATGATGCCCAGTGAAAGCGTGACCGCGAAACCGCGGATCGGCCCCGTGCCGAACTGGTAGAGCACCACCGTGGCAATAATGGTCGTCAGGTTGGAGTCGGTGATGGAAATGGCCGCCCGGTCAAAGCCGGCCTTCACCGCCGCCAGAGGCGTGAGCCCGTGGTGCAGTTCCTCCCGAATGCGCTCGTAAATGAGCACATTGGCGTCCACGGCCATGCCGATGGTCAGGACGATACCGGCAATGCCCGGCAGCGTCAGGGTCGCGCCAAAGGCCCCCATGCCCGCCATGACGATAAGCATGGTAAAGCAGAGCATGATGTCGGCAATGACGCCGCTCATGCCGTAATAGATGGCCATGAACAGGATGACCAGGGCCGCGCCGACCAGGGCCGCGCGGATGCCGCTGTCAATGGATTCCTGCCCCAGGGAGGGGCCGACGCTGCGCTCTTCCAGCACGGAAACCGGCGCCGGCAGAGAGCCCGCGCGCAGAACAATGGCCAGATCCTGCGCTTCGGCGGTGGTGAAGTTGCCCGAAATGCTTGCCCTGCCGCCGCCGATGCGCTCGCGGATGACAGGCGCGGAATAGACCTTGCCATCAAGAACGATGGCCATGCGGCGCCCCACGTTTTCGCCGGTCACGCGCTCGAAAATGCGGCCGCCGCGACTGTTGAAATTCAGGGTCACATAGGCCTGATTCATCTGGTCGAACGCGGGCCGCGCGTCGGCCACATCCTCGCCGGTGAGCATGGCATCCTTTTCAACGGCGATGCGCCCTTCCTTCTGGGGCTCCTGCTTCTGGCCCGCGCCAGTTTCGAGCAGGGGCAGCACGACCACGCCGGAGGGCAGCACCGCCTTGCCCGGATCCACATCGTCGCGGACAAGATGGAATTCGAGATGCGCCGTCTGGCCGATGATCTGCACCGCGCGGCGGGGATCGGAAATGCCGGGCAACTGCACCTGAATGCGGTTGCCCGCCTGCTTGCGAATATCGGGTTCAGCCACGCCGAACTGGTCGATACGGTTGCGGATGGTACGCAGGGCCTGATCCAGAGCCATGGTCTCCAGGCGGGAAACCTCTTCGGAGGTGAACCGCGCCACATAGCGCAACTGGCCGGCATCGCCGCGTTGTGGCGTGTCCACCTCAAGCTGCGGGAAATGCCGGGCGAGGAGCTCCTGAAGCCTGGCCTCGTTTTCGGCGCGCGGCAGGACAAATTCCAGCGTGGTGCCGCCTACGACGCGGGGCCGGAGAACGACGATCTTTTCATCCTGCGCCAGACGGCGCACATCCTGCCCGGCAAGGGCGAGAGCGTTGCTGACGGCCTTGGCCACATCCACGCCCAGGGTGAGGTGGATGCCGCCCTTGAGGTCAAGGCCGAGGTTGATCCGGCTGGAGGGCAAGATTCGCTCCAGCGCCGTCCCAATGCCCGGAATGCTCGGCAGGGCATAGACCAGGCAGAGCAGAAAAACCAGCACGGAAATGCCGAGTCGCCACCGCAGACCCATTGTTCACCTTCCAGAATATGGCCTCTACGGCCGGGATGACAGAGAAACCGCCGACCGGACGGCGCGCGCTCCAGATGCGGCAACGCGCGCCCCTGCCGGCCGGCACTGTGCGGACGGGCCCGCCGTCTATTTCTTTTCAGCCGGGTCGGCAGTCGATTTGGACTGGATCAGACCGCCCACGGCCGCGCGCGAAATACGCAACTTGGAATCGCCGCTTTCAAGAAGCACCTGTTCGTCGTCGATTTCGAGGATCCTGCCAATGATGCCGCTGGAGGTCACCACATGGTCGCCACGCTTGAGCTCGGAGAGCATCTGCTTGTGCGCCTTGGCCCGTTTTTGCTGCGGCCGGATAAGGAGGAACCAGAAGATGACGAACATGAGGATGAGCGGCAGGAACTGCATGAGCATATCCGTGCCTTCGGGAGCTGCGCCCCCGGCCTGGGGCGTGCCCATGGCGAAAGCGATGGATTCAAACAAAACGCACCTCCAGAGGTGTAGGATGGCACCGGCAGAGGCCGGCAACGGCTCACAGGGTTGCAGGAGCAGCCCCTGCTCATAGCCTGTACCGCATGAATTTGCAAGTCATGCCCGCAAAGCGGCAGTAATCAGCCTGACCTTGGCATCCTTTTGGGCTGGTGATGTCCCGTGCTGTGCGGGCAATGCCGAAATTCCCCGTCAAAAACAGCCTCGCCTTGCCGTTCAGAGTTTTCCTGTCCTTTCCAACAATGTCATGATGTTTCTGGCGGAATCGGCATCATACCATACGCGGGCAATCTCGGCAGCCCGCAGCATTTGAACCCGTGAGAGGACTCCGCGCTCAATGCCGGTGACAATGTGCGGGAAAAGCTCGCCCTCAATTCCATATGGCCCCAAGCATTCCAGCATGATATCCATCGCCAGAGCGTTGGGATTCGCGCGCCAGGACATCATCGCGGCTTCAAAGGCCGTATCAGGAACAATATCTCCGGCCGGCTTGCCGAAGCCAAGGTCAAAGGTTCTGCCGTTTGCCATGTAGCCCTCTGCCACATCAAGAAAAACATCGCCGCTCCCGGCCGCAATGCCGGAGGAAGTCTTGCCGCCCCGCAACTGGCGAAAAAACCGATCCGCTGCCGCACGCGCCTGACGTGCGTTGCCCAATGCGTTGTGCAGCAGGGCAAGCTTGGCCCATGCTTCGGGGCAGCCATCCGCCGCATCCCGAAAACATTTTTTTGCCTGATCGAATCTGCCATGCCGGGCATGGACGTTCCCAATCTCCAGCAGGGCGGGAGCGGACAGACGCGAATCGCCCACGGCAAAATCATGAAACACGCGCATTGCGGCGCCGAATGCGCCGCCGTATCTCTGGGCCAAAAGAACTGTGGCGCGGGCTTCATGCCACGCAAGGTCGTCGTCGCAGGGACGCGGGTTCAAGGCAGCGCCGGCCTGCAATGCGCCAATCATGTCATGTGCGCGGGCGAAGGAGGTATGCTTTGCCGCGCACGCCTCTTTTCCGGCCAGGGCGATTTCCCGGCATCGGGCATCGGAAGACAGAAGCTCGTCCAGCTTTTCAAGGACATCGGTGTGGTCAAAGGTGACCAGGTGCTCGCCATTACGAAAAAATTTGTCCGTGGCGGCACTCTTTTCAGTGAACGCCACTGAACCTGCGGCAAGACTCTGAAAAATGCGCAATGTAAGACCGTCAAACAGGTTTTCATTCAGGGAGATCTTTGATCGCGCAAGAATTTCGCGGGCATCCGTATAAAAAACTCCGCTTACGATGTTGGGACGGTATCCCTGCAACATTTTCAGCAGGTTATTTCGCTTGGCGCGCTGTTGATTGACCGTGCCAATGAAGGTCAGGCCGTGGCTTTTTTCCACCGATGCGGCAAAATTCCAGTCCTGTACGCAGAGCGGAAGCCACACGGCCTTTATGCCGTACATATCCAGAGCGGAAACAGTGGAAAGCTGATCGACGAACACATGGTCGAAAAGCCTGGCGGCATCGCGCATCCAGAACTCGTTGAGCGGGGAATCTATGAACCAGACGGCCGTTTCATGTTTACAGGCATGCAGCCCGGTGACGGGGGACGAACTGCCGTACATTTCAAGGAATACAAGATCGACCGGAACTCCGAGTTTTTCGATTCTCTCATTGATACCGATGGATTTGTCGGCGGGAATATCAAGCAGCGTATGACCAAGCTTCCGCAACCCTTCACGAAGAAATTGCCCCTGATAGGCTATATTCATGCAATATCCTTGTATCTTATGACCTGTAGCCCGTATTGCAGTTTATTAGTGAAAGGCTTTGTATACTTTTGGGTTGGCGATGTGCTTGTGCTGTGTGGGCAATGCCGCAATTATCCGTCAACCGCATTGTACAACAGCGCCTGGTTAAAAGCCGGGGCGTCCTCAGGCATCTTCCGTGTCGCGCACAACCTCAAGAATGTCCGGTAGCGCCCGGATGGCCTCAATGAGCTGATAGAGCTGGGTCGCGCTCTTCACTTCCACAGTGAACCGCAGGCGCGCCCTGCCGTCCACCTGGGTATCCATGTTCAGGCCGGTGATATTGATACTGCTGCCGGCAATGACTTCCGCCACATGGGCCAGAACCCCGGCGACGTTCTGGGCGATGATGAAGATCCCCGCCTCGCAGGGCTGTTCGGCTTCCGTCCCTTCCCAATGGACGGAGATGAGCCGTTCGGGCTCCATATTGGCCACATTGGGGCAGTCCGCCCGGTGCACGGTAATGCCCATGCCCCGGCTGATATAGCCGATGATGGGGTCGCCCGGCACGGGATTGCAGCATTTGGCAAAGCGCATGAGCACGCCGTCCACGCCGGAAATGCCAACGCCTTCGGTCTTGCGGCGCGCGGCCTCCTTGCTTTCCCTGACGCTCGGCGGCTCCGGCGCGCTCTGGGATACGGCCTCCGGGTGCAGGACCGCATACAGCCGGTTGAGGACCTTGCGCGGCGTCACATGGGCGTAGCCCACGGCGGCCACCAGATCATCCACGCTTTCAAAGTTCAGGTCCTGGGCCACAAGGGCAAGATGCCCTTCCTTGAGGGCCTTGCCGACATTGAGGCTGACCTTGCGGCCTTCCTTTTCGAGCATGTCGCGGCCAAGGGTCACGGCGTGGGTGCGCTCCTCGGTGCGGAGATAGCGCTGGATGCGGCTGCGCGCCCTGGCGGTCTTGACAAGCTTGAGCCAGTCCCGGTTGGGATTGCGCGCCGGGTCGGTGACGATCTCGACAATGTCGCCGTTCTTGAGTTCCGTGCCCAGGGGCATGAGCCGGCCATTGATCTTGGCGCCCGCGCAGTGCTGCCCCACCTTGGTGTGGATGTGGAAGGCAAAATCAAGCGGCGTTGCGCCTTCGGGCAGCTCCTTGACGTCACCCGCGGGCGTGTAGACGTAGACTTCATCCTTGAACAGATCCATCTTCAGGGAGTGCATGAACTCCCTGGAATCCGCCTCTTCGCCCTGGCGTTCAAAAATCTCCCTGAGCCAGGAGAACTGCTCCAGATCCTTGCTGTTGACGCGGCCCTTTTCCTTGTAGAGCCAGTGCGCGGCCACACCATGCTCGGCCTGGCGGTGCATCTCTTCGGTGCGGATCTGGATCTCGATGCGTTCCCCCTCAGGCCCGATGACCGTGGTGTGCAGGCTCTGGTAGCCGTTGGCCTTGGGCATGGAGATATAATCCTTGAAACGCCCATAGACAGGCTTCCACTGGGAGTGGACAAGGCCAAGCACGGCATAGCAGTCCTTGATATCCTTGACCAGCACGCGGAAGGCCATGATGTCGTGCATTTCGTCAAGCGTGAGAGACTGGGACTGCATTTTTTTGTAAATGCTGTACTTGTGCTTGATACGGCCATACACCTGACCTTCAATGCCATTGGAGGCGAGGAGGTCACGGATGAGATCCACAACCTTGTCGATGATGTGTTTTTCCACCACCTGGTGCGTATCCAGCCAGTGGTCGATCTGGTTGTAGATGTCAGGGCGGAGGTACTTGAAGCTCAGGTCTTCCAGACGCCGCTTGAGCACGTTGAGGCCCAGGCGGTTGGCAAGCGGCGCGTAAATGTCCATGGTCTCCTGGGCGATGCGCCGTTGCTTGTGGGCCTTCTGGAAATCCAGGGTCTGCATGTTGTGCAGCCGGTCGGCAAGCTTGACCATGAGCACGCGCATGTCGTGGCTCATGGCGAGGATCATCTTGCGGATATTCTCGGCCTGCGCTTCCTCCTTGTTCTCAAAGGGGATCATGCTGATCTTGGTCACGCCGTCGACAATATCGGCCACATCCTCACCAAAATTCTCGTCGATCTCCTCAATGGTCGCCTTGGTGTCCTCCACCGTGTCATGGAGGAGCCCCGCCGCCACAGTGGGTTCGTCAAACCCCATTTCCGCGAGCGTGGAGGCCACCGCCAGCGGATGGGAAAGATAAGGCTCGCCGGAAAGGCGCGTCTGCCCCGCGTGCGCTGTGGCCGCGTAGACATACGCATGCTGGATGAGCTCAAGGTTGGCGTTTTTGTTATTGGCGGAAACCTTGTCGAGAATTTCCTGGATGCGGATCATGGGCGCCCCGCGAAATGGAGGATGCGCGGAGAGGAAACGCGGGACAGTGCGTCCCGGACATCAGCCGCGCAGTTGCAGCGCAAATGTTTCTCTTTTCCGGACTATGTTCCGACACGGCGCCCCTTGTCAACGGCGCCGCCCTTCGCCGGAAAAGCGCGCCGCTTGCCGCGACGCCAGGCGCCTTCCCCGTCCGCCGTTCCCGTGGCGCGCCCGTCGGCACGGCCTGCCTGCGGCGTTGGCGCGACGGGATGCACGGGGAATTGAAGCTGCGCAAGGGAGAAAACATGTCGCGGAACCGGGCTGGCGGCAAATCTTGTCATTGTCACCGCCATTGGCTACTCTTGCGCTCGGTATGGCAGCGGCCCCTGTCGGGCCTGATGTTTTCCTGCTGCCTGCCGGAAACTCACCAAGGAGAAAAAATGCTGAAGCACATACCCACACTGCTTCTGGCGCTCTGCCTGAGCGCACCCGCCCTTGCGGCGGAGAAAACGGCAGACACAACGGCCGCCCCCGCCGTCCAGGCCGGGGAAAAAACCGCCAAGGCTCCTGACGCGGCAACGCCCGCCGGACCAACCGAACTGACCAGCAAGTACTACACGGTCTCGGTGCCGGAAGACTGGAAAGCCATCATGCCGCCCACGGAAAATCAGGGCATGACCAGCGCCATCTTCGCGCGGACGGCGGGAAGCGCCGTCGTTACCATGGTCGTTGGGCCGCGCGGCGCGGCCGACGCCAAGACCATCGCGGGCATGTTCGCCGAGCAGTTCAAGGCGGAAAAGCCCCCGGTGGAAAAAAACGGTCAGTACACCTTCTCGTTCACGCAACAGGGAATGCCCTGTCAGGCATGGGTCGCCACCGAAGGGGATGTCTTCATGGTCACGTCGGTCACTGGGAACCGCAAGGAAGCCCAGGCCTTCATCCGGCAGCATATCAAGAGCGCCGACTACGCAAAGCTGTTGCCGCAATAGACGGTTATGCCGAAAAGAGGGCGCGGTGGCCTGTGTGACCGCCGCGCCCTCTGCCGGAACCTGCGTCCCGTGAACCGTCAGGATGCCTGATATTCCGGACGGAGCAGCGGGAAAAGAATGACCTCGCGGATGGAGGGGGAGTCGGTCAGGAGCATGACGAGACGGTCAATGCCCACGCCCTGCCCCGCCGCGGGCGGCATGCCGTATTCAAGGGCGCGCAGATAATCTTCATCCATGCTGTGCGCCTCGTCGTCTCCCGCCTCCCGTTCCCGTTTCTGTTCCTCAAAGCGCAAACGCTGATCCACGGGATCATTGAGCTCGGAAAAGGCGTTGGAAAGCTCCCGCCCGGTGATGAACAGCTCGAAGCGGTCCGTGATTTCCGGCCTGGTGTCATTCCGCCGCGAGAGCGGCGAAATGGCCGTGGGGTAATGATAGATGAAGTGCGGCTGGATGAGCCTGCCCTCCACATCCAGGTCGAAAAGTTTGGCCTGGAGCTTTTCAAGACACTCATTTTCCAGCGTTTTTTCGCCGCGTTCGCGGATGTATGCCTTTACCTTGTTGTAGTCGTTATAAAATTCCGGCTGGTGGCCGCCGATTTTTGTCAGGGAATCGTAGAAACTCATGCGGTGCCAGTGTCCGGGAGTGAGGTCGATCTGTTCGCCCTGATAGGGAACAACAGTGCTGCCGCAGACCTTGAGGGCAATGTGGGCGAAAAGCCGTTCCGTAAAGTCCATGAGGTCTTCAAAGGTGGCATAGGCCCAGTAGAATTCACACATGGTGAATTCCGGATTGTGGCGGGTGTCGATACCTTCGTTGCGGAAATTGCGGTTGAGCTCAAAGACCTTTTCAAAGCCGCCGACCAGCAGTCGCTTGAGATACAGCTCAGGGGCGATGCGGAGAAAAAGCTCCAGATCCAGAGCGTTGTGATGCGTCCGGAAGGGCTTGGCCGTGGCGCCCCCGGCAATGGGCTGCATGATGGGGGTCTCCACCTCCATGAAGCCGTGATCCTCCATGAAGCGGCGGAATTCCCGCACGATGAGGCTGCGCTTGACAAAAATCTCCCGGCTCCGGGGCGTGACGATGAGATCCACATAGCGTTGCCGGTAGCGCGTTTCCATGTCCTTGAGGCCGTGGTATTTTTCCGGCAGTGGCCGCATGGAGCGCGAAAGCAGGCGCAGCGAACGGCAGGCAATGGTCAGCTCTCCGGTCTTGGTGCGGAAAAGATGCCCGGAAACGCCGACGATATCCCCCACATCAAGCTTCTTGACGATCTTGTACGTTTCTTCGTCCAGATGTTCACGCGAGGCATAGCACTGGATATTGCCGCTCTGGTCCATGAGGTGGAAGAAGGCCACCTTGCCGAAGGACCGCAGGGAGACGATGCGCCCGGCAATGGCGAAGACATCCTCCATGCCGTCCAGCGCCTCCCCTTCCATGGGGCCGTATTTTTCAAGCACCCAGGCGATGTCGTGTTCTTTGCGAAAGTCGTTGGGGAAGAGCGGCTTGCCCGCGTCAAGCAGATCACAGGCCTTGGTGACACGGTTCTTGATGACTTCATTGAGTTCGTTGCGCCCGGCGAAACTTTCGAGCATGGGCATGAAGTAGGCCGCATGCGGCGACTTGGTGCCCAGCCTGACAGCAGGTCTTGCGCCCTTTTCCCGTTGATCCCGATTGTCCACGCAAAGCCCCCTTCCTTCTCCCCTGCCTTCCGCGTCCGACGGTTCCGTGTGCCGTCTCCAGACTTCCGCGCGGAAAGTAGGCAACGGTATGCCATTCGAAACAGAGCGTCAAGACGCCCACGCCGCAGCCATTGCCAAGGTCGGGAAGAATATTATATGGAAAGAGGCTTGCGCCGGAAGGGCGCCCGGTGGTCATGCACGCGCGCGATGCGCGTCTGGCCGCACCGCATTCCGCGTGGACAGGCGCGCCGGCCCGGCGCGACCAAATCGCAACGGAGGCAGTATTGAACCAGTTCAGCCGCAACCTGATGCTCTGGGCGGTGATCGTCCTGGCGATGGTGATGCTCTTCAATATGTTCCAGCAGCCCCAGTCGGGGGCGCAACGGGTGCCGTTCACCGAATTTCTCAACAAGGTCGATGAGGGGCAGGTGCTTTCCGTGACCATGCAGGGCCAGACCCTCATCGGCAAAACCTCGGACAACAAGAGCATCCAGACCTATGCGCCCCAGGATGCCGGCCTTGTCAATCGCCTCATTGAAAAAAAGGTTGAGATCAAGGCCGAGCCGCCGGAGGAATCCCCCTGGTACATGACGCTTCTGGTCTCTTGGTTTCCCATGCTTCTCCTCATCGGCGTCTGGGTTTTCTTCATGCGCCAGATGCAGAATGGCGGCGGCAAGGCCATGAGCTTCGGCCGTTCCCGCGCGCGCCTGCTCAATCAGGAAAACGCCCGCGTCACCTTTGCCGACGTGGCAGGCGTGGACGAGGCCAAGGAAGAGCTTTCCGAGGTGGTGGAATTCCTTTCCAATCCCAAAAAGTTCACGCGCCTTGGGGGCCGCATCCCCAAGGGTGTGCTGCTTGTGGGCCCTCCGGGAACAGGCAAGACGCTGCTTGCGCGCGCCGTGGCCGGTGAGGCGGGGGTCCCCTTCTTCTCCATCTCCGGCTCGGACTTTGTGGAAATGTTTGTGGGCGTGGGCGCTTCGCGTGTGCGCGATCTCTTTGTTCAGGGCAAGAAAAACGCCCCCTGCCTGATCTTCATTGATGAAATCGACGCCGTGGGCCGCCAGCGCGGCGCGGGTCTGGGCGGCGGCCACGATGAACGCGAGCAGACGCTCAACCAGCTCCTCGTGGAGATGGACGGTTTTGAAAGCAACGAGGGCGTTATCCTCATTGCGGCCACCAACCGCCCGGACGTGCTGGACCCGGCGTTGCTGCGGCCCGGTCGCTTTGACCGTCAGGTGGTGGTGCCCACCCCCGACCTGCGCGGCCGCAGGCGCATCCTTGAAGTGCACACCAAGCGGACGCCCCTTGATCCGGGCGTGGATCTGGACGTCCTTGCGCGGGGCACGCCGGGCTTTTCCGGCGCGGATCTGGAAAATCTCGTCAATGAGGCGGCGCTTCAGGCGGCCAAGCTCAACCAGAGCCGGCTGGACATGCGCGATTTCGAGTTCGCCAAGGACAAGGTCCTCATGGGACGCGAACGGCGCAGTCTCATCCTTTCCGACGAAGAAAAGCGCATCACCGCCTACCATGAGGGAGGTCACGCCCTGGCGGCGCGGCTGCTGCCCGGTTCCGATCCGGTCCACAAGGTCACCATCATCCCCCGCGGCCGCGCCCTCGGCGTGACCATGCAGCTGCCGGAAGAAGACCGGCACGGCTATTCGCGCACCTATCTGCGCAACAATCTCGTGGTCCTCCTTGGTGGGCGCGTGGCTGAAGAGCTCATCCTCGATGACATCACCACCGGGGCTTCCAATGACATTGAGCGCGTTACGCGCATGGCCCGCAAAATGGTCTGCGAATGGGGCATGAGCGAGGCCATCGGCACGCTTTCCATCGGCGAGACCGGCGAAGAGGTCTTCATTGGCCGCGAATGGGTGCAGAACAAGAACTTCAGTGAAGACACGGCGCGGCTTGTGGATGCCGAGGTCAAGCGTATTGTGGAGGAAGCCCATGCGCGTTGCCGCAAGCTGCTTGAAGACAATGCGGAAACCCTGCACCGCATCGCCAGGGCCCTGCTGGAGCGCGAAACCATTACCGGCGATGATCTGGATCTGCTCATGGATGACAAGCCCCTCCCCCCTTTGGAGGTAAGCGCCGATTCCGAAGCGTCGGACGGCGCCTCCAGGGATACGGGCACCACGGACTTTGTCCTCGAATCGGACGAGGCATCCCCGGCCGCAGAGGAGCGGAACGAGGGTCAGGACGGCGCCGAAGCCGCGCCACCCTCTCCCGACGGGAAGTCGCACGCCCAGGATGCCGGCGATGCTTCGTCAAACCGGGACGAAAACGCCAAGGGAACGCCCAGGGAATGATCCGGAGACAAATACGCGCCAGTGTCAACGCGCGCCGGGGCCGCAAATGAACGTGCGCCCCTCTGTGCCGGCGGCCCCAGCCCGCGCTGTCATGCCCCTCTGGAGAGTGGCAAGCGGCGATGCCGTGAGCCTTGCCGCACCGTTTGGCGTCATGGGGATCCTCAATCTCACGCCCGATTCCTTTTATGATGGAGGGCGGCACGCCACGGGCGAGGCGGCGCTCGCGCGGGCACTGGCACTCCGTGATGCCGGAGCGGACATGCTGGACATGGGGGCGGAATCCAGCCGTCCCGGCGCGCGGCCCCTTGCGCCTGGCGAAGAGCTTGAACGGCTGGCCCCGGTTTTGCGGGCCGTTCGGGAACGCATGCCGGACATCGCCATTTCCGTGGATACCGTGCATGCGGCCACTGCCGCCGCCGCGCTCGACATGGGCGCGGTGGTCATCAATGATGTTTCGGGCTGCGCTGTGGACCCGGAGCTGACGGATGTGCTGGTGGAGCGCAAACCCGGCTATGTCCTCATGCACAGCCAGGGACGGCCGCCGGACATGCAGGCGGCGCCGCAGTATGCGGATGTCTGCCGCGAAGTTTTCCGTTTTTTCGAGCGGGAACTCAATCGTCTTGTGGCCGCGGGCCTTCCCGAAGACCGCATCGTGCTGGATCCGGGCATCGGGTTTGGCAAGACCCTGGCGCACAATCTGGAACTGCTCGCGCACATGGACAGGTTTCTGGAGTTCGGGCGCCCGCTGCTGGTGGGGCTTTCCATGAAATCCCTGTTCGGAGATTTTCTGGGCCTGCCCGTCGGCGAACGCGGCGCGGCCACGCAAACGGCATCGGCGCTTCTGTGGGAACGGGGCGTCTGCTGGCACCGTGTCCATGATGTGGCCGCCGTCAGGGGCGCCCTGCGCCTTGCCGCCACCCTTGCCGATGCCTGACCCGTCCTCCGCCCGGCAGCGGATCATGCCGGGGCGTAAAGGAAAACCGCATGGTCTTCGAGCACTTCATCTTTGACTGGCGCGATGCGCTGGACATCGCCCTGGTCAGCGTTCTGCTGTATCAGGTCATCCAGCTCTTGCGAGGGTCGCGGGCCCTGGCCGTCCTTACGGGCCTGGGGCTGCTCACGGTGCTCTACTTTGTGGCCCGCGCGCTGGGGCTCTATACGCTTTCGTGGCTTTTGCAATACATTTTCGGCTCGCTCTTCATCCTCATTGTGGTCATCTTCCAGGCCGACATCCGCCAGGCCCTGGGCGAAATGGGCACTCACCGGCTCTTCCGCCGGCGCGAGCTCCTGCGGAGCGGCGTGGATGAAGTGGTGCAGGCCTGCATGGAGATGGCGCGCCTGCGCATCGGCGCGCTCATCGTCATTGAGCGCAGCATGCGCCTCGGCGACATGATCAAGCGCGAAGGCGTGCGCCTGGATGCCCTGCTTTCCTGCCAGCTGCTTATGAACATTTTCTATCCCAAGGCGCCGCTGCATGACGGAGCCGTCGTCATCAGCAAGGGCAGGATCATGGCCGCCGGCTGCATTCTCCCCCTGGCTGTTGCCAAGGGGCAGAATTTCGGCACCCGGCACCGCGCGGCTCTCGGCATCACCAACGAGAGCGACGCCGTGGCCATTGCCGTCTCCGAGGAACGCGGGGAAATTTCCGTGGCCATGAAGGGGGAACTCGTCCGTTCGCTGGACGCCACACGCCTGCGGCAGGTGCTCAATGAAATTCTCTGACCAACGGAACGCCACGGCGGAAAACAAGCGCCTTGGCCGGGCACCGCATGCGCTTTCCATGTTTCTCGCGGTGCTTCTCGCCACGGCCATGTGGTATGTGGTGAGCGTGCGCGACCGCCTTGAGGCGCAGGTGGAAGTCAATATCGACTACTATGGCATCCCGCCCAATCTGGTGGTGACCGACGGGCTTGTGAGCAAGATCACGGTGCGCCTGCGCGGTCCGGAGACATTGCTGCGTTCCATTCCCCGCCAGCGCCTCAACGAAGCCGTTGACCTCTCGGACATCAAGAAGGGCGTCACCATCGTTCCCCTTGCGGGCGATGAACTCGGCCCCGCGTTCCGCGCTTTTGAGGTGGTGGATATCCAGCCGCCGCGCATCGTGGTCAAGGCGGATACGCTGCTGGAACGCAGCGTTCCCGTGCGCACCATCGTGGATTCGCCCCTGCGCGGCGGCGCGCTGACGGTGGAGAACGTGAGCGTGTCTCCGGCAACGGTCATCCTGCGCGGGCCGGAATCCGTCGTCAGCACCATTTCCAATGTGCCGCTGACCATCATGCTTGATCCCAAGGCGGCCGGCACCACAGTGCAGCAAAGCACCATCCTGGACACGCCAAGCCTCGTGACCGCCTCGCCGCCCTCGGTGCGCGTGCGGTACACCATCACAAGCGGGCGCACCGTTGTTTCGCGCCGCTGCCACATTACCGTGGAAAGCGACGCGCAGCACCACTACTCGGTGACGCCCGCCGAACTCACGGTACTTGTGGAGGTGCCGGAAGCGCTTGCCAAAAGCGCGAGCTACCTCCGTCAGCTTGAAGTGAGCGTCCTTCCGTCCGCCATGGAAGTGGGCGAGAGCAAAAAGGTCAAACCCCGTTTCCGCCTGCCTGAGGGCATGACGCTCTTGAATCCCGTCACCGATGAAGTTACGGTGACCCGTACCAGAAAATAGCTCCCGGAGCGCGGAGGCGGCAGATGGCTCAACGACTTTTTGGAACGGACGGCCTGCGCGGCACGGTCAATGTCGCGCCCATGACCGTGGATGTGGCCCTGCGCCTGGGCCTTGCCGCCGGTGTGCGTTTCCGGCGCGGGCCGCACCGGCATCGCGTGGTCATCGGCAAGGATACGCGCCTTTCCGGGTATATGTTCGAGTCCGCGCTCACGGCGGGCCTGTGCGCTTCGGGGATGCACGTCATCATGACCGGGCCGTTGCCCACGCCCGCCATTTCCTTTCTCACGCGCAACATGCGCGCCGATCTCGGCGTGGTCATTTCCGCTTCGCACAATCCTTTTTCCGACAACGGCATCAAGTTTTTCGACGCCGACGGCTACAAACTGCCCGACCTGACGGAAAACGAAATCGCGGCCATGGTGCTTGATCAGGACATGGCGTGGCCCTATCCCGATGCCCGCAGCATCGGGCGCGCCACAAAGATCGAGGACGCGGGCGGCCGCTATATCGTGTATACCAAGAGCTGCTTCCCTCCCCATCTTACCCTTGCAGGGCTGCGCATCGTGGTGGACTGCGCCAATGGCGCAAGCTACAAGGTCGCCCCGCTCGCGCTGGAGGAACTGGGGGCCGAGGTCTTCCGCATCGGCACCGCCCCCAACGGGACCAATATCAACGACCACTGCGGCTCCCTCTATCCGGAAGTGGTGGCCGCCAAGGTCCGCGAACTGCGCGCCGACGTGGGGCTGGCCCTTGATGGCGACGCCGACCGCCTCATTGTGGTGGATGAACAGGGCAATATCCTTGACGGTGACCAGCTCATGGCCCTCTGTGCCCAGTCCATGATGGCGCGCGGCGAACTGCCGAACAATCTTCTTGTGGCCACGGTGATGAGCAACCTCGCCCTGGAGATTTTCATGCGCGAGCACGGGGGGACCCTGCTCCGTGCGCCTGTGGGCGACAGATATGTGGTGGAAGCCATGCGCCGGGAGGGCGCCATGCTCGGCGGCGAACAGTCCGGGCATCTCATCTTTCGCCACTACAGCACCACGGGGGATGGCCTGCTGGCCGCGCTCCAGATCCTGCGCATCATGCGCGAGAAGGAAAAGCCCCTCTCCGAGCTTGCCGGCCTGCTCACGCCCTTTCCGCAATGCCTTGTCAATGTGCATGTGGAAAAGCGCCTGCCCTTCGAGGAGCGCCCCGCCATCGCGGAGGCCGTGGCGAAACTGGAAGCGGAGCTGGATGGCCGGGGCCGTGTGCTCCTGCGCTATTCGGGGACTGAATCCCTGTGCAGGGTCATGGTGGAAGGCGAAAACGCCGACAAGGTGCGCCAGTACGCTCACGACCTGGCGGAGGTGGTGCAGCGGGAATTGCGCTGACCCGGCGTGGTTCGTCCCGCATGCGCCCCGTTCCCGACTCGAAGAGCGGGGCCCGGCGTCATTCCTCAGTGCGCGGCGGGAGGACCCGGCCGCCGGCTTCCAGGCGCTTCAGGAATTTTTCACGGCATTCATAGCTGCAAAAATAGTGGACCGTTTCTCCATCGCGCACCGAAATGGCGCTGTCCACGGCGACATAGGTTCCGCACTCCGGATCCCTGGCCATTTCTCCCGCAGCCACCTTGCGCTCAAGGTCGGCGGCATCTTCGGCCTCGCCGGCCTTTTTCTTTTTCAGCAGGTCATTGGCAAAAAGCCGGTAAAGAGCATACGCGGCCGCAGCCAGGATCAACCATTTCCACATTGTCACGCTCCTTGAGGGGGCCAGAGACTTCATCCGTGCCGCAGGCAGGCGTCATCGCCGTGGATATGCAGATAGCATACGTCAGCCGCTACGTCATTGGAAAATTTTGTTCCCGCAAACCCGGAAGGGCAGACGCCGGAGAACTTCAGCCAGCGCCACTCCGTCCACGCGCAGGTCCGGGGCCACATCAAGAAGCGGCACCAGAACAAAGGCGCGCCGCAGAAGCCGCGGATGCGGCACGATGCAGTCTTCCGCGGCGCAGCGCTCCGCGCCGAAGAGGAGAAGGTCCAGGTCGATGACGCGCGGCCCGAAGCGGAGCGCCGGATCCCGGACGCGGCCCATGGCTGCTTCGAGCTCCAGCAGGGCGGTCACCAGGGAACGCGGGCGCCAGGAAGACGCCACGTCAAGCGCCAGCACCTGATTGAGGAACCACGGCTGGTCGGCATACTCCTGAGGCTCCGTGCTGTAGACGGGAGAGGCCGCCGTGACCTTCACCCCGGAAAGCGCGGCCAGCCGTTGCGCCGCTTCTTCCAGCATGCGCGCGGCGGCAGCGCAGTTGGAGCCAAGGCTCACATATGCAACAGTCGTTTCCGTTGCCATAACGCTGTTTCCTCGTGGTGGTCCGCGGGAGGAAACCGGGCTTGCAAAATTCCCCTCGCGCATATCTTGAAGTTCCGCAGTATAGACGCCCCGCGCCCGTCCGCCAAGAGGACAGGCATGCCGTCCGCGGGCGCCTCTTGCCCACGGCGGGCATCGGGGCTAGCATGCCCCATGGCTGTCGACGCTTCTTTCGCCGGGTGCTGTTCCCGACTCGCCGCCCTGCTTCCGCAGTGGCTTGACCATCTGCTGGCGCAACGGGGGCTCTCCCCGCGCACGGTGGAAGCCTACGGGCGGGATGTGGAGAACTTTTTCCTGTTCGCGGCGGAAGCGGCTGCGGATATTGATGCCGATGCCCCCTTTCCTTCCAACAGGGATCTTTTCCTGTATCTGGCGTGGATGCGGGGGCGGCACAATACAGGCCGCACCCTGGCGCGCCGCCTTTCCGCGTTGCGCGCCTTTTTTGCCTACGGAATGGAAGAAGGCGTGCTGGCCGCCAATTCTGCCGCCCTGGTGGAGAATCCGCGCCTGCCCCCGCATTTGCCCGAAGTGTTGAGCCGGGAAGAGATGGAACGCCTGCTTGCGCTGCCGGATATGGAGACCAGGAATGGCCGGCGCGAACGCTGCATGCTTGAGCTTCTGTACGCAGCCGGCCTGCGCGTTTCGGAACTCTGCGACCTCACGGTGGCGGATCTTGACCTCCAGAGCGGCCTTGTCAGGGTTTTCGGCAAGGGAGCCAAGGAACGCCTCGTGCCCCTGCACGATCTTGCCGTACGCCTGATGGCCGACTATCTGCGGCACTGGCGCCCCCTCTTCCATCCTGTGGGGAACCACCTTTTCGTCAACCGTTCGGGGCAGCCCCTGAGCCGCCAGTTCATCTGGAAACGCATCAAGACGCTCGCACTGGAGGCGGGCATCCGCCGCCCCATTTCTCCGCACACGTTTCGGCATTCCTTCGCCACGCACCTGCTGGAAGGCGGAGCTGACCTGCGCGCCGTCCAGACCCTGCTCGGTCATGCGGACATCAGCGCGACGGAAATCTACACCCATGTGCAGGCGGAACGGCTGCGCGGTATCCACCGCCGCTTCCATCCGCGCAGCGCGCCATAACCCGCTGTGAGCCATTCCATGAACATTTCCGGGCGCACCCTGATCACTTGCCATGCCAATGCCGACTTTGATGCGCTGGCCGCCATGCTTGCCGCCCGGCGCCTCTATGCGCCGTGTTCCCTGCTCTTTCCCGGCAGCCAGGAGCGCGGCCTGCAAAAGGTGGTGGCCGCGCTGGACGCCGCAGCCTATGATCTGATCGAGAGCGACGCCATCCGCTGGGAGGAATATGACCGTCTGGTCCTGGTGGATACACGCCAGCGCAGTCGGGTGCCGCATGTGGCGCCGCTGCTTGATTGCCCCGGCCTCCGGATCGAGGCATGGGACCATCATCCTGATTCGGCGGATGACATTCCCGCGGACATCGTCCATCTTTCGCGGTGCGGCGCGGTGACCACCAGCCTTGCGCTCGCCCTGCGGGAGCGCGGCGAGCGCCTGTCCCCGCAGGAAGCGACGCTCCTCGGCCTCGGCATCTATGGCGATACCGGTTCCTTCACCTATTCCTCCACCACTGAAGAGGATTTCCACGCCGCCGCGTGGCTCCTCAGCGAGGGGATGGACGTCAACCAGATCAGCGAGATGGCGGCCCATGAGCTGACGAGCCTGCATATCCATGCCCTCAACAGCCTGCTCGAATCCGCGCGCACATATTTTGTGAACAATGTTCCCGTGGTGTTGGCGGAAGTTTCGCTGGAGCATTATCTGGGGGATTTTGCCTACCTCGCCCACCGGCTCATGGAAATGGAAAAGTTCACGGTCCTTTTCGCCATCGGCCTTATGGGCGACAGGATCCAGGTGGTGGCGCGCAGCCGCAGCGACGCGGTCAATGTGGGCGATATCTGCAAGGAACTGGGAGGCGGCGGCCATGTGTACGCGGCATCCGCCTCCGTCCGTTCCAAGATGATCACCGAGGTGCGGGAAACGATCCTGCGCCGTCTTTACGATCAGGCCAATCCGGAAAAAAACGCGGGCGAATACATGTCTTCGCCCGCGGTGGGCATTGAGGCGGAAGCCAGCCTGCGGGAAGCGGACGAACTCATGCTGCATTTCGGGCTCAAGGCCGTGCCGGTTTTTCAGCAGGGCACGCGAGTATGCGTGGGGCTGCTGGACGCGCAAACAGCCTCACGGGCGCGCGCCCACGGTCTGGGCGACGAGCCCGTGCGGGAATATATGCAGCGGCGCGTCCACATGCTTCCGCCCGAAGCCGGCATCAAGGAACTCACGGATATCATCGTCGGCGCGCGGCAGCGTCTTGTGCCTATCGTCAGTGAAGGAAGCGTCATCGGCGTGGTGACGCGCACGGATCTCATCAACGTGTTCGCCAGCGAGGCAGGACGGCTGCCATCGCCCCAGGACACCGGAAAAACGCGGAATGTGAGCAAGCTCATCCACGATCGCCTGCCCCGGCAGACCCGCGACCTGCTCAATCTCGCGGGGGCCACGGGCAAACGCCTTGGCCTTCCCGTGTACGCCGTGGGCGGCTTCGTGCGCGATCTTCTGCTTGACGTGCCCAATCAGGATATCGACCTGGTGGTGGAAGGCAACGGCATCGCCCTGGCCCGTGCCCTTGCCGAAAAGCTGGAAGGCCGCGTCCGCGAGCACCAGAAATTCCTCACGTCCGTGGTGATTTTTCAGGATGCCGATGGCAGGGAGAACCGCATTGATGTCGCCACCGCGCGCCTGGAATACTACGAATATCCCGCCGCCCTGCCCACGGTGGAGCTTTCGTCCATAAAAATGGATCTGTTCCGGCGTGATTTCAGCATCAATTCGCTTGCCATACGCCTGGATTGTGACCCCTTCGGCCAACTGGTGGATTTTTTCGGCGGCCGGCGCGACATCAAGGACCGGCTTATTCGTGTCCTGCACACACTGAGCTTTGTGGAGGACCCCACGCGCTGCCTGCGCGCCGTGCGCTTTGAACAGCGCTACCAGTTCCGCATCGGGCCCGGCACGGAAAAACTCATCCGGAACATCCTGCCGCTGCACCTGCTGGACAAGCTCTCGCCGGCGCGGCTCTTCAACGAATTTCGTCACATCTGCGATGAGGAAGAGGCGGATGCCTGTCTCAACCGTCTGGACGAACTCGGCATCCTGCAGGCCCTTTCCCCGCAACTGGCGCTCTCTCCCGCCAAGCGCGCCCTGTTGCGACGGATCAAGGATGTGCTCGCCTGGTATCGGCTGCTGTATTTCGAGGAGGCGGCCCAGCCGTGGCTGTTCTATTTTCTCGGCTTGAACCATCACTTGAACTATGCGGAAACCTCGAACAATTACACACGTCTGGGCCTGCCCCACGCAAAAAAAAGCGAGATCATGCGCCAGCGTGAGACCATGCGCGCGGCACGGCCAAAGCTTGCCGCCTGGCAGGCGGAAGCCGATGCGGGCACGGCCAGGGTAAGCACGCTGTGCGAGCTTTTAAGGCCGCTTTCTCTGGAGTTTCTGCTGTATCTCATGGCTTCCGGAGAGGACCCCGGCCTTGAAAAGACCCTTTCCCGCTATATTACCCAATGGCGCAGGGAAAAGGCCGACATCACCGGCGAGGACCTGTGCAGGCTCGGTCTTGCGCCGGGGCCGGACTTTGGGCGTCTGCTGGCCTGCGCCCTGCGCGCCAAACTGGATGGCGAAGCCCCCAACGCCAAGGCACAGCTTGCGCTGGTGGCGTCCCTGGCGCGCACGGGAGAAGACGGCGGAGCTTCTGCCTGAACCGGCACCGCTGAACGCGCGGCGGCGTTCATTTCAAGGCTTGCCCCGCTCCCAAGGAGCGTGTATACTCCTGATATCATGAAACAGCTTTGGGCACCCTGGCGTATCGACTATATACTTGGCCCCAAGCCCGACGAATGCGTCTTCTGCCTGCCGAAAGGGGTTGAAGAAGATGCCGGGCGTCTGGTGCTCTATCGCGGTCAGGCCAGCTTCGTCATCATGAACAAATTTCCGTACAATAACGGGCATCTCATGGTGTGCCCCTACCGGCACGTCATGGCGCTTGAAGATCTGACGGAACGTGAATCCCACGAGATCATGGCGCTTCTGCAACGCTGCTCCACGATCCTCAAGCGTCACTTCAACTGCCAGGGCATCAATGTGGGGCTCAACCAGGGGGAGGCCGCGGGCGCCGGTATCCGCGAGCATCTCCATTTCCATCTGGTGCCCCGCTGGAACGGCGACTCCTCCTTCATGGCGGTTCTGGACGAGGTCCGCACCATGCCGGAACACCTCTCCCGGACCTATACCGAACTTTTACCGTATTTTTGCGCTTCCGGGGCTTGCGCGCCGGGGAATGGCTCCCCGGAGGGGCGGCCCGCCCAATAAAACGGACGGGGCCGGAAGCCGCGCGGGCGCAGCCCCCCGCGGAGCCGCGCTCTGGAAAAAACGGCGTCAGTTCCTGCTGTAAGGAGAATTGTATGCGCTACCTCAAGGCCCTTGTGCTTGCCATCCTCATCTTTCTGGCGCTGGTGTTCTTTTTCCAGAACCAGACCGCGCTTTCGCAACAGCTTGAACTGACGCTGAACCTTTTCTTCATTCCTCCCATGACCTCCATCCCGCTGCCGTTCTATTTTCTGGTGATTGCGGCATTCTTTGTGGGGGCGCTCCTTTCGCTGGCGCTGCTTTTCTGGGACCGGTGCAATACCTCGGCCAAACTGGTGAAATCCCGCTGGCACATTTCCTCGCTGGAGAAGGAACTCGCCAGGCTCAAGAAGGACATCACCGGCGGCGACAGCGCGAAGCACTCCTTCTTCCATCGCAAAGAAAACGCGGCGTCGGCCCCCGCGCCCGTTGCGCAGGCTCCCGCCGCCGCTCCCGCGCCTGCCGCGAAGGACTCCGGCGAAACTGCCGATTCCAGGGCCTGATTTTTCCCGTTGCATAGGGGGTGGCCGTTCATGGCATCCCCCATGCGCGGGCTCGCTCCACACGCTGCCAGACGCCCCTTGCGATCAGCCAGCACTTGCGGCCATGCCTGAACTTCCGCCGAAACTGACTCCCATGCTTGAGCAGTATCTGGGCATCAAGGCTGAATACCCTGATGCCCTGCTCATGTATCGCATGGGAGATTTTTATGAACTTTTCTTTGAAGATGCCGCCACAGCCTCGCGCGAGCTCCAGATCGCCCTGACCAGCCGGGGCAAGGAAGGCGGAAACGCCATCCCCATGTGCGGCGTTCCCTGGCATGCCGCGCAGAGCTATATGGCGCAACTGGTGGATCGCGGCTACCGCGTGGCCATTTGCGACCAGGTGGAAGACCCCAGGGACGCCAAAGGGATTGTCAAACGCGCGGTCACCTGCGTCCTCACGCCGGGGACAGTGCTGGACGATGCCAATCTCGGCGCGGGCAGCCATACCTATCTTGGCGCCATCTGTCACGATGCGGGCATGGGGCGCAGCGCCTTTGCCTGGGCGGATGTTTCCACCGGGCAATGGTCGGGAGTGGAATTCAGGAAGGAGGCGGACCTCTGGCAATGGGCGCAGAAACTCGCGCCGCGGGAACTACTGGTGCCGGAAGGGCTGGAGGTTCCGCCGCGCTGTGTTCTGGAGGACATCCGGCTGGTCCGTATGCCGTCGCAGCATTTCGACCACAAGCGCGCCACGGAGCGCGTTCTTGCCGCTCAGGGCGTGCGCGAGGCGGCTGCTCTGGGGCTTGAGTGCAAGGAAACCCTCATGCGCGCCTGCGGTGCCCTGCTTGCCTATCTGGATCAGACCCAGAAACGCGCCCCGGACCAGCTTATGCCGTTCCGGCCGCTCAACCTTGGGCGCCGCCTTCTGGTGGATGAGATCACCGAGCGCAATCTTGAAATTTTTGTCAGGCTCAACGGGCATAAGGGCAAGGGCACCTTGCGGCATGCCCTTGACATGACCATGACGCCCATGGGCGGCCGCTTTCTCGAAGACATGCTGCGCCACCCCTGGCGTGAAGCCGCGCCCATTCGCCGCATTCAGGAAGCCGTGGCCTTTCTGCACGAGCACGATGAACTGCGGGCCGCGCTCCGCACCGCACTGGACAAGGTCTTCGACCTGGAGCGCCTTTCCACGCGCATCTGTCTCAACCGGAGCTCTCCCAGGGATTTCATCGCCTTGCGCGAAAGCCTCGCCGCCCTGCCCGCAGTGCGGGCAGCGCTGATCCCTCAGGAAGATGGACGCTACCTCACGGAATGTCAGGCCAGAGGGGAAACCCTGCCCGAACCCCTGTACGATCTTCTCAGGTCATGGGATGATCTTGAGGATTGCGCCGCCCTGCTCCAGTCTGCCCTGGTCGACAGCCCGCCCGCCGTCATCACGGACGGCGGCCTGTTCCGGGAGGGTTTCAACGCGGATCTGGACGCCCTGCTCGATCTCGTGGAGCATGGCGAGCAAAGGCTTCAGCGTCTGCTGGAGGAAGAACAGCGCAAGACCGGACTGACGCGGCTGAAACTGGGATACAACCGGGTTTTCGGATACTTTTACGAGCTTTCGCGCGCGGCGTATTCCGGGCCGCCACCGCCGCATTTCATTCGCCGGCAAACGCTCGTCAACGCCGAACGGTTCACCACCGAAGAGCTCAAAACGCTTGAGGATGAACTGCTCTCCGCCGCGGATAAGCGCAAGAGCCTGGAATACCGGATGTTCCAGGATCTGCGCGCCCACATTGCGAACCAGCGCGAGCGTCTTGTCCACATGGCGGATCTGCTCGCCCATCTTGACTACTGGCAATGCCTTGCCGAGGTCGGCCGCCGCAACGCCTGGCGCCGCCCCACCCTCACCGAAGGCACGGAGCTGGAGATCCGTCAGGGGCGGCATCCAGTGGTTGAAGCCATGGTCGGGAGCGCGAATTTTGTGCCCAATGATCTGCGCCTGAATGCCGATCATCGCCTCTGTCTGCTCACCGGGCCGAACATGGCGGGCAAATCCACAGTCTTGCGGCAAGTGGCGCTCATCTGCCTGCTCGCCCAGATGGGCTCCATGGTGCCTGCCGAGGAGGCCGTCATCGGCCTTGTGGATCGCCTCTTCTCACGGGTAGGGGCGTCGGATGACCTGGCTCGCGGGCAGAGCACCTTCATGGTGGAAATGATGGAGACGGCGCGCATCCTGCGCCAGGCGACAAAACGCAGCCTCGTCATCCTTGACGAGATCGGCCGGGGTACCGGCACCTACGACGGCATGGCCCTGGCCTGGGCCGTGGTGGAGGACCTGGCCGCGCGCGGCGGCGGTGAACTGCGGACGCTCTTTGCCACCCATTATCACGAGCTCACGGCGCTGGAAGGACGCATCCCCGGCGTCTTCACCATGAATATTGCCATTCGTGAACACAATAACGATATCCTGTTTCTGCACAAACTGGTGCCGGGCCCTTCCGACCGGAGTTATGGCGTTGAGGTGGCGCGGCTCGCGGGAGTTCCCGTACCGGTGGTCCATCGCGCAAAAGCCATCCTGGCCGCGCTGGAACGCAGCCGGGAAAGCGGCCGCAAGAATCTGGTGGCCGCCTCGCTGACGCTGCCGGGCATGAACCTGAATCCGGCGCCAGCCAGGGAGGCTGCCGGAAACACCGGCCAGCCAGCGCGCCAGACGCCTGAGGCCGCCCCCCCGCATCCCCTGTGCCGTCTCCTGGAACAGCTGGAACCGGAAGAGCTCAGCCCGCTGGAAGCGCTCAAGCTTCTGATGGACTGGAAGCAGCGCTGGGGAACAGGCCGGGCTGGCCCCACAACTCCATCGGCTGGTGACATATGAGCGGAGAATGGTCTGTTCTTGGGGCCATTGCCGAACGACGCATTCAGGAGGCCCAGGAACGCGGGGCGTTCGACAATCTTCCCGGCGCCGGGCATCCGTTGCACCTGGACGACCTGAGCCATGTGCCCGAAGAGCTCCGCATGGCCTATACCATCCTGCGCAATGCCAACTGCCTTCCGCCAGAGCTTGAAGAACGGAAGGACATCCAGAAACTTGCCGACCTGCTTGAGAACTGCGACGACGAACGCGAACGTGTGCGGCAGATGGAACGCCTGCGCTTCCTGATACTCCGCACGCGCATGCGCCATGAACGTGCCCTGCAACTGGAAGAACACGATCCCTATTATGACCGGCTCCTCGCGCGGCTGGAAGGCGGCGGCAAAACGCCCCGCAACGCCTGCGGCAACGACAAGAGGTGAACTTCCCTGTGATATGCGCCTCCGGCAGGCTCGCCCCGGTTTCCTGCCCGCCCACGCGCGCCCGGCACGCGCACGATGGCAGCGGCATAGGGTTTACAATACAAAAGCCTTGACAGCCGTACATTTACGGCCTACCACTGCTCTCACGCGCTCGTAGCTCAGTCGGATAGAGCGACAGCCTCCTAAGCTGTAGGCCGCAGGTTCGATTCCTGCCGGGCG
>CAZNXQ010000011.1:0-29863 GCA_964576895.1 uncultured Desulfovibrio sp.
CGCCGCCCAGCGGGTAGCTCAGGGCGTGCACGGCCGCGCAGCCCGCGGTGCCGAAGGCGATGCCCGCGTAGGTGGAGGCATGGAGGAAGTCTTTGAGCAGGGGCATGCGCGCCTGCGGACCGTTCTCCGCGATGACGCCATAGCCGCGGATGATCATCTCCAGCGCCCGCAGGCTGAACAGGAGCGTGGTGGGCGTGGCGTTGCCGGACAGGGCGGATTCCACGGCATGGACGAGCGCGTCCAGCGAGCTGGTGGCGAAGACCCCGTAGGGCAGCGCCGAGAGCAGTTCCGGCACCAGCACCGCCTGGCTCGCGTACATGCCATCCGAGACAAGCCCCATCTTGGTGCCCAGCCGAGTGCGGTGCAGAATGGCGATATTGGTCACTTCGCTGCCCGTGCCGCAGGTGGTGGGCACGATGATGAGCTCATGCCGCGCGCGGAGGGCGGCCATGTCCGCATACATGCCATCCACCCGGAGCGTGCCGTCGCTGACGGCCAGCACCTTGGCGATGTCGATGACCGTGCCGCCGCCGATGGCGAAGAGGCGGCCGCACGGCTGCTGGTTGAATTCCCGGAGGATGGCGTCCACCATGTCGTCCGTCGGCTCGCCCGCGCCGAACCTGTTCTGAAGGATGACGCGGGCGGGCAGGCTGAAACGCTCCAGAAACGCGGTCTGGATGCTGCTCCGCGTGAGGATGACATCCTGCGGCGTGAAGTGGTGGGCCGCCACAAAGTCGGCGCAGGTCTCATAGCTGAGGATTTCGGGTCTGACACGCAGTTCGAGCATGGAAAGTGTCCTTTGTGAAGCGGCATGCGCCGGGGCCGGCTGTCTCAGCGCTGCGCGCGGCTCTTGAGCCAGGGTTTTTCCGTGCCCGCGCGCAGGCGCGCGATGTTTTCCCTGTGCTTGACGAAGACGATGACGCAGAGGCACAGGCTCAGGGGCAGCCACTGCCAGGCGCCCGCAATGGCGAGAAAGACCGGCAGGGAGCCGAGCAGACTGAGCGAACCGAGCGAGACAAAGCCGCTGCGCCAGATGACGAGCATGCACAGCGCGCAGGAGCCGAGCAGCGGCCAGAAGGCGAGCGGCAGGAAAACGCCGATGCTCGTGGCCACGGCCTTGCCGCCCCTGAAGCGCATGAAGCAGGAAAAGACATGCCCGAGAACCGCGGCCACGGCCACCAGGCTGACAAAGAGCGGCGCCGGGCCGATCTTCAGGGCGATCCACACGGGCACGGCGCCCTTGAGCAGGTCGCAGGCCAGGGTTGCCACGCCGTAGCCGAAGCCACACAGGCGCGAAACATTGGTGGCGCCGGTGCTCCGGCTGCCGTCCGTGCGCGGGTCGATGCCGCAGCAGGTCCTGGCGATGACCACGCCCCAGGGCACGGAACCGAGCAGATAGGCGAAAAGGATCAGGGCGAGTTTGACGAGCATGGGCATTCTCCTTGCGGGCCTTGCCGGTCAGGAGGGAAGATCCGGAAGCTCCTGTTCCGCGGGAACGACTTCGAGGATCTGGATCTCGTTATGGAGCGGCTGCACCTTGCCGAGGCGCACGCGCACCCGCATGCCGGGCGCCGCGCGTTCATCGAAGAGCCTGCGCCTGCCGCGCACGAAGAGGCCCTGTTCCGGCAGGCTCACCGTGGCGAAGGCTTCGTTTTCTTCCGTGATGACGCCCGGCCACCATATCTTGTCGCCCTGCTGCCGGAAATGGAGGAGCTTCCAGTAGCGCGGGCGGAAGCGCTGCACCTGGCCGGCCGCTTCCAGCGCCGGAGACAGTTGTTCCAGCAGGGCGGCGAGGGCGGCCGCGTCCCAGCGGGGCCTGCCCGTGGCGAGCATGTGCAGCGCCTGGGCCTCGTTGACAAGATCCGGATAGCGCCTGAGCGGCGAGGTCACCGGCGCATAGCGCGGGAGCGCCAGGGCCGCGTGCGGCCGGGCCTGCACCTCCAGCGAGGACGGGATGAGCGCGCGCAGGACGCGGGCCAGATCCTGCGGCTCGTGCCAGATGCCCGCGTATTCGCGCGGCACGGCCACATCCTGCGTCCGGTGGAGCAGGGGCACGCCGTGGGCCGCGCCCCATTCGGCAAGGGCCGCGCTGGCGAGGATCATGAGTTCCGCCACGAGCATCTGGGCATCGGGCGCCGGTTCCGCGAGGAAAAGACGCACGGTGATCTCCCGGCCTGTGCCCTCCAGGGCGAGCTGCGGTTCCGGCCGCTCCATGACCACGGCGCCGTCGCGAAGGCGCGCGGCCTGACGGCTGCGGGCCAGGGCCAGGCCCAGACGCAGCTGGCCGGCATGGGCGGCGGCCGGGTTGGCCGGGGTTTCCGTTGCGCCGTCGAGGACGGCCTGGGCGTCGGGATAGGCGAGGTTGGCCGCGATGCGCGCCGTTGCCGCGAACAGCTCGCAGGGTCCGGGTTCCCCGTCGCCATCCACGACCACGCGCACGCAGAAAACCGGCCGCGGTTCCCCGGCGCGCAAGGACCAGGCGTCCGTGCCGAGCTGTTCCGGCAGCATGTGGCAGTCGCCTTCGGGGAGATAGATGCTGGTGGCGCGGCGCAGGACGGCCCGGTCCAGCGGCGAGCCGAAGGGCCAGGCCAGGGCCGGGCAGGCCAGCGCCACGGTCGCCTTCCAGCCGGAACCGTCCGGGAGTTCCTCCACAAAAAAGGCATCGTCCACATCGCGCGTGGTGGCGCTGTCGATGCTGATGAAGGGCAGGTCGCAGAAGGGGAGCTTTGGGGGGGCCGTATCCGGGCCGGCCGCATCGGTGCCGTTTTCGCCCCGGCCCAGGGCCGCCAGGCGGGCGACCTCGTCGCCAAAGGGATGCCACCATACGTCGCCGGGCTCGTAGCCCGCGCGATCCAGCCAGAAATTGTGATGCGGCGGAAGTTCGCCCCAGGCCACAAGCAACTGGAGCGGCAGATGCGGCACCTCCGGCAGCCCCTTGGCAAGCAGCCGCCACAGGGCGTCGTCCTCCTGGCATTCCGGGTCGATCATGCGCGCGCGCAGGAGCGCCTTGAGCCGGGCGGCCGTTTCCGGCGCGGGCCACGGCACCCCTTCGGCGGCGAAAGCGCCGTCCCCCCGCGGCGGCAATTCCCGCCGGCCGCAGGCCACCTCCCAGAGCAGGCGCAGAAATGCCGCGCCACCCGCCACCAGGGCCTCCCGTTCCTCACGGGCTTTCTGCTCGTTCAGGCGGCGCTCCACGGTTGCCGCGTCATAGACCTGGAAGTCCGGCGGCTGGAAGCGGAAGCGGCTCTTGCAGGCGAGCAGCGCGCGCCCGTAGGCGGCCACCTCGTCCGGGCCGGGAGCGGTCTCCATGAGTTCGGCGAACCAGCGGGCCGGGGCGGCCTGCACCTCGCCCTGGGCCAGCTCCCAGAGTTCGGTCACGGGCACGGCCGCGGCCGCGGCCTCGCGCCGGGCCTTATGGGCTTCGAGCAGGCGCGCCGTTTCGTCCTTGCCCGGCGTTCCGTCATGGACGGGGCCAAGCCACGGCAGCAGGCGGCCCGCCGCCAGTCGTGTTTCGCGGCGATTGGGCAGGAAGAGGCGCAGCTTGCCGCCCGCCTCTTCCAGGACCATGGCGATCTGGACGGCATTGCCCTCCAGATATTCCACTATGCAACCCGGCGCGGGGTAGCGCACGCTTTCCTGCATGGTCGGCCCTTTGCCGCCGGGAACGACGGGCTTCAGATTTCCTTGTAGCGGCCGCCGTTGGCCGCCGAGCTCACCAGGCGCGCGTAGCGGCGCAGCACGGGATAGGGATTCGCCTTTTCCGGATGGCGCAGCCGGGCGCGGCGTTGCTCCAGCTCCGCCTCGTCCACGAGCAGATCGAGCCTGCGGGCGGGAATGTCGATGCTGATGATGTCGCCTTCCCGCACCAGGGCGATGACGCCGCCGTCTGCCGCCTCAGGCGAGATATGGCCGATGGCCGCGCCGTTGGTGCCGCCGGAGAAGCGGCCGTCCGTGAGCAGGGCCACATCCCTGCCGAGCCCCATGCCGGTGATGGCCGCGGTGGGCGAGAGCATTTCGCGCATGCCCGGACCGCCGCGCGGTCCCTCATAGCGGATGACCACGGCGTCCCCCGCCTTGATCTTGCCGCCGAGGATGGCCTGCATGGCATCCTCTTCGGAATCGAAGACCCGCGCCCGCACTTCCCGGCGCATCATTTCCGGCGCCACGGCCGACTGCTTGACCACCGCGCCCTCAGGCGCGAGGCTGCCGCGCAGGATGGCGATGCCGCCCTCCCGCGAATAGGCCTGCCCCACGGGATGGATGACGTCCGGATCGAGGATATGGGCGTCCAGCTCGCGCAGATTTTCGCCCACGGTCTTGCCCGTGACGGTGAGGCAGTCCTTGTGGATGAGGCCGAGCTTGTCCAGCTCGCTCATGACGGCCGGGATGCCGCCCGCGTTGTCCAGATCCACCATGAAATGCTTGCCCGCCGGGGAGAGCTTGCAGAGGTTGGGGCTCTTGCGGCTCACCTCGTCGAAGACCTCAAGCCCCATGTCGAGCCCCGCCTCGCCAAAGACAGCCGGGAGATGGAGAACGGTATTGGTGGAACAGCCGAGGGCCATGTCCACGGCCACGGCGTTGGCCACCGCATCGGGGGTGACGATGTCGCGCGGGCGGATATTGTTCTGGAGCAGTTCCATGACCTTCATGCCCGCGGTTTTCGCCAGGCGCACGCGCGCGGCCCCCACCGCGGGGATGGTCCCGTTGCCGGGCAGGGCCACGCCGATGGTTTCGGCAAGGCAGTTCATGGAATTGGCCGTGAACATGCCCGCGCAGGCGCCGCAGCCGGGGCAGGCGCGTTCGGCCATGCGTTCGAGCCCGGCCTCGTCGAGTTGCCCGGCGCGCACCTTGCCCACGGCCTCGAACACCGTGATGAGGTCGCCGCGCCTGTCCGGGCCGAGATTGCCCGGCAGCATGGGACCGCCCGAAATGAGCACCGAGGGCAGGTTGAGCCGGAGCATGGCCATGAGCATGCCGGGCACGCACTTGTCGCAGTTGGGGATGAAGACCAGGGCGTCAAAGGCGTGCGCGCGGGCCATGATCTCGATGGAATCCGCGATGAACTCCCGCGAGGGGAGGGAAAAGCGCATGCCCTCGTGATTCATGGCAATGCCGTCGCAGACCGCGATGGCCGGAAATTCCAGCGGCGTGCCCCCGGCCAGGCGCACCCCGGCCTTGACCGCCTGGGCGAGCGCGCCCAGATGCAGGTGGCCGGGCACCACTTCGCTTGCGGCATTGACCACGCCCACGAAGGGGCGTTCCATTTCTTCCCTGGTCAGGCCGAGGGCGTAGAGCAGGGAACGGTGGGGGGCCTTTTCCAGGCCGTGTTTCATACGGCCGCTGCGTTCATCGTTCATGGATGTTCCTTGTGCTGCGCCGGGACCCGGTGGCTGGGCGCCGGGTGCGGGCCCTGAGGAGCCGCGCGCGGGCCGCCCGGAGCCGGCGATGGTGGACAGGGCTTACCTCTACGCCAAAATCCCCTGGTCGTAAATACGGGCCACGGCGCTCTCCGCCGCGGCGACATCCGTCCCGCCTCAGTCTTCGGGAGCATCCATCGCTCAAGGGGCCTTTCCGCATCCCGGCCGCGAAAAATGCCGGAGCGCGGCGTTTCCCCTGGCGACCGGCGCGTTCCGGAAGGCGTTGGAGCGCAATTTCCCCGTTGCGCTCGGAGGCGGGCGCGGGTATCCTCCACTCTCCACGTCTGCAAGGAAACGCCATGCCTGTTCCCAGCACAGAGTTTTTCGCCGCTTCCGTTCCCCTCTGCGTCCGGCTTCCGTTCCTGCGCGGCCCGTTGCCGCCGGAGCTGGACGCGGCCCAGGCCCGGATGCCCTTGGTCCCGCGCGCGCTCCGTCTCTGGCCTGGGCACACGCCGCCCGGCGGCGCCGTGCCCGACGGCTGGTATGCGCCTGACGGCTATCCCTTCAAGGCGGAAGAGGCCACGGCCTGCCTTGGGGCCTTTGGCGCGCTGGATGCCCGCGACCTCGCCGGCGCGCGCGACGCCGCCGACAGGGCGCAGCAGGAGCGGCGGGCGCGGGAACTGGGCGAGCTGGCCGACCTGGCGGCCTTTGCCGCGCACCCCGACGCCGTTGGGGCGCAAGGCCGCGCGGCGACGCACAGGACCGCGCGCGTGGCCGCGGAACAGGCGCAGAAGCTTTTGCTCTGGCTCTGGCTTCAGGAGGAACGGCTGGCGGAACTGGCGGCGCTGGCGGCGGGGTGCGCCAGGGGGCTGCACAGGCTTGCGGCGCACCTTGGCGAAGGAGGCTCCGGCGCTCCCGCCGGTGCGGAGGCGGCGGAGGCGCCATTCCCGCTGCATCCGGGCCTTGTTCCCCCGTGGCGGCCGGCGGCGGCCGGCGCGGACCTGTTTGTGCCCGCCGGGACGGCATTTTTTGTGGAAGGGCCCATGCGCGGGGAACTGCTGGCCGCGCTGGATTTCCGACCCGCGCCGGAATGGGGGGCGCGGCTCGGTTGCCGCCCGGAAGATGCCGGGCGTCTGGTGGCGGCCGAGGCCCCGCTGTGGCGGGCGCTGGGCCGGCAGCGCCCCGAAGGCGCTTCCCGCGTGCGCGTCTGGCTCACCTGGGGGCGTCCGTGATGTTTCCGCGCATTGCCCCCGCCGTGTTCCCCGACGGGCTCGCGGGGGTGGTCTTTGACTGCGACGGCGTCATGATCGACTCGCACGAGGCCAACCGGGCGTTTTATGACCGTGTCCTGGCGGTGCTCGGCCTGCCGCCCATGGGCAGGGAGGAGGAGCGCTACGCCTTCATGGCCACGGCGGCGGAAGCCCTGCGGCGCATGGTGCCGCCGGAACTGCACGGCGAGATCGGGCGCGCCGCCGCCGAGGTGGACTACGGGCGCGACATCCTCCCCCTGGTGCGGCTCATGCCCGGCTTTGTGCCGTTCATCGAGCTTCTGCATGCGCGGGGCGTGCGCCTGGCCATTGACACCAATCGCACGGATGCGGGCATTCAGAGGGTTCTGGACTTTTTTTCCCTTCCTCCCTATTTTGATCCGGTAATCTCGGCGTCATGCGCCCGGCCCAAACCGTCGCCCGCGGGTGCGGAATCCATCCTGCGGACCTGGGGCGCGGAACCTGGGCAGGCCCTCTTTGTGGGCGACAGCGAAAATGACCGGGAGGCCGCGCGCGGCGCGGGCATGGTCTTCGCCGGCTTTGGCGGCCTCACCGGGGACGTGACCGTCCGGGATTTCGCGGCTCTGGCCGATCTGCTCGGCCTTGGGCGCGCATGGACGTCACCGGCGCCGGATCAGCCGCGCCGGAAAGGAAACACTGCTTCGGAGAGCGCATGATCGTTCTTGCCAATACCCTGAGCGCCGTGGCCATGGTGCTGGGCACGCTGCTCAATCTCTATTTCTGGATCGTCGTCATCGCGGCGGTCATCACCTGGGTGCGTCCCGATCCGTACAATCCCATTGTGCGGACCCTGCGCCTGCTCACGGAGCCGGTCTTTTACCGGGTGCGCAAGTGGCTGCCCTTCACCTATTCGAGCGGGCTGGACTTTTCGCCTGTCATTGTCCTGCTTGCCATTGAGCTGTGCAACCGCATCGTGGTGCGGTCGCTGGCCCAGTATGCCGCCGGCCTGCCCTGAGCCCGGCCGCCGGGCCCTGTTTTCGCGCGTGGCCCCGCGCCTACCTTCTAACCCTGGAGAGCCGTCATGGACCAGCATGAACTCGACCTTCTGGAAAAGTACGCCCCCACGGACCCCGACCTGAAATCCCTGTGGGACGATCATGTGCTCTATGAAAAGCAGGTGGAAAAGCTGGAAAGCAAGGGCTACCGCACCCCCACCGAAGAGCAGACCCTCAAGCAGCTCAAGAAGCAGAAGCTGGAGAACAAGACCCAGCTCATGGACATTCTTGACCGCCTGAAGAAGGAAGGCCGCTAGCGCCCACGCCTGACAACGCGGCAGCGCCGGGGCCGCCGTCCGGTCCCGCCACGCGCCGCGGGTGTGGGAACTTCGCCCCGCGAAGTTCAGGACCCGCTTCTGCCCCGCGCACGGCCGTGCGTGTCGGTGGAGCAGTGGCCGTCCGTCCGGATGAACGGCCGGACATCGTGAAAAAGCTCTGCCCGGAGCAAAAGGACATTCGCTCATGGAACGCACCGGCGCCTTTATCCTCCTGGAATCCCTGAAACGCGAGGGCGTGGATATCCTGTTCGGCTATCCCGGCGGCGCGGTCATCGACATCTATGACGAACTGCCCCGTCATCCTGAGATCCGCCATGTGCTCACCCGCCATGAGCAGGGGGCCGTCCACGCGGCCGACGGCTACGCCCGCGCCTCAGGCAAGGTGGGGGCATGCCTTGTGACCTCCGGGCCGGGCGCCACCAATACCGTCACGGGCATTGCCACGGCCAATGCGGATTCCATTCCGCTGGTGGTCGTCACCGGGCAGGTGCCCACCCAGCTCATCGGCAACGACGCCTTTCAGGAGGTGGACATCGTCGGCATCACGCGGCCCTGCACCAAGCACAATTTCCTGGTCAAGGACGTGAAAAAGCTGGCGCTCACCATCCGCCAGGCGTTCTACCTCGCCCGCACGGGCCGGCCCGGACCGGTCCTTGTGGATCTGCCCAAGGATGTCATTCAGGCCACCACGGAGTTCCTCTGGCCGGACGACATCTCCATGCGCAGCTACAACCCGACCTACAAGCCCAATCTCAACCAGCTCCGGCGCACGGCCGAGGTCATCGCGGAATCGCAGCGGCCCGTGCTCATCTGCGGCGGCGGCGTCATCATGGCCGATGCGGCGGAGGAAGTGGCCGCGCTGGCGCATGAACTGCGTATCCCGGTCACGGCCACACTCATGGGGCTGGGCGGCTTCCCCGCCACGGACGAGCTCTTTCTCGGCATGGTGGGCATGCACGGCACCTATGCCGCCAATCTCGCCATCAACAACGCGGATCTGCTCATCTGCGCGGGCGCGCGCTTCGACGACCGCGTCACCGGCAAGATCGCGGCGTTCGCGCCCAAGGCGCGCATCGTCCACATCGACATCGACCCCACCTCCATCCGCAAGAATGTGGAGGTGGACATTCCCGTGGTGGGCGACTGCAAGCTGGCCCTGGCCGGCATCCTCGACATCTGCCGCACCAGGCATGCCGATACCGACTGGGCCACCCAGCATGCCCTGTGGCTCAAGGACGTGACCGGCTGGAAACGGAGCAAGCCCCTCTCGTACCAGCCCTCCGCGCCCGATGGCGCCATCAAGCCGCAGCAGGTCATCGAGGCCCTGCGCGAGCTCACGCGGGGCGACGCCATCATCGCCACCGAGGTGGGCCAGCATCAGATGTGGGCCGCCCAGTATTACGCCTTCACCCGGCCGCGCACCCTGCTCACCAGCGGCGGCCTCGGCACCATGGGCTATGGCTTCCCCGCGGCCATCGGCGCGCAGCTGGCCCTGCCGGACAAGATGGTCATCGCCGTGGCCGGGGATGGCTCCCTCCAGATGAATATCCAGGAGCTCGCCACCGCTGTGGCCAACCGGCTGCCCGTCAAGGTGATCATCCTCAACAACCGGCATCTGGGCATGGTGCGCCAGTGGCAGGAACTGTTCTACAGCGGCAACTACAGTTCCACCAACATGGAGGCGCAGCCCGATTTCGTGCGCCTGGCCGAAGCGTACGGCGCCGAAGGCTATCGTATCGAACGCGCCTGCGACCTGCTCCCTGAGCTGGAAAAGGCCCTGTCCACCCCCAATCCCGCCTTTGTGGATGTGCGCGTGGAGCGGGAAGAGAACGTCTATCCCATTGTTCCGGCGGGCGCGGCCCTGGACGAGATGCTTCTGGTCTAGGCAGGAAGGAGAAACGCGATGCAGCGGCATGTGCTTTCCGTCCTCGTGGAGAATGAGCCCGGCGTGCTTTCGCGCGTGGTGGGCCTGTTCAGCGGGCGCGGTTTCAATATCGACTCGCTCAATGTGGCCCCGGCCCTTGAGGACGGCACCTCCCACATGACCATCACCACCTATGGCGACAGCATGATCCTTGAGCAGATCATGAAGCAGCTCCACAAGATCGTCTCGGTCATCAAGGTGGTGGATTTCTCCGAGCTCCAGGCCGTGGAACGGGAGATGATGTTCGTCAAGGTGCAGGCCGAGGGGCCGGCCCGCGGCGAGATCCTGCGCACGGTGGAGATCTTCCGCTGCAAGGTGGTGGACGTGAGCCACAACGAAATGACCATCGAGGCCACGGGCGATCACGAAAAGCTCGAAGCCATCCTCAGCCTGCTCCAGCGCTTTGGCCTCAAGGAGATCGCGCGCACCGGCTCCGTGGCCATGCGCCGCTCGCGCCAGGGCGAGAGCTGAGCGGCGGTTCGGTGTCGGAATGGCGGCCTACCAGAGTTTTCCCGACCGGCCCGGCGATTCCGCCTCGTTTGCGAAGCTCGCGGCGCTTGCGCTGCCGCCGCTCTCCGGACTGTCCTTTCTCGATGTCGGCTGCAACGAAGGCTTTTTTTGCGGCTACGCGTCGTTTGATGCGGCCGTGCGCGTGCTGGGCATAGACCGGGACGCGGAAGCCGTGGCCCGCGCCAGGGAGCGCTTTCCCCACTGCGACTTTCTTGTGGGCGACTGGAGCCTTCTTGACCCCGACCGGTCGCAGGGCGAGACAGCCGGCCCGCCGCCCCTGCGGGCCGATGCGCGCTTTGATGTCGTCCTCTGCGCGTCCGCCCTGCATTATGCCGCGGATCAGCCGGCGCTGGTGGCGGCCATGATGGCGCGCCTGCGGCCCGGCGGTCTTCTGGTTCTGGAACTGGGCGTCGCCACGCCTGAGATCTGCGCGGAGGACCGTCAGGAAAGCGGCGCTCCGGACAGCGGCTGGGTCACCGTGCGGCGCAGTATCGACGCGCGCCGTTTCCCCACATGGGCCGGGGTGACGGCCATGCTCGCGCCCTATGCGTGGAAGCATATGGGGCCAGGGGTGCCGCAGATCGGCGATCCGGTGCCGCGCGAGGTCTTTCATGTGCGTCCGGCGCGGCCCTTTGCGGTATTGCTGCTGGGCGCGCCGGGTTCGGGCAAGTCCACGGCGGCGCGCAGGCTTTTTCCGGGGGCGCGGCTCATAAGCGGCGACAGGCTCTGGGCGCTGGCGCGGGCCTCGGCGGCGGCAGCGCCTTCGCTGCATGCCCTGGCGGCCAGCCAGACCGACTGGCTGCGGCTCGACCTGCTGACGCGCCGTCTTTTTGAAGAGGGCCTCTGGCGCGACTACGCCGCCCTTGCCGTGCGCGAGGCCGGAGGGCGCGATCTGGTCTTTGACGGCTATATTCCCGCCGACTGCCGCGAGCGTTTTGCCGGCGCCTTCGAGGCGCTCGGCTATCTTCCCCTGCCGCTGGAGACGCCCGCCCCCGCCTGTTCGCCCAACGAACTTTCGTGCCGGGCGCGGGTGGAGAGCCGCAAATACCAGCTTTTCCTCAGCGCCTGCGCGGCCGTGCGCAAGCGGCGGCGCTGAGCCGCGGCCACTCCCGCTCAGGGCATGCGGTACCGGCCCACCGCCGGAACCTGCCAGCCCCCCTGCCCGAAGGGGATGCGGCTCACCCTGAGCGCGGGCGGCAACTGGCGTCGCTTGAATTCCGCCGCGAACAGGCGCCCGCGCACGTCGGCCTCCGGGCCGGAGCAGCCCTCGCCGTCCGTCCCCGCTTCCGGGGCCGGGGCTTCCCGCGTTTCCCCGTCACAGCAAAACGCATCGGGCCGCAGGGCGTCCGCGCAGCCGGTTGCGGCCAGAAGGCGCTCCAGCAGCGGATCGAGCCGGTCATACGGCGGCAGGGAGTCGGTATCTTTCTGGCCGGGGCGCAGTTCCGCGCTCGGCGCCTTGGTGAAGACCGCCTCCGGGATGAGTTCGCGCCCTTGCCAGGCATTGAGCCAGCGGCCCAGGGCGTATACCTCGGTCTTGGTGATGTCGCCGATGACGGCGAGCGCGCCCACGGCGTCGCCATAGAGCGTGCAATAGCCCATGGCCACTTCGCTCTTGTTGCCCGTATTGAGCACCAGCGCCCTGGCCCGGTTGGCCAGCGAGGCGAGGATGGTGCCCCGGATGCGGGCCTGGAGGTTCTCCAGGGTCACATCGCCCGCCCAGGCGGGGAACTGCTCCAGACCGGGGGCGAGGGCGGCCGCGAATGCCTCCATGAGCCCGGCGATGGGGACGGTCAGGGTCCTGATGCCCAGGTTGCGCGCCAGGCGGTCCGCATCTTCCACCGAGCCCCGGCTGGAATGCGGCGACGGCATGAGAACGCCGGTGACGTTTTCCGGCCCCAGGGCTTCGGCGGCCACGCAGGCCACCAGCGCGGAATCCATGCCGCCGGAAAGACCGAGCAGGACGCGCTGCGCGCCGCTTTTGCGCACATAGTCCCGCGTGCCCAGGACCAGGGCGCGCCAGCGGCTTTCCTCGATGCCGGAGCAGGCGGGCGCAATGCGGTTGACGGGCAGGCCATCGGGCCCGGCGTGCGCATGTTCCCTGGCGTCGGCGGCGGTATCCACCAGAACGAGGTCGGGCGCGAACGCCGCGCCCCGCGCCAGCATGCGGCCCGCCGGGTCAAAGGCGAGGCTCTGGCCGCTGTAGATGATGCCGTCATCGCCGCCCACCAGATTGACGGAGAGCAGGTGCACATGCTCGCGGGCGGCCACATGCGAAAGCACGCGCTCGGCCTCTTCCTGGGCGCCGGGACGGTAGGGCGCGGCCGTCATGTGGATGATGGCGTCCACACCGCGGCGCGTGAGATCCCCCAGCGGGTCATGGGCGCCCGGCGGGGGCTGCCGCCAGAATGCCCCGGCGCGCACGGCCGCATCCTCGCAGACCACAACACCGAGCCGCCAGCCCTCCAGCGAGAGGATGCCGCAGGAAACGCCGTCGTCCCAGGGCAGCGCCTCGGCTTCCGGAACGCCGTGCCGCCGGATATGGGGACGCACCTTGCGCGACACCACCTGCACCTGCCCCCTGTGGAGCAGGATGGCCGCATTGGCAAAGTCCCCCGGCCGGGAAAGGCTGGGCGCGGGCGCCCCCAGGAGCAGGGCCGGCCCGTTGGCGAGGGCGGTGGCCAGGCTCTCCAGCGCCGCGCGGCAGCCGCGGGCAAAGTCGCGGGCGTGCAGGTATTCGCCGGGTCGGGGGCCGCAGAGCGCCAGCTCCGGCGTGACGCACAGCGCGGCCCCGCGGGCCGTGCGCGTCTGTTCCAGAATACGGGCGGCATTGCCCGCCACGTCGCCGGGCACGCTGTCGCATTGGATCATGGCGATATTCATGGCGTCCTTTCCATGTGGCGTTGCTCTACTTTTGCGCTGGCGACACGCCTGCGCCGTGTGGATACTGCCGAAATTCCCCGTCAAAAACAGCTCCAGACGGAATCAGGCGGCATCAGCCGATCTTCTTCCGTTGCCATCGTCAGCCCGGCGCGGCGCGCGTCTACCAGAGGCCGTGGAACGGGGCGCCCGGCGCGGCCAGCGCCTCCACGCGGGCCGTGAGCGCGGGGTCCTCTTCCATGGGCGGCGCGTGAAAGGGCTTGCTGCGGGCGTCGATGATGAACGGCGCCTCACAGGCCCAGTGCCGGGCCGTGGTGCGCGCATGCGCGCCGTAACAGTCCGTTGCCGGGTCGGAGCGTGTGAAGGTGACCCAGAGCAGGTTGTCCGTTCCGGCCGCGCAAAAGGCGGCGTCATCGGCGATCACCACCAGGGGAAATGCCTCGCGCCGGTCCCAGGTTTCGAGGCGCCGGGCCAGTTCTTCCATGGCCGGGTCCGGTTCGCCGCGCCCGCGCGCATGGCGCGGGCCGCCGAGCACGAGAATGCCGGGGCCGCCCACGCGCGGGTCGCCGAAGCCGGGCGGCAGGTCCGGCAGGGCGCCGAGGCCGTCGGCGCCGGTGGCAAGCCTGCGGCGCGGCTCCCCGGCCGAAGCCCAGATGAGCTTGGACCCCTCGTGCAGGGCCGTGCCCGTATAATCCAGCGTATCGCTGGTGGTCTGCGTGAGGAAGTGCAGGTCCCGGCTGAAATCCGCGCGTTCGAGCATGTGGCCGAAAAAGGCGGACACATCGCGGCAGGAAAGGCCGGGCGCGTCTTCCTGCGCGGCCATGAGCACATATTTGGCCAGGGCGGTCTGGGTGGCGCCGAGCAGATGGAAGGCCTGGGTCAGCAGCTCGCGCGGGCGGCGCGCCGCCTCCCAGGCCGTATAGCGCTCGCTGCCCAGGGCCAGGAGGAGCGGGTGCACGCCCGCCGCGTCCACGGCATGCACCTCGCGCACGCCCGCGAACACCTGCGGCACCAGCGGCCCGGTGAGCTCGTGGATGAAATCCCCGAACACCGTGTCCTCCTGCGGTGGCCGCCCCACGGAGGTAAAGGGCCAGATGGCGTCGGCCCGGTGCCGCACGGAAACCACGCGCAACGCCGGAAACTCATGGCGCAGGCTGTAATAGCCCACATGGTCTCCGAAGGGGCCTTCAGGCCGTGTTTCGGGGAGGACATAGCCGGAGATGCAGAAATCCGCTTCGGCCAGCACGGGCAGGGGCACGCCGTCGTCGCCATGGGCGAGGCGCACGCGCCGGGCGCCCAGAAGGCCCGCGAAGCGCAGTTCGGAGAGCCCTTCGGGCAGCGGCATGACCGCGGCCACCGTCAGCGCCGGCGGGCCGCCCACATGGATGCGTACCGGAAGCGGCTGCCCGGTCGCCAGGGCGTGGGCATGGTGGACGCCGATGCCGCGATGGATCTGGTAATGGAGGCCCACCTCGTCGCCGGCGTAGTCGTTCCCCGCCAGCTGGATGCGGTACATGCCGAGATTGGAGGCATTGACGCCGGGCCGGGCCGGGTCTTCGCTGTAGACCAGGGGCAGGGTGATGAAGGGGCCGCCGTCCATGGGCCAGGAGGTAAGATGGGGGAGCGCCGCCAGGGGGGAGCGGCGCTGGAGCACCGGGGCGCGTCCCGCGCCGGGCAGGGGCGCGCGCGGCAGCATGCGCGCAAGGGCGCCCAGGGCGGCGAGCGCGCGGCCGGGGCGGCGCAGCAGGCCCATGGGGTCGGCCTTGCCCGCCAGCACGGCTTCGGTGGCGGCCAGGCCCTCGCGGAACAGGAAGCGCAGGCGCTCGCGCGTGCCGAACAGGTTGGCAAGCACCGGGAAGGCGCTTCCCTTCACGCGGGTGAACAGCAGCGCGGGCGCTCCGGCGCGGAAGGCGCGGCGCTGGATGGCCGCCAGCTCCAGATGCGGGTCAACGGGAACATCCACACGCAGGAGATCGCCGCGCGCTTCAAGGTCGCGCACGCATTCCCGAAGGCCGGCATAGCCCACGGCTAGCGGCCCTCCGGCGGTTCCACGGGCGCGACCTGCCGCCGCCCCGCAAGCACTTCGGCAAAATCCGCCAGGATGCGCGCATGGTCGAACACCAGCGGAGAGGGGAGCGCCTCCGGCGGATAAAAGGCCGCCGCCGCCGCGTCGTCGCCGGCGCGCAGCGCCTCCGGATTGCGGGGGCGGCCGGTGAAGACCACGCTCAGGGTATGCTGGCGCGGGTCGCGATGCGGGCGGGAATAGACGCCGAGCAGGCCGGTGAGCTCCACATCAAGGCCCGTCTCCTCGCGCATCTCGCGCACGGCGGCGGCTTCGGCCTGTTCGCCTTCCTCGATGAAGCCGCCGGGCAGGGCAAAGCCCAGCGGTTCATTGGCGCGGCGGATGATGACCACGCCCCGGCCCGGCTCGTGGATGACCACATCCGTGGTGGGCGTGGGATTGCGCCAGCAGCTGTAGGGCTTGCCGCAGTGCGGGCAAAGGACGGTTTTTTTCATGAAGGGCTCCTGCGGGCCGATGGTATGTCAGGCAGGCGCCTTCCGCAAGCTGTCCGGCCACGCTGGCCACGGCCCTCAGACCTCCAGCCGGAAGCCCGCCGCCGTGAGGGCTTCGGCGCTGACGGCTCCCTGCCGGAGCACGCGCAGCGCGGGTTTCCCGGTGCCGGCAAGCGGCAGCGCCAGCGTGGAGGGCAGGCCGCCGCCGGGCTCCTCCTCCGGGGCGCGGGCCGCGAGCAGCCCGGCGGCGCAGCCATCCGGGGCGCTCTCCAGCGCCGCCAGGGCCGCCAGCAGGGCCGCATCCAGATCCTGCGCGCGGGCCGCCGGTACGGCGCCGCTGAAGTTGGCGCTGCTGGCCGTGAGCGCGCCGCCCGCCAGCGCGGCGAGGCGCGCGGCCAGCGGGTGGGGGGTGACGCGCAGGGCGGCCAGGCCGTCGCCATTGCGGGCCTGCGGCGCCAGCCCCGGCAGCGCGGGGAGCAGCAGGCTCAGGGGACCGGGCCAGAAGCGCCGCAAAAGCGGCGGCGCCGCCTCCAGCCGGACGGCGCGGGCGGCCTGGGCCGCATCGGCCGCAAGCAGGGGCAGGGGGGAGCCGGCGGGGCGCCCCTTGAGCGCGCAGAGACGGGCGCAGGCATCGGGCTTGTCTGCCCGGCAGCCGATGGCGTACAAGGTTTCGGTGGGAAAGATGACAATGCCGCCGGCGGCAAGGCAATGTGCGGCCTCCTCAAGGCTGAGGTGGCGGAGTTTCCCGCGCGGGGCGCGGGCGGGCTGGGGGGGAGGTGACGGCATGGCTGGCAAAATGGTGCGGCTCCTGTGTGTCGGCAGGCTGAAAACGCCGTTCTGGCGCGAGGCGGCGGCCCATTACCGGCAGCGCCTCGATCGCTGGCGGCGTGTGGAAATGGTCGAGGTGCGCGATGGCGACGCCGCGCTGGCTCCGGGCCCGCGCGCCGCGCAGGAGGGGCGCCGCCTTGTGGAGGCCCTGGCCCGCGAAACGGCGGCCGTGGCTCTGGACGAAGGGGGGCAGCCTCTGGATTCTCCCGGTCTGGCGGCCCTGCTGCGCCGTTTTGACGAGGCGGGCCACCGCCCCTGCTTTGTGGTGGGCGGCGCGTTCGGCCTGTCCCCCCATGTGCGGGACGCCTGTGGCCATTGCCTCAGCCTTTCGGCCATGACCTGGCCGCACGAGCTCGCCCGCGTCCTTCTGCTCGAACAGTTGTACCGGGCCGAGTGCATACTGCGCAAGGTGCCCTATCACCATTGAGGGGCAAGCGCTCAGGGCGTGTCGCCATCCGCGGGCAGCACCTCGTAGATGCGCGCGAAGACATTGTCGTACACCAGCTTGAAATACGGCGAGATGCGCTGATCCTGCGGGTCGCAGAGCAGGAGCCTGACCATGAGCGAACTGAAGATGCCCTCGTCCATGGCGAGTTTTTCGTCCGTCACGCGGTTGAAGAGAAAATGCACGTTGCGCCGCCCGGCGAGGAACGCCTGCTGCGCGCGGGCGCTGGCGTCGGGATGGGCGTCGAACCACTCCTGCACATAGTTGCGCCGCGTGACGCCGGTTTCGTCAAACACGGCGATGGAGGCGGGGTAGATGATGCTGCCGCTGTCCATGAGGCGCACTTCGCCTGTCCTGAGACGGTAGGCGAGCGCCTGGGGCACGATGGAGAGCGCGCCGCCTTCGCCGTGGCGGGTGACAAAGTTCCAGTTGCCGAAATTGCTGATCCAGAAACCGAGCCGGAGCATCTCGAAGCTGGTGATGATGAACTGGCGCCCGCGGCCGGGCACCAGCGGCGTTCCCGGCGAGCGCAGCCTGTCCATGAGCGCCTGGGCGCCGGCGCTGTCCAGCCCGGCGAAGACGCGGCCCGGCTCATTGCCCTGCCGTGAGGTCTCGCGGATGATCTGGCGGGCAAAGCGGGCGTTGTCCGTGGCAAAGACCGCCGCGGGCAGATAGAGCGAAGGCCCGGCGTGCTGCGCGCCGTCCGCGATGGTGGCGCGGCGCGCGAAATAGTGGGCCGCGTAGCCCCAGTCCCACCAGAGCCAGAGGCGCGCGTCTTCGGGCGTGATGGCGCGGGCCTGGGCCAGGGCCGCCGCGTGGCGGCGGTTGATGATCGGCCCCTGGGACAGGGTCGGGATCATGGGCGCGAACGGCGCCACAAACAGCGCCACGGCAAGGATGGCGGCGATCCAGCCGGAGGCCGCGCCCCGCAGGGCGCGCGGCAGGAGGCGGCGGCACAGCCAGGAAAGCGGCACCGTGAGGCCCAGGGCCACGACCGGCGCGCCGAACATGACCATCCTGCCGCCGAGCCGCGTGCTCAGCAGGGCCAGGGCGGCCAGCGGCAGCAGGAAGAGCGTGCCGGGACGCCGGACGAGCAGGAGGAGGAAACCCGCAAGGCCCGCGATGGCCGCTTCCATCCAGGGGTGGAAATAGGGGAAGAGCGCGGCGAAGCTCAGATCCTGGACTTCGATGATGGATTGCGCCACCGACGGATAGACAAGCGCCGTGGGGCCCGCGCCGCGCGCGTCGCCGCTGTGCTTGAGATAGGCGTTGGCGTGGTTGACGAGCGTGGTCAGGATCTCGCCGCGCAGGAGGAGCAGGCCCACGCAGAGCCAGAGCAGGGCCAGGGTGCGCGGGTGCAGGAGAAAACGCCGCAGGCCCCGGCCCTCGCCCCCGGCGGCGCCGGGCGCGTGCGTGGCGAGAAGGAGGAGGTCGAAGACGCAGCCCGCAAGGCCGCCAAGCGCGGGCAGGGCGTAGGCCAGCGCGCCGAGGAAGAGCGGACCGCGCCGGCCCCTGGGGCCCAGGACCAGCGCCATGCAGCCCAGCAGCAGCACATTGTAGCGCATGAGGTAGGGAAAGACCGAATGCCATTCCTGCGCCCACCAGGACAGGACGCCGGAAAGGCCCAGCAGGACGATCCAGACGGGGCGCAGCGGATTTCCGGGCCGCGGCGCCTCGCGGAGGAGGGGTGGCCCGTCGGCGGCCGGGGCTCCGCCACGGCGCGGCCGCCGGAAGCGCGCGGGAAGCAGCGCCCAGGGCAGGGCCGCAAGTCCCGCCGGCGCGCGCAGCCGCCGCAGCACCATCTGCGGCAGGAGCATGTAGCGCATGGCCCAGCAGGCCGGGGCGAGCGTCATGAGCAGGGGAAAGAACAGGGTCACGAGGTCCGTGTCATAGTAGCCGAGCAGGGTCCGGCCCAGAAAGCCGGGCGCCATGCTCGCCACAAGCCCGGCGGCAACGCCCGCCTGCATGCTCCCCAGCGCCCAGGCCCACAGAAAGACGATGCCGGCCACCAGACTGGCCAGCACGGCGGGAAACCAGAAGGCCACCACGGCGGGCGCCAGGCCGCTCGCGTCGGCCATGAGGCGCAGCAGTTGCGCCATGGGATGGTCCACCGCCAGACCGAAGCCCTCGGCCCCGGCGACCCAGTGATAGGCATCGTGCGTGGCGAGGAGCATTTCGCCGCCAAGACGGTATTCGGGATTCTGCCAGGAGGGCCATTCCAGCATCCGCAGGCCGAAGGCGAGGCCCACGGTAAGGAGAAAACAGGCCAGGCCGCCGCCCCAGTGCCGCAGGAGCGGGGGCGCGGTGCGCGTCGCTTCAGGCATGGCCGCCCTCCGCGCACGCCGCTTGCGCGGGGGACGCCTGGAGCGCCCAGAGCCAGCGGCGGCTTGCGCCCACCGTATAGGAAGTTTCGGCCAGCGGCCGCCACGGGGCCGGCAGTTCGCCGCAGGGCGCGGCGGCGAAAACGAGGAGCACGCCGCCGGGCCGGAGGGCCGGACGGCAGAACGCCAGCAGCTTCGGCCACGGCAGGAAGGCGCGGGAGAGGAGCCAGTCCGCCCCTGCCCGGCGTTCGGCGAACAGCCGTTCCGCCGGACCGCGAAAGACCTGGGTGCGCGCAAGCCCCAGCGCGGCGAGCGCATTGGCGAGAAAAAGGGCGCGTTTCTGGCGCACTTCCACCAGCGTATAGGTCCCGCGCTCCCAGACCATGCGCAGGGGAATGCCTGGCAGGCCGCCGCCCGCGCCCAGATCCCAGACGCAGGGGCCGTCCGGCCCGGTGGCGTCGGCGGCCGCGGTCAGCTCCGGGCCGTGCAGGAAGGCGGCCAGATGGAAACTGTCCGGCACCAGACGCGCGAGAATGTCCTCCCGATCCCTGCCGCCGGTAAGATTGATGGCCCCGTTCCAGGCGCAGAGCAGATCCACATACCGGCCAAGGCGTTCGGGCAGTGCCGCGAGCAGGGCCTCAGGCGTCCGGGCCGCAAGCCCCGGCGGCAGCAGGCGTTCCACGTCTTCCACCGGGAGCGGCGCCCCCCCGCGGGGGCGGTCAGGACTGCCTTTCTGTTGCGCGCGACGTTCCGCCATGGAGCCTCCGGAACCTGTTTCCGCACCCTGCCGGGAGAACGGTGTTCCGGGCCTGTGATAGCCCGGCGGGAGAGCGCTTGCAAGCCCTGGCCCGATGGCGTAGAAAAAAGAGCTTTGCATGGGGATCAGAGCGTTTTCGCAATGAAATTGCGGAACGCTCTGGCGGATGCGAGAGCAGACGCCCGCGCCGGAATAAGGCGGAAAACCACGCTTTTCCGCCGTAATGGAGGCAGCGAAACCTGAGGAAAATATCTGTCGTACAGATATTTTCCTCAGCAAAATGCTCTAAGTGCACGTTTCCGGAGACGAAATGACACATACCACCACACAGGCTCCGACGGCTGCGAGCATGCCCCCGGCGCCCGATTGCGGCCGTCCGGCCCTGCTGTTTGCCGGTCAGGGCTCACAGGTCGCGGGCATGGGGCGCGACCTTGCCGAAGCCTCCTCCGAGGCCATGGACTTCTGGAAGCAGGCCGAGCGTATCAGCGGTCTGCCCCTGCGGGAGATCTTCTGGGAGGGTGACGAGGCCGCCATGAGCGATACCCGCGCGCTTCAGCCCGCGCTCACGGTGGTCAACTGCAACCTCTGGCGCGCGCTTTCGGAGCGCTTCGGGCAGTCCCTGACGCCGTTCGCCGCCGCCGGGCACAGCCTGGGCGAATTCAGCGCCCTGGCCGCCGCCGGGGTGCTTTCGCCCAAAAGCGTGCTTGAGATCACGGCCCTGCGCGGGCGGCTCATGGCCGAGGCGGACCCCCAGGGCAAGGGCGCCATGGCCGCCATCGTCAAGCTGGACATGGACGCCGTGGCCGCCATTGTGGAAGAGGCGGCGGCGGAAAGCGGCGCGCTCCTCGTGGCCGCCAACCGCAATACCCCGCAGCAGACCGTGGTCAGCGGCGCCAGGGAAGCCGTGGCCCTGGCTGTGCAAAAGGCGAAGGAGCGCAAGGGGCGCGGCGTGGAGCTCAGGGTGAGCGGCGCCTTTCACAGCCCCATGATGGCCGAGGCCAACCGGGAACTTGCGCCGCTTCTGGAAAAGACCGTGTGGAACGCGCCGCGCTTTCCCGTGTACTGCAATGTGGACGGCAAGCCGGTCCACGACGGGGAAAGCGCCAAAAAGAGCCTGCTGCGGCAGATGGTCACGCCGGTGTTCTGGGTGGACCTGCTCCGCAACCTGTATCTCGCGGGGGTGCGCTGGTGGCTGGAGATCAGCCCCAAGGCCGTGCTCGGCAAGATGGTGGGGCCGTCGCTGGCGGCCATTGCCGCGCAGAGCGACCAGTTGCGTGTGGACCTCGTGGATTCGCTTTCGGGTATCCTCAACTATGTCATGTAATACCTTCCCGGCACATCGGGAAGCCTGTTTTCCGGGGCCCTGCCATGCGCGCCGCTGACACGTTGCGCGCCGCCCTTGCGGCGGCGCTGAAGGAACTGGATCTTCCCTGGCCCGACAAGCTCGTGGTGGAACCGCCGCGCGAGGCGAAGCACGGGGATCTGTCCACCAACGCGGCCATGCTTCTCGCCCGCGCGGCCAGGCGCAATCCGCGCGAACTGGGGGAGGCGCTTGCCGCCCGCCTGCCCGCGCTCTGCGCGGATATCGAGCATGTGGAAGTGGCGGGTCCGGGTTTTTGCAATGTCACGTTCCGTCCGGCCTTCTGGCGGCGCGCCGTGGCGGAAGTGGAGGCCGCGGGCGAGGCCTATGGCGCGAGCGATGCCGGCCGGGGGCGCAGGGTGCTGGTGGAATATGTGTCCGCCAATCCCACCGGGCCGCTCCATGTGGGCCATGGCCGGGGCGCGGCCGTGGGCGACAGCCTGGCGCGCCTGCTCCGCAAGACCGGTTATGCCGTGGAGACGGAATACTATCTCAATGACGCCGGGCGGCAGATGCGCCTGCTCGGTCTTTCCGTCTGGCTGCGGCTGCAGGAGGTGGCGGGCCGGCCCGTGGAATTTCCGGAAGACTGGTACCGGGGCGACTATATCCGGGATCTGGCGGCGGAGCTGCTCCGGCGGGAACCGGAGCTTCCCGATCTTCCTGAGGAAGAGGCCCGCGCGCGCTGCGGCGCCTATGCGGTGAAGGAGATCCTGGACGGCATCAGGACGGATCTGGCGGCCTTTCGCGTGGAGCACGGCCGGTATTTTTCCGAAAAGAGCCTGGTGGACGGCGGCGCCGTGGACGCGGCCTTTGCCGCCCTGAAGGATGCCGGGTACACCTATGAGCGGGACGGCGCCCTGTGGTTCGCCACCACGCGCCTTGGGGACGACAAGGACCGCGTCCTGCGCAAATCCGACGGCAGCCTGACCTATTTCGCCTCGGACATCGCCTATCATCACGACAAGTACCGGCGCGGCCATGACTGGCTCGTGGATGTCTGGGGCGCCGACCACCACGGCTATATCCCGCGCATGCGCGCGGCCGTGGCGGCCATGGGCGAAGCCGCGGACAGCTTCGATGTGGTGCTCATCCAGCTTGTCAACCTGCTGCGCGACGGCCAGCTGGTCAGCATGTCCACGCGCGCGGGCGAGTTCGTGACGCTGGAGGAAGTGCTGCGCGAAGTGGGGCCGGATGCGGCGCGCTTCCTGTTTCTTTCGCGCAAGAGCGACAGCCCGCTGGATTTCGATCTGGAGCTTGCCAAGCAGCGCAATCTCGACAATCCGGTCTATTACGTCCAGTACGCCCACGCGCGCATCAGTTCGCTGTTGCGGCGCGCGGCCGCGCAGGGCCTGACCCTGCCGGAGCGCGTGGACGAGGCGGCCCTTGCGCCGCTGGATACCCCGGAGGATATGGCCCTGTTGCGGCAGATGGCCGCCTTTGAGGACATGCTCGCCCAGGCGGCGGCCCATCTGGCGCCGCACCATGTGAGCCGCTATCTCATGGATCTGGCGGGTCTGCTCCATGGCTATTATGCCCGGCACCAGATCCTCGTGCCCGATGACCGGCCGAGGGCCGTGGCCAGGCTCGCGCTGCTGCGGGCCGTGGGCCAGACCCTGCGCAACGGCCTTTTCCTTCTGGGCGTGAGCGCGCCGGAAACCATGTAGCGGCGGACGGCATGGCCCAGCCCCTGCGCAAGATCTTTCAGAAAAACCTGTTGTCGGGCGGCGATGCGTCCGCGTCACAGGGGCGGCGCGAGCGTGCCGCCCGCGCGGAAGGCTCCGGCCGCGGCCGCCCGGCGGAAAATCGCCGGCTTTCGCGCGAAGCCCGGCCTTCCGACAGGCCGCCCCGGACGCTCAATCTTTCGGCGGCCGCCACGGCGGCCCTGGCTCTTGCCCTGGTGGCCGCGGTGGGCTGGTCGTTTTTCATGGGCTATATGGTGGGGCGCGGCGAAGACCCGGAACGCGGCGTGGAAAGCGTGGCCGGGCTGCTCCTGCCCGGTTCCTCCCCGTCCGCCGGTGCCGCGGGCGCCGCCGGGGCTCTTCCCGGCGCCGAGGCCCTGGCCCCCACGCCGGACGCCCCCCCGGCCGGCGGGGCTCCCCTGCAGCCCGTGGTTCCGGGGGCGGAACCGCGCACTGCCGCAGGCGCCAGCGCTCCCGCGGGCGCGGCGCCCGTGGCCGCGGCCGGAGCGCCCGGAGTGCCGGGAGCGCCCGGAAGCGCCGCCTCCGGCGAGGGCGCTGGCGGCGGCCCGGCTGTCCCCGCAGCTTCATCCGCAGCTTCATCCGCGCCCGCCTATCCCTTCAGCCGGCCGCAGGGCGAGAGTCTGGCGGCCTGGGGCATCCGCGAGGGGCAGGCGCCCACGCCCTCCGACCGGCAGCCGGGCGCGCCAGGGCCCGTTGCTTCCGCACCTTCCGTTCCGGCCGGCCGGCCCGGCGCCGCGGCGTCTGAACGGCAGCCGGTCGAGCCGCGTTTTGACCATGTGTTTCAGGCGGCGGCCTTTCGGGGCCCCGCCGATGCGGAGCGTCTGCGCGGCCGGCTGGAAGAGGCGGGGCTGCGCGCGCGCGTGCGCCAGAGCGGCAAGGTGCGGCTGGTGCTCGTCTCCGTGCGCGGCAGCGCGCGCGATGCCGAGCGGGTGCGCGGGGAGCTGGCGGCCATGGGGCTCGGCAGGCCCATCCTGCTGGAAAAGAAGCCGGTGGCGGAAAAAACGGGCGGCAAGGGCCGCCGCAGGAGTGGGCGCTGATGACGGACACGTCCAATGCCGGTCGCGCCGGGCTTGCCCGGCTCCCGCGCGCGTTGGGGCGCCGTTGCCTGCGCGGCGTGGACGCCGTGGGCGGCATGGCGCTCTTCATGCTTTCCGGGCTGGGGCAGATGTTTGCCAATATCCGCATCCTGCCGCGCACGGTGCGCCAGCTCTACGTCATCGGCTACCAGTCGCTGTTCGTCATCCTGCTCATCGGCATTTTCTGCGGCATGGTGCTCGGCCTTCAGGGCTATTATACCCTGGTCCAGTTCGGTTCCGTGGGGATGCTGGGCTCCGCCGTTTCGCTGACGCTCATCCGCGAGCTGGGGCCGGTGCTCACGGCCATCATGCTCACGGGCCGGGCCGGGTCGGCCATGGCGGCCGAGATCGGCGTCATGCGCATCACGGATCAGGTGGACGCCCTGGATGTCATGGACATCAATTCCATGGGCTATCTGGTCAGCCCGCGGCTTGCGGCCTCGCTCATCGCCTTTCCGTTGCTCACGGCCATTTTTGACGTCATCGGCATCGTGGGGGGCTATCTCACGGGCGTGTGCATGCTGGGCATCAACGAGGGCGTGTATTTTTACAAGATTTCCCACGCCGTCACCATGAACGACGTTTCCGGCGGCTTCATCAAGGCCCTGGTTTTCGGGCTGCTGGTGGCCACGGTCTGCTGCCATCAGGGCTACTACGCGCATCTGCGCCGCGACAGCGTGGGGCCGGAGGCCGTGGGCAATGCCACCACTTCGGCGGTGGTCATTTCCTGCGTGCTCATTCTCGCGGCCGATTATGTGCTGACCTCCTTCCTGCTGTAAGGGAGCCGGAAGTTATGGATGCCTGGGACATTGCCTTTCATGACCTTGCCGTGGGCTACGGCACCACCGCCGTGCTGAGCGGCATCACCGCGACGCTGCCCGCGGGCAAGGTTTCGGTCATCCTGGGCGGCTCCGGCTGCGGAAAGTCCACGCTCCTGCGTCACATCATCGGCCTCGCGCGCCCCATCAGCGGGCAGATCCTCATTGGCGGCCAGGACCTGTTCCGGCTTGACCGCAGGGACTTCCGGCGTATCCGGCGCCGTATGGGCGTCCTGTTTCAGGACGGCGCGCTGCTGGGCGCCCTCACCCTGGCCCAGAACGTGGCGCTGCCGCTGAGCGAGCATGTGCGCCTGCCGCGGCGGCTGCTGCGCGAGGCGGCCCTGCGCGTCCTGCGCATGGTGGGGCTGGACAGCTTTGCCGACTATTACCCCAACCAGCTTTCCGGCGGCATGCGCAAGCGCGCGGGGCTGGCGCGGGCCATCATCGCCGAGCCGCGCATCCTCCTGTGCGATGAGCCCACCTCCGGCCTTGACCCCATCACCGCCGCCCGCATGGATGACCTGCTCCTTTCGCTGCATGCGGAGTATGCGGACATGACGCTCGTGGTGGTGAGCCATGACCTGGCCAGCCTGCGCCGCATCGCGGACTATGTGCTCGTGCTGCGCGACGGGGGGGCCGTGTTCGCGGGCACCCTCGCCGAACTGGAGGCAAGCGGGGACGCATATCTGCGCCAGTTCCTGCGCCGCGAGGCGGGCGCCGAGGAGCTGGACCTGCGTCAGCCGCCCGACCCTGAGGTCCGGGCGGCGCTGGAAAAATGGCTGCGCTCGTGAGCGGGCGCCGATTGACACCCGCCGTCCGCGCCGATAACGTATGGTGATTCGCGCCTTCCGGCGCCCATGGAGAACCTGCGCCGCATGAACAGCATTCGTGAAACCGCAGTCGGCATCTTCGTCATTATCGGCCTTGTGTGCGTGGCCTACCTCGCCATCAGGCTTGGCCGCATGGAACTGTTTGCCCACAAGGGCTTCGAGCTTTCCGCGCGCTTTGATTCCGCCACAGGTCTGCGCGCCGGCGCGGATGTGGAGCTCGCGGGCGTGCCCGTGGGCCGTGTGGTGAGCATCCGCCTTGACCCGGACCCCATGCGCTCGCAGGCCATTGTGGAACTCAGGCTCGACCACGATCTGCATCTTTCGGATGACAGCATCGCCTCCATCAAGACAAGCGGCCTCATCGGCGACAAGTATGTCAGCCTGTCGCGGGGCGGCTCGGAGACGCTCCTGGGCCCCGGCGGCGTCATCACCGAGACGGAATCGCCCATGGATCTGGAATCGCTGATCAGCAAATATGCCTTTGGAGGTGTGAAATGAGACTGGCCTTTCTGTCACGCACCGGCCTCTTCCTGCCCGCCTGCCTGCTGATGGCGCTCCTGCTGGCGGCGTCCTTTGCCGTGGCCGCTGATCCGGGCCCCCGCCAGACGCTGGAAACGGCCATCACCCGCGTGCTGAACAATATCAAGAATCCCGACTGGGTGAATCCGGCCACACGCGGCCCCCTGCGCCGGCAGATCGAGGACGAGGTCTACCATGTCTTTGATTTCGGCGAATTTTCCTCGCGCACCGTGGGGCCCCGCTGGCGCTCCTTCTCGCCGGAGCAGAAAAAACGTTTCAGCGACGCCTTTGCCGAGCTGCTGCTCAATACCTATCTGAACAAGGTCACGGGCTATAACGGCGAGCAGGTGGCCTATGTCGGCGAAATGGCCGCGCCCGACGGCAAGCGCGTGGAGGTGCAGACCGTCATCACCATGAAGGACGGCAAGAAAACGCCCGTCAACTACCGCATGCTGCCCAAGGACGGCTCCTGGCGCGTCTATGACGTGATCATCGAGAATATCAGCCTGGTCAAGAACTACCGCACCCAGTTCCAGGGCATTCTCAATACCGCCACGCCGGACCAGCTCACCGCCAAGGTGCTCGAAAAAGCCAATGAAGTGCGCGAACAGCAGTCGAAATAGCGGCCCGCGCCCGACCGCGCGCGGGCGCGTCCTCCGCCTGGCGGCGGCATGCCTGCTGAGCCTTTGCCTCCTGCCGGACGCCCTGGTGCGGGCGGATGGCGAGGGCGGCGTGAGCCTGGGCAATGCCCCGGCGCCCGCGACCGCCCCTGAGGCGGGCATCCGGCCCGTCGCCGTTGCGCCGGGAGCCGCCGATGCCGGCGTGGCGTCCGCGCCCACGGCCCGCGCGGCCGCGCTTGCGCCGGGGCTGAAGCAGGCGGCCTCCGGCGTGTCCGATGGCCCGCTGGCGCCTTCCGCCGTCTATGCCGGGGGCGCCACGCTGCCCGCCGGGGCCATCACCGTCCATCCGTATTCGTCCATGAAGGCGTCGGACAGCCTTGACGATTATGACGACGAGCCGGTGGCGGCCATCGCCGACCCCATCGAGCCGTGGAACCGCTTCTGGTTCCATTTCAACGACATCTTCTATATGTACATCGCCAAGCCCGCCTATACCGGCTGGACCTGGATCATGCCGGAATGTATCCGCAACGGGCTGAACAATTTCTTCTCCAACCTGCTTTTCCCGACGCGGTTCATCAATAATATCCTGCAGTTCCGCTTTTTTGAAGCCGGGGTGGAGTTCGGCCGCTTCATGATGAACACCATGTCGAGCGCGGGCTTTGCCGATGTGGCGCGCGGCAAGAAGACCATTGTGCCGGTGGACCCGTCGGGCGAGGATTTCGGCCAGACCCTCGGCCGCTGGGGCATCGGCCAGGGCTTCTATGTGGTCTGGCCCTTCATTGGCCCAAGCTCGCTGCGCGATACCATCGGCCGCGTGGGGGACTGCTTCACCGATCCGCTCTTCTATGTCCGTCCGTGGGAACTCGCCACCGGCGCGGAGCTCGGCTTCCGGTTCAATGCCCTGAGCGATGTGCTGCCCACCTATGAAGACCTGAAGAGCATCGCGGTGGACCCCTATCTTGCCATGCGCGAGGCCTACGCCACGTTCCGCAATGCCCAGATCAAGCGCTGACGGCACGGAGTGCGCCCTTCCCCTGCTGCGGCTGGACGGGCTTTCCGTCCACTTCGTCGCGGGCGGGCGCCTGCTCCCGGCTGTGCGCGGCATCGATCTGGAGGTGCCCGCCGGCGGCATCACCTGCCTGGTGGGAGAATCCGGGTGCGGCAAAAGCCTTGCGGCGCGTTCCGTCCTGCGGCTCACGCCGGAGGCGGCCGTGCTCGGCGGTCGTGTCCTGCTCCGGGGCGAGGATCTGCTCGCTTTGTCGGAAAAGGCGTTGCGGAGCATTCGCGGGCGCCGCGTGGGCATGATCTTTCAGGAACCCATGACCTCGCTCAACCCCGTGGTGCGCGTGGGCGCGCAGACCGCCGAGCCCCTGCGGCTCCATCTGGGCATGGGCCGCGCCGAAGCCCGGCGCGAGGTGGTGCGTCTTTTCCGCGAGGTGGGCATTCCCTCGCCGGAAAGCCGGTACGACGAGTACCCGCACCAGCTTTCCGGCGGCATGCGCCAGCGGGTGATGATCGCCATGGCGCTGGCCTGCGGGCCGGAGCTCTTGCTGGCGGACGAGCCCACCACCGCCCTCGACGCCACCATCCAGGGGCAGATCCTGCGCCTCATCCGCGCCCGCAGCCGGGAGCGGGGCATGGCCGTCCTGCTCATCACCCATGATCTGGGCGTGGTGGCGGAAATGGCGGACACCGTGGGCGTCATGTACGCGGGCATGCTCGTGGAGCGGGCCCCCGCGCGGGAACTCTTCGCCCGGCCCCTCCATCCCTACACGCGCGGCCTCATGGCCGCGGCCCCCGGCCGGGCGTCCCTGGGCCAGCGCCGGCTGGTGACCATCCCCGGCAGCGTGCCCGCGCTGGCCGCCATGCCGCCGGGCTGTCCGTTTGAACCGCGGTGCGCCGAGGCCGGGCCCCGCTGCGCCGAAGCGGCGCCCCCCATGGTGACGGCAGGGGCGCATGGCGTGGCCTGCTGGCAGGTCGCGCCGTAAACTGCTCTACTCTAACGGAGCGCGAGACATGATGGAATTGCAGGAACTGCTCGCCCATCTGGAAGCCGGGCACGATCTGGTGGTCGGCACCGAGGCCTACCAGTGCATGCACCACTATTCGGAAGAGGCGCGCCGCATCACGGCCGAGCTCAACAGCGGCTATCGCCCCATGGAAGAGATCCGCGCCCTCATGGAACGCCTCACGGGGCGCCCCGTGGACGAAAGCTTTCGCCTTTTTCCGCCGTTGTATTCGGATTTTGGCAAGAATATCCGCATCGGCCGCCGCGTGTTCATCAACGCCTGCTGCTGTTTTCAGGATCAGGGCGGCATCAGCCTGGGCGACGGCGTCTTTGTGGGCCACAATGTCCTCATGGCGACCATCAATCATGGCCTGCGCCGGGAAGACCGGCTGATCCACGAGCTGGCGCCCATTGTGGTGGAGGATGACGTCTGGATCGGCTCCGGGGCCATCCTTCTGCCGGGCGTGCGTATCGGTGCCGGGGCCGTGGTGGCCGCCGGGGCCGTGGTGCGCGGCGATGTGGCGCCGGGAACCGTGGCCGGGGGCGTGCCCGCGCGCCAGCTCAAGGAGATCGGATGAAGCGGTGCGGCGCCCCGCAGGATGGCGCCGGTGAACGGCAACAGAAAAAGGGAGTCGAAAGACTCCCTTTTTCTGTTGCCGCCTGCGCGGGCGGAGCGGAGGGACACCAAGGCAGGCCTGCGCTGCCGGTTTGGGATGTCGGGTTGTGTACTGCCGCAATTATCCGTCAAAAACAGTCTTTTTCGCGCCGCCTGCGTCACCGGGCGATTTTTGTCGGTCATGTACTTGAGTACACTCCCTCCAAAAATCGTCCACT
>CAZNXQ010000012.1:0-2105 GCA_964576895.1 uncultured Desulfovibrio sp.
CGGGGGCGTCCTTCTTGGGTTCGGGCTTCTCGACGATGGCGCATTCCGTGGTGAGGAGGAGGGAAGCCACGGAAGCGGCATTCTGCAGGGCCGTGCGCGTCACCTTTTTCGGGTCGATGACGCCGGCCTTGATGAGATCCTCATATTCGCCGGTGGCGGCGTTGAAGCCGAAGCCATCCTTGCCGGCGCGCACCTTCTCGACCACGATGGAGCCTTCAAAACCGGCGTTGTGGGCGATCTGGCGCAGGGGCTCCTCAATGGCGCGGCGCACGATGTTCACGCCGGCGAGCTCGTCGTCATCGGCGGGCTTGATGTCGTTGAGCACCTTGGAAACGCGGATCAAGGCCGTGCCGCCGCCAGGAACGATACCTTCCTCCACAGCGGCGCGGGTGGCATTGAGGGCGTCCTCAACGCGGTCCTTCTTTTCCTTCATTTCCACTTCGGTGGCCGCGCCCACATGGACCACGGCGACGCCGCCCACGAGCTTGGCCAGGCGCTCCTGCAGCTTCTCGCGGTCATAATCGGACGTGGTTTCCTCGATCTGGGCGCGGATCTGCTTGACGCGGGCCTTGATGGCGTCGCTCTTGCCGGCGCCGTCCACAATGGTGGTGTTGTCCTTGTCCACCACGATGCGCTTGGCCGTGCCGAGCTCGGCAAGGGTCAGGTTCTCAAGCTTGGTGCCCGTGTCGTCGGAGGCCACGGTGCCGCCGGTGAGCACGGCGATGTCCTGCAGCATGGCCTTGCGGCGGTCGCCGAAGCCCGGCGCCTTGACCGCAACGACCTGGAGGGCGCCACGCAGCTTGTTGACCACGAGGGTGGCAAGGGCTTCGCCTTCCACATCCTCGGCGATGATGAGCAGCGGACGGTTGACCTTGGCGACCTGCTCAAGCACGGGGAGCATGTCCTTCATGCTGGAGATCTTCTTCTCCGTGAGCAGGATGTAGGGATTGTCCATCTCGCAGATCATCTTTTCCGCGTTGGTCACGAAATAGGGCGAGAGGTAGCCGCGGTCGAAGCGCATGCCTTCCACCACATCCATGGTGGTTTCCAGGCCCTTGGCCTCTTCCACGGTGATGACGCCTTCCTTGCCCACCTTGGACATGGCCTCGGCGATGATGTTGCCGATGGTGGCGTCGCTGTTGGCGGAAATGGTGCCGATCTGGGCGATTTCCTTCTGGTCGCGGGTGGGCTTGGCAAGATTGGCGAGCTCGGCGATGAGCGCTTCCACGCCCTTGTCGATGCCGCGCTTGACGGCCATGGGATTGCGGCCGGCGGCCACGAGCTTGATGCCCTCGTGGTAGATGGCCTGAGCGAGAATGGTGGCGGTGGTGGTGCCGTCGCCGGCGGCGTCGGAAGTCTTGGAGGCCACTTCCTTGACGAGCTGGGCGCCCATGTTCTCGAACTTGTCGTCAATCTCGATTTCCTTGGCAACGGTCACGCCGTCCTTGGTGATGACCGGCGCGCCGAAGGACTTCTCCAGCACAACGTTGCGGCCCTTGGGGCCAAGGGTCACCTTGACGGCGTTGGCGAGCTTGTCCACGCCGCGGGCAAGTTTTTCACGGGCTTTGACATCAAAAAGAATTTCTTTGGCAGACATATGAATGTTCCTCCTGAGCTGTTTTTCAGCGAGATGCGGACAGATTTCGTGAACTGGCGCGCCTGCGGGCGCGGCCGGCTAGTCGATGATGGCGAGAATGTCCTCCTCGCGCATCACGAGATGATCCACGCCGTCCAGCTTGACTTCCGTGCCCGCGTACTTGTTGAAGAGCACTTCGTCGCCGTTCTTGACGGCCAGGGGGATACGCTTGCCGTTGTCGTCCATCTTGCCGGGGCCCACGGCCACGACCTGCCCCTTGGAGGGCTTTTCCTTGGCGGTATCGGGAATATACAGACCGCCCGCGGTCTTTTCCTCGGATTCGAGACGCTTGACCAGAACTCGGTCATTGAGGGGTTTGAGCTTCATTGCTGTTCCTCCAGGGAAAGGTGTTATGGCCCATGGGGGGCGAACGGCGGCCGTATCCACGGACGCGCCGTCTGATTGCGCGTTGCGGGCCGCAACGGAGCCGCTCCGCGGTTCCGCACGGGCATAGAGATAAGTCATGCTT
>CAZNXQ010000012.1:2205-27816 GCA_964576895.1 uncultured Desulfovibrio sp.
GGCCGCAACGGAGCCGCTCCGCGGTTCCGCACGGGCATAGAGATAAGTCATGCTTTGCGCTTGAAAAGGGGGGAGCGCAAAATTTTTTTATTTTTCTTTCCCGTCCTCTCCGGCATGCCGCCCCGTCCCGCTCCCGCCCGGCCTTTTCGGCGGGAAACGGCCGCGGCGACTTGCCGTTTGGCGTCCATGGCGCTATGGATGGCGGCGACAACGACCGCAAAGGAGGCTCCATGGCAACGTCCGCCGCCCTCATCCTTGCCGCGGGAAAAGGCACCCGCATGCGCTCGGAACGGCCCAAGGTCCTGCAATCGCTTCTGGCCGAACCCATGCTGGCCTATGTGCTCGAAGCCCTGCGCCCCCTCTTCACCGCTGATGACGGCAGCGATGCCATCTGGGCGGTGGTGGGCCACCGTTCCGATCTTGTGGAAGCCGAGTTTCCCCGGCTGCGCGCCATCCGGCAGGAGCAACAGCTCGGCACCGGGCACGCCCTGGCCCAGGCCCTGCCCACGCTCAGGGAAAACGGCTGCACCCATGTCCTTGTGGTCAATGGCGATGTGCCCCTGCTCTCCACGGAAACCGTGCGCCGCTTCCTGAACGCGGCCCAGGGCGCGGCCATTGCCTTTGCCTCCATCTCGCTGGACGATGCCGGCGCCTACGGGCGCGTTGTGCGCGCGGGCGGGGAGGTCACGGCCATCGTGGAAGCCAGGGACTTTGACCCCGCCCGCCACGGCCCGGATACGGGCGAAGTCAACGCCGGGCTCTATTTTCTGGAGCTGGAGGCGGTTTCCCGCCTGCTGCCGCGCCTTGGCAACGACAATAACAGCGGCGAGTACTACATCACCGACCTCGTGGCCCTCGGTCTGGCGGACGGTCTGACGGTGCGCGGCATCAACTGCGGCAGGGATGAAAGCCTGCTGGGCGTCAATTCCCCGGCGGAACTGGCGCGCATGGAAGAGCTGCTGCGCGCGCGCACGGCGGCGCGGCTGCTGGAAAGCGGCGTCATCCTCCATGCGCCGGAACTCGTGCGCGTGGGGCCCTTCGCGGTGGTGGAGCCGGGAGCGGAGCTGACCGGCCCCTGCGAGATCTATGGCCGTTCGCGCGTGGCAAGGGGCGCCGTCATCGCCTCCCACTGCATCCTCACGGACAGCGTGCTGCATGACCACGTGCAGATCCGTCCGTTTTCGCACCTGGAACGGGCCGAGGTGGGAGCGGGCGCCCTGGTGGGCCCGTTTGCCCGGCTCAGGCCCGGCGCCGTTCTGGAGCCGGAAGCGCATGTGGGCAATTTCGTGGAGCTGAAAAACGCCCGCCTCGGCCACGGAGCCAAGGCCAATCATCTGAGCTATCTGGGCGATGCCGAGATCGGCCCCGCCGCCAACATCGGCGCCGGCACCATCACCTGCAATTACGACGGCGTCCGCAAGCACCGCACGGCCATCGGCGCGCGCGCCTTCATCGGCAGCAACACGGCGCTCGTCGCGCCTGTGGAAGTGGGCGACGGCGCCCTGGTGGGCGCGGGCTCGGTCATTACCAAAAATGTTCCGGCGGGCGAGATGGGCATCGCGCGGGGGCGCCAGAAAAACCTGCCCCGCAGGAGCTGACCGCGCGGCGGAACGCGGCAGACGCCCGCGCCCTGCCGGCGCGGCCGCGCCTTGCCTTTTTCTCCGGAATACCTATAACTGAGGATACGACGCAGGACATTTCCGCGTCGGGAGAACGTCTTAACCGGAGTTGCCATGAAGATCAGCGCCCTTTTCGCAGCCCTCGTCATCCTCTTTTCCGCATTTGCGCTTGCCTTGCCCGATTCCGCCGAGGCCGCCCGCATGGGTGGCGGCCGTTCCTTCGGCAGCAAACCGTTCATGAGCCGCCCCGCTCCCAAACCCGCCATGCGGCAGCAGGCGCCCGCCGCCACCGCGGGCACGCCGCAGGCCACGGCGCCGCGCCCCGGTCTGTTCGGCGGGATGGGGGGCCTGTTCGGCGGCCTGCTGGCGGGCACCCTGCTCGGTTCCCTGCTGGCCGGAAACGGATTTTCCGGCGGCGGTTTTCTTGACATCATCCTCATCGGCCTGCTTATTTTTCTCGGCCTCAAGCTCTTTGCGCGCTTTCGCAACCGGCAGGCGCCGGAACCTGCCGCGGCGGGCGCCTTTGGCGGCGGCCGCCCGGATCTGACCGCCGACAGCGCAAGCCGGCCCTATGCCCGTGACACGCTTCAGGGCTCCGGATGGGACGCCCTGCGCGGCCAGGGAGGCCAGGCGGCGTCCTTCTCCGCGGAACCGGCCGTGGATGTCCCCGCCGGATTCGATACCGAAGAATTCCTGCGCGGCGCCAAGATGGCCTACAGCCGCATGCAGAAGTCCTGGGACAAGCGCGATCTGGACGACATCGCCCAGTTTGCCACCCCGGCGGTCATGGACGCGCTCAGGGAGCAGATGGCAACGGACGGCACCCCCGGCACCACGGAGCTCCTGCTGGTCAATGCCCAGTTGCTCGGCGTTGAAAACGATGGCGACGACCAGCGCGCCCAGGTCTTCTTTGATGTGCTCCTGCGCGAGCAGCCGGGGCAGGACGCCCCCAGCTCCGCGCGCGAGGTCTGGCACTTCCTGCGCGAGGGCGCCAACGGCACCTGGAAGCTCGACGGCATCCAGCAGGTGGACTGACCCCGGTCGTTTTGGGCTTTCCTTGCGGAAGGCCGGAGGCGCCGCTTCCGGCCTTTCGTTCCAGCGCAGCAATGTTTCAGGAGCGTGATGGCATGGAACATGCCGGCACAGTGCAGGACATGAACAACTATGTGGCCCGCCATGACAGGCTTGTCCGCCATCTGCAGATGCACATGGAGGCCGCCACACCGGAATTCTCCAGAGTGACCATGCCCCTTACGGAACACCACAGGAACGGCATGGGCTTCGCGCACGGGGGCGCCATCTTCGCCCTTGCGGATGTGGCCTTCGGCGCCGCCGCCAATGCCGGCCGCGAAACGGGAGTGGTCAGCCTGACCTCCAGCATCGAGTTCCTCCGGCCGGGCAAGGTGGGCCCGCTTGCGGCGGAAGCCCGCGTGGTGCGCGAAGGCAATCATGTCCTGAGTTACGATGTGTGCGTTTTCGACGGTGAGGGCACCCTCATCGCGCGCGCCATGTCCACCGGCTTTATCACGGATACGCCCCTGCCCGCCTGAGCCGGGGCCCCGTGGAACGAACTCCGGCATTTCAACGCGACGAGGCGAGCAGCACATGAACATCCGCAAGATCCGCGAAGACCTGGGCCGCGCCAGGACCTGCGTGCAGCGGCGCGATTATCCCCGCGCCGTCTTTCTTCTCACCTCCGCGCTCCGCGAACTGGGAGGGCAGGCATCGCCCATGGACCTGCGCGGGGATTTCCGCACCGCCCTGGCCGACATCTGCGCGGACCCCATCTACAAAAAGGAATATTCCCAGGCCGTCGCCTACCAGCCCGGCAAGGAGCGCGAACTGCTCGCCTTCTTCAACAAGTTCTACAAGCAGATCATGGGCCAGGAGGAGCAGGAGGACTACGAGGCCACGCTCCAGCGCAAGCTCAATCTCGACCGCTGCATCAGCGACGGCAAGCGCTTCCTCAGCGAACGCAAGATCCCGGAGGCGGATGCCTGCTTCACCGAGGCGTTCAAATACTACAAGAACGAATTCGCCGCCTACGGCATGGTGGCCAAGGCCCTGCTTGAGGCCGGGGAATATGTCCGCGCGCTCGGCCATGTCCGCAAGGGCCTTGCGGAACGTCCCGAAGATGCCGACCTGCGCCGCATCGCCGAGGAATGCCTGCGCCTGCGGGCACAGGCCGGCCGCTGAACCCGTTTCCGCCCGTCATTCCTGCTGCCCGCGTCCTTTCCCCCGCCGGGGCGCGGGGCTTTCCGCGCCTTGCCACCGCCCTAGAAAAAGTCTAGAAGTAGTCCTTCTTTCTCCTTTTTCGCGCAACGAGGCGCAGCATGGACGAAATCCGCTACATCCACGCGGCAGATCTGCATCTGGATACGCCCTTCCGGGGGCTTGCCCAGGAAACGGGCCAGGGCGGCCGTCTCGCCCGCCTTCTCCACGACGCCACTTTCACCGCGCTCGAACGCCTCATCAGTTGCTGTGAGCGGGAAAAGCCGGATTTTCTCGTTCTGGCCGGCGATATCTACAATCAGGAAGACCACAGCGTCAAAGCGCAGCTAGCCCTGCGCGACGGCTGCGCGCGTCTGGAACGGCTGGGCATCCCGGTCTTCATCGCCCATGGCAATCACGATCCGCTTTCCTCGCGCCTTGCCTCCGTGGACTGGCCCGACAATGTCGTCATTTTCGGCGCCGAGCCGGAAATCCATCCGCTTGCGCGCAACGGTGAGCCGCTGGCGCTCGTTCACGGCATCAGCCATGCCCGCGCCAGGGAAAGCCGCAATCTGGCGCGCCTGTTCCGGCGCGACGGCAGCGCGGACTGCTTCCAGCTCGGCGTCCTGCACTGTGCCGTCCAGGGCGAAGGCGCCACCGACCGTTATGCCCCCTGCGGCCTGGAGGATCTCACGGCCACCGGCCTCGACGCCTGGGCCCTTGGGCATGTGCACGAACGGCGCATCCTTTCGGAACAGCCGTTCATCGCCTATCCCGGCAATCCTCAGGGGCTGCACATCAACGAAACCGGCCCGCGCGGCTGCCTGCTCGTCACGGCCGTGCCCCATGCCGGGGGCTGGCGCTGCGAGGCGGAGTTCCGCGATCTTGGCCCCATACTGTGGGAAAAACTGGCGCTCGCTCTTGAGGATGTGGACCACCTCGACGAAGTGGAGCGGCGCCTGTGCCACGCCCTGACAACGCTGGGCGAAGCGGCGTCCCCCTCGTGCGAGGCCATCATGGCCCGCGTGACCCTTGAGGGCAGGACGCCGCTGGACGGCATGCTGCGCAAGGCCGCCACCAGGGAGGATCTGGCGGAGCGCCTCCAGTATCTTGCGGGGGACACTCCCGGTATCTGGCTCAAGGATCTGCGCGTGGAAACACGCTCCCTGGCGGAACGCGAGGAACTGTTGCGCCGGGAGGACCTGCTGGGCGAAACGGCCCGCCTTGCCGCGGCCATGCGCGAAAGCCGCCAGGCGCTCCACGAGCTGGCGGACCCCGCTCTGGAGCCGCTGTTCGAGCACAGCCGCCTGAGGAAGGCGCTCACGCCACCGGACGAGGAGCAGCTCCGCGCGCTCCTTGACGAGGCCGAGCGCCTGTGTCTGGACCTGCTGGAGGAACGCTGATGTATATCAACTCCTTTCATATAGATGGCTTCGGCGTTCTGTCCGGCGTGGAGGTGGACGCGCTGCCGCCGGGTCTGAGCATCTTTCTCGGCCGGAACGAGGCGGGCAAGTCCACCTGTCTGGAATTTCTCCGCACCATGCTCACGGGCTATCCCAATCCCCGCGCGGCCGAGGCGCGGCGGGGGTTCGCGCCGGTGTCCGGCGGGGCGGCGGGCGGCAGCCTTGTGCTGCGCTATGCGGCTTCGGACGGCGGTGAAGAGGCGCTTCACCTGACCCGCAGGCCCGGCCCCTCAGGGGGGACCCTGACCCTGAACCGGCCGGACGGCGCGCCGCTTTCGCCCGACCTCCTGCGCCAGTTGCTGTTCGGCGTGAGCCGCGAGGTCTATCGGGCGGTTTTCGGCTTCAGCCTCGGCGAACTGGAAAATTTTGAAAGCCTTGGCGCCGAGGGCGTGCGCAACGCGCTCTACGGGGCAAGCTTCGGGCCCGGACTGCGCGCCCCCGGCGAGGCGCTCAGGCTGCTGGAACGTCAGGAAGAGGAAATCTTCAAGCGCGGCGGCAGCAAACCCGCCCTCAACGCCGCCCTGGGCCGGTTGGAGGCCTTGCGCGCCCGCATTGAGGATGTCAGCGCGGAATGCGCGGGCTTTGATGCTCTGTCCGAAGAATTTTCCCGCAAAAGGACGGAACTTTCCGACCTGCGCCGCCGCAAGGCGGAACTGGAAGACGAGCGCCGCCATCTGGAACGCCGCCTAGGCGTCTGGCGGCAATGGGACGAGTGGCGCATGACCGGCGCGCGCCTTGAGCGGCTCCCGCCCGTGCGCGAGGACTTTCCCGAAGACGGCGCCGCGCGGCTCGCGCGCCTTCAGGAAGCGCGCGAAGCCTGCGAGCGTCAGGTGGCCGCCCGCGATGAAAAGCTCGCGCGCCTGCGCGCGCGTCAGGAAGCCATCGCCGTGGAGCGGCCCCTGCTGGAGGCCCTGCCGGAACTGCGCCGGCTTTCCGAACGCAAGAGCGGCTATCGTCAGGCGCTCGGCCAGATCCGCGGGCTGGAAGAAAACTGCCGCCGCGCCGACTCGGCCCTTGCCCATGGCCTCACCCAACTGGGGCCCGGCTGGAGCTGCCAGCGCATCCGCGAAACCGACCGCTCGCTGTTTGCCCGTGAAGATCTTGAAAAACAGGCGCGGGAAATGACCGCCGCCGTCACGGCCCACCAGGCCGCCATTGATGGCCTGACGCGCGCCAATCGCGATGTGGAGGCGGCGGAGCGCGCCGTGGGCGCCGCGCGGGACGCCCTGGAGGTTCTGCCCGCCCCGGTGGCCGAACTGCCGGACGATGCCCGCGACGACCTGCGGCAGACCATGGCGCGCCTGGAAGAAAACCGCCGTCTGGCGCCGGGGCGCGAACGCGCCCTCGCCCAGGCCCGTACGGCCTTTGGCCGGGCTGTCGACCAGTTGCGGCTGAACGGCGCGCAGGCGGCCACAGCCTCCCCTGCAACCGCCGGCGAAGCCGCTGCCGCCTCCGGCCTTGCCCACGCGGACGCCTGCGCCCTGCTGGATGCGCTGCTGGCGCGGCAGGAAGACGCCCTTGGCGTCGCCCGCACCATGCAGACGCGCCTTCAGGAAGCCACGGAAATGACCCAGGCCGTCCGACAGGCCGAAGAACAGGCCGAAGCGGTCAAAAAACGCATGGACGACCTGCGCGAGGCGCAGCGCAACGCCGGCGGCCCAAGCCGCGAGGCGCTGGACGCGCGGGCCACCGCCCTGCGCGCACTGCGCGCTCTTTCGACGACCACGACCACCGAGCGCGAACGCCTCCAAGAACTGGACAGCAGGATCTCGTCGGAACAGGCCCCGGCGCCCGTCATGAGCGTGCCGCTCATTGTGGTGGGCGCGCTGCTCATCCTGGGCGGCGGCGGCATCCTCCTCGCCCACTGGCTTCTGGGCATAACGGAATATGCGCTCACCCCGGAACTCAGCCTGCCTGTCAGCCTCTGGTCAGGCTATCTTGTCCTGGCAAGCGGCGTGGGCTTCCTTGCCGGGGGCCTGCCGCGCAGCGGCCCGGAGGCGCGGCGTTTCCAGCGCGAAATGGCCCAGCTCCAGAGCCGGCGCGAAACCTGCGCGCTCCATGTGGCGGAACTGGGCGAACAGGCGCGGCAGCTCTGCGCGGCCGCGGGCGTGGAAAGCATGGATCTGGTCACGCTGGAAGCCACGGAAATGCTCCTGGAGCGCGAACGCGAACAGTGCTTCCATGAAGAGCGTTCCCGCCGGGACATGGAGGCGCTCAGGCGCGAATACGCCCAGGCCCGCGCGCAGGCCGCCGCGCTTGAGACCCGCGCCCATGAAAAGGAAGGCGAGGTACAGCAGGCGCGGCGTCAATGGCATGCCCTCATGCAGTCGCTGCATGTGGCCAATGTGCCGTCCCCGGAGAGCGCCTCCACCTTCTTTGCCCGCGCTGAATCCGCGCGCCTCGCCTCCGGAGCGGTGGCCGCGGCCCAGGCGGATCTGGATGCCCTGCTGGATGACATGCGCGCGCTTGAAGCGCGGGCGGGCGGCGTTCCCGCTGTGGCCGAGCGCATGGCCCGCGCCGATATGCCCCTGGAAGAGGCCGTGCGCCAGGTCATGGACGCCTGCCGCGAAGCCGATGCCGCGCGCGAACAACGCATCCGCGCCGCTTCCGCACTGCAGAACCATGAAAATGAACTGGAACGGGCCCAGGCGCGCCAGCGCGAAGCTTCCGCCCGGCTGCGCGCCGATGAGGAACGTCTGGAGGGGGCGCGCGCAGCCTGGGGAACCTGCCTCCGCGGCCTCGGACTGGAGCAGGATCTGGATCCGGAAACCGTGCGCGAGGCCTTCAAATGTATGGAAGGCTGCCTTGCGGCGGAAGCGCAGCTGGAACGGGCCCAGGGCGAACTGGCCCAGAGCCGGGCGGAACTGGCCGCCCTTGAGGAGCCGCTGACCGCCCTCGCGGGCAGTCTGGACCGCGCGCCGGAGCGCGATGCGGATGCCGCGCCGGACTGGCTCGCCACCCTTGACGCCCTGCTTGCCGATGCGGAAACCGCCGCCCAGGCCGATGCCGAACGCCGGCGCCTCGCGGGGCTTCTCACGGAAGAGGAGGATGAACGCCGCGCGGAGACAGCGGCGCTCGATGTGGCGCGGGAGCGGGAGCGGAACCTCCTCGCCAGGGCCGGGGCGCGCGATGCGGAGGACTTTCTGCGCCTCGCGGCGCTGCTGGTGGAGTATCGCGACCTCAGCCGTCGCCGCCAGGATCTGGAGGACGCCCTGAACCTCGCCGCGGACTCCCGGCCGCTGGAAGAATTCCTCGCTTCCTTCAAGGAAGGTGACCAGGAGGCCCAGGAACGGCGCCTGGCCGCCATCCAGACGGAGCTGGCCGCCATGGGCGACGGCGAGCAGGAACTGGCCGCCCGCGTGGCGGAACTGAACGCGCGCGTGGCCGCGCTCTCGCGCGACGAGGAACTGGCCCGCATGCGTCAGGAAGAGGCGAGCCTCGTGGAACGCATGGAACGCATGGCCCTGTCCTGGAGCCGCCGGGCGCTGGCGGCGGCCCTGCTCCGGCAGGCCAAGCTCAGCTTTGAGAAAGAGCGCCAGCCAGAGGTCATCCGCGAGGCATCGACCATTTTCTCCCGCATCACCAATGGCCGCTGGCGCGGCATCAGCGCGTCCCTGGAAGACGCGAGCCTGCGCATCCTGCCCCCTTCCGGCGAGCCGGTGGGGCCGGAATTTCTGAGCCGGGGCGCGCAGGAACAGGCATATCTCGCCCTGCGCCTTGCCTATATCAAGAGCCACGCGGCGCATGCCGCGCCGCTGCCGGTCATCATGGACGAAGTGCTCGTCAACTTCGATCCCGAACGCGCGGAACGCACGGCCCGCGCCTTTGCGGATCTGGCCGCCGGCCATGACGGGCCCGGCCACCAGATCCTCTACTTCACCTGCCAGCCGCATATGGTGGACATGCTGCGCGCGGCCGCGCCCGACGCGCCCCTCTTTCTGGTGGAAAACGGCGGCATCGCCGCCGCCTGAAACGGCAGAAGCGCCCCGTCCCGCCACGGGGCGCTTTTTTCGGAACGCCGCCCGCGCGGCATTCAGAACTGGTAGCTGAAGCTTGCCGTCACCCCATGGGCCGTGGTCTTCATGCCGCCCTGAAAGCTGTAGGCAAGGCCAAGGGCGAGGTCGCCGCCGCCAAACTCCATGCCGAACGCGCCGCGCCAGGTGACATGATCCATGATCTGCGTTTCCAGATCCACATCAATGCCCGTGCCGGTAAAGCGCACATCGCCCTTGGCATCCATGTCGCCCGCGGCGGGGATGACGGAAAGATCCAGCACAGGGCGGCAATGCCAGCCGCCGGGCAGCCCGAACGCGCGCGAGAGGGAAACGCCCACCGGAAACGTCCAGATATTCTGGCGCATGGGGTCACCCTCCAGCACTGTGCCATTGCTCTTCACGTCGTAGCCGTTGGTATGCAGATAGAGATAGCGCACGCCCGCATGCGGCGTCACGTCCAGCCAGGGCGTGGGGATGCGGTAGTCGGCGCGCAGCCCTGAGCTCACGGCCCAGGAGGTCACGTCGCTCTTGAGCGGCCGCATTTCCATGCCCTGCGGCAGGCTCTGCTTGAGGCTGTTGTATGCCGAAGTGTAGGCCACGTCCGCCGAAAACCCCAGATTGCCCTCCTGCCAGCCGGCATACGCGCCGAGGCCCCAGAAGCCCATGCTGTTGGTGGTGCCCGCCAGCTCGCCGGAGCCGCGCGCATAGCCGCCGCCCAGATTGAGGCTCACGCCCAGGCGCAGCGCGCTGGCGAACGTATAATCGCAGCCCAGGGCGATGCCGCCCAGGTTGCCGCTGAAATCCATGTCCCAGTTGCCCGCGGTCATGCCGAAGCCGTTGGTGCTCTGAAAGATGGGCATGATCCACAACGCCCAGCCGTGACGGTTGAGCGCCTCTTCCACGGGCGCGCCATCCTCGCCCACGGCCCGGACGCCGCCCTCCGGCTCCGCGCCGGTGCGCCGGCCCATGGCGTTGCTCGCGGCCTGATTGGCGGCCATGGTCATCTGCGGCACGGCCCCAAGCACCGCCATACGCGCGGCGCTCTCGATGGTGGAGGCCGCGAGCCGGCCGTTATTGGCAATGTACTCGCGGCTGATGGCCCGCGAGAGGAAGCGGATGCCGGGAACCGCCGAATCCACATGCGGCGGCCCGATGATGCCTTCCGCATAGGTCTTGTCCAGCATGTCCACCAGCAACGGATGCAGTTTGGTAAACACGGATTCGGCCGAGACCATGCGCGTGCCGATCATGCCGAATGTGTCCAGGCGCACCAGGTCGAGCATGGGCGTGCCGGAGGCGAGATTGGCGCCGTTCCAGCTACTCTCATCGCCATAGGCGTCAGTGCCGTTGTTGCTCAGAACCTTGTAGGTGCCCCCGTTGACGGCATCGGGGATGTACAGCTTGGCCCCTGACTGAACATCGAAGCTTCCGCCCGAAAGCGCGCCGGCGCCATTTTCCTCCGCCGCCTCCGCGCTGACCACCAGCAGCGAGCCCGGCGCAAAAACTGCCGCTCCCTGCGTCACGCCTCCTGTCGTGCTGCGCGAGCCGTCCACCACAATGCCGGGGAGCGTGGCAAGTGACTGCGGGGTGGCCACGGCGAGGGCCGCGCTGACAGGGCCGAGGGAGCTGCCGTCAGCGGCGTCGAACTGACGCAGTATCCAGTCCGGGTCCGAAGTCCCCAGCCCCAGGGCCGCGTTGGCGCCCACGATCGCGCTGCCGCCTGTGGAAGCTCTGAGGTTCGCCACCGCCACGCGGCTGTTGACCGCCAGCAGTGTTCCATTCTTCAGCGCCAGTTCTTCGATGCCCGCCCGCGCGCGGTTCGTTACGCTGAGGCCGCCCGGCATCTGAAGCGACCCCGCGGACAGGCTGCCCCCGGAAATGGCCGCCTGTCCCTCAACCCTGAGATTTGCGATCCGGGAGTCGACATTATCCAGGGTCAGCGTCTGGTTGATGACGTTGTCGCGCCCTCCCGCAGTGGCCCCCAAAAGCAGAAAACTGCCGTTTTTAATCGTCACATTATGGGCGAAAATGCTCCGGGCCACCACATTGGTGGCCGTGATGGTGGGCGCGGAGATCTTGCCGTTGGGCGCATAGAGCGAAAGCACCGCGCCGTCCCTGGCCGAAAGACCGGGGTCGCGGCTGGCCATGATGCTGCCTTGAAGGCTCGTGATAACGCTTTCGCCGCTCAGGGCGGAGAGGCCCCCGTAAAAGATAACATCGCTGCGCGCGGTGATAGTGCTGTCGCTGTGTTGACTGGAAGGCGGATCTCCCGTGGGAGGCACCGGAAACTCATCGGGGGGGACATTATTATTGATGTAGTCATACCCCAGCGACACGAGGTCGGCCACGATATGGCTGTTGTTCATGACCATGGAGCCGGTTGACGTGGACTGGAAAATGCCGTTGGCGCGAAGGGTGCTGTTTTCGATGTAAAAGGAACCGATGTTGACCTTGTCCGCAGCGGAAAGAACGGCGCCGGAACCAAAGAAATGGATGGAACCCTCGATCTCGTTGGCGTGGACATGGGCGCCACGGATGGTCAAGTCCCCTGTGCCACTGATGACATTGTAGTCCGCGTCGGAAGTGATGCGCGTATTGCCGCCTTGAAGGACAAGATCCGGCGCGGCCAGGGCCTGAGGCGCCCGAAGCGGCTCCGCCACAAAGCAACAAAAAAGGGCCACCACCGCCAGAAAAGCCGTCACACGGCGTTTTCCCGGCAGGTGCCGCCCCGTCGAATTTCCGGCCATGTATCGCATGGGCCGCTCCTTCGCATGGCTGTGCCTCCCTCGTCACCATGCGTTGTTAATATAACGTTGCCGTCGAGCGGTCGTCAATGGCGGCGGAGGCGCAAAACGCCCCGGCCCCGCGCATGGCGGAACCGGGGCGCGCTGCGCCGTTTCGTTCCGGAAGCGGCTACGGCACGTCGGGGAAGAGCGGCAACTTCTCCGGCGAGGAGATGGTGACGCTGTGCTTCACGCTGGCCTTGCCGTTGCCGGGCACCTCCACGTTCCAGAAGAGCATGTGCTCCTGCTCGTTCTTCCGCGCGGGCGGCTCATCCTTGTAGGTCACGGTGACGCCCTCGTCCACGATGACGGGGGCCGGACGCTCCAGCCTGACGGTGACGGGCCGGGCGTGCCCGTTGCTCACCGTGTAGGTCCAGGCCCAGGTCCAGGTCTTGCTGGTCTTGATGATGCCGCTTTCGCCCTTCTTGCGCGCATCGTCGAATGTGCGGACATTGACGCGCGGGTCCGCCCCGAAATAGAGGGTAGCTTCGCCACCGCGCGGGCGGAACACGCCGCTGCCCACGCTCTGGCCGTCCACGCTGTATTCGGCGGCGCCTTCGGGCCATGCCGAGGTGCCGGGCAGCGTGTATTTGGCAAGCAGCCAGACGCGGCTGTCGCCCCGGCTGGGCCGCGCCAGCCATTGCAGCGGCGCCTTCCAGGCGTCCGCCGCGATCTGGAGGCGCGAACGGCCTTCGGGCAGACCCGCCTCGGCCAGTGTCCAGCTGGCATAGACGGACGCGGTGTCCGCCGTGACGCCCGCGGCGGCCGGAACGGCATCCGCTGCGCCCTCGGCGGACAGCTTGGCGCCGCGCGCATTGAGCATCATGGGCACGGCCCGCGGCTGCGGCCGGGGCTGCGAATCCACCACCCATTCCGGAAGCGGCGCCGGCTCGCGCGGGCCGCCGCCGCGCGTGGCGAGCGTGACCCTGGTGCCGCGCCAGTCGATGCCGGAATACTGCCACACATCGGCCATCAGCCGCACATCGATACTGCCGCCGCTGCCCTCCTCAGGCCGGGCGTTGAAATCATAGACGGCCTCCCAGCCGCAGTGGGGCCAGGTGTACGAATAGCGCACGGCCACCTTTTCCCCGCCGGGCACGGGTTTTTGCAGGGTGACGCTCACGAGCTGCCCCAGTTCCGCGCCCGCGGGCAGGCGCTCGATGCGCTGCTGGAGGAGGTTGATGCGCTTCTCCAGCGCTTCCTGCCGGAGCACCAGATCAGGCATGGCCTCCTCAAGCAGTTTTGTCCGCTGGACCAGATCCTGGGGCCCGGCGTTTTCCGGCTGGGCCTGCCAGAGGGCGATGGCCGTCTTGACGGTCATAAGACGCGCCGCAAGCTGGCCGCGTTCGGCCACAAGTTCCTCCCGCGCCCTGGCCAGGGCGCCGGATTCCGCAAGAGCCACGGGCGAGGAGCTCCAGCGCACCACGGTCTGGCCGGGCACGCTCAGTTGCAGATTGGCGGCATCCGCCGGGATGGCGAAACGCAACGTCCGCCCGGCATCCGGGGCGCCCGTCACGGGGGCGAGGCGCTCCTCCACCTCCAGCCGTCCGCCCGACGGCGAAAGCAGGGCCGTTGCCGGGCTGGCAAGGGCGGCTTTCACGTCCGCGCCGCGTCCCTGGGCCGCGCCCGCATCGGCGGCCAGGGCCTGCCCCGCCTGGGAGAGGCAGAGCAACTGTCCGAGCAGCGCAAGCCCAAGCCAGCGCAGGCGCCCGCGCCGGAAACGCCGGGGCCGCGCCGGGCCCGGATCGCCGGTATCCATTGTCGCGGTTCCGACCGCGGTATGGGTCTGTTCCATAACAACCTCCATCGGCGGCCGCGCGCGGCGGCCCCGGTTCAGCGTGTGAGTTTGCGGAATTTGAGGCGGTGCGGCGTCTCGGCCTCCTTGCCGAGGCGCTTTTTGCGGTCTTCCTCATATTCCCGGAAATTGCCCTCGAAGAAGGCCACATGGGCATCGTCCTCAAAGGCCATGATGTGCGTGGCCACGCGGTCAAGGAACCAGCGGTCGTGGCTGATGACGAGCACGCAGCCCGCGAAATTGTCCAGCGCGTCCTCCAGGGCGCGCATGGTATTGACGTCGATGTCGTTGGTGGGTTCATCCAGCAGGAGCACATTGGCGCCGGACTTGAGCATCCGCGCGAGGTGCAGGCGGTTGCGCTCGCCGCCGGAGAGCACGCCCGCCTTTTTCTGCTGGTCCGCCCCGTGGAAGTTGAAGCGCGTGCAGTAGGCGCGGGCATTGACCTCGCGCGCGCCGAGGCGGATGGTCTCGTGCCCGTCGCTCACGAGCTCGTAGACGGTCTTGTCCGGGTCCAGCGATTCGCGGCCCTGGTCCACATGGGCGAAAACCACCGTCTCGCCCACGGCAACGCGGCCGCTGTCCGGCTGCTCCTGGCCGGTGAGCATTTTGAAGAGCGTGGTCTTGCCCGCGCCATTGGGGCCGATGATGCCCACGATGGCCCCCGGCGGAATGATGGCCGACACGTCCTCCATGAGCAGGCGGTCGCCCATGGCCTTGCACACCTTGTCGAGCTCGATGACGCTCTTGCCGAGGCGCGGCCCCGGCGGAATGTAGATTTCAAGATCCGGAGCGCGCTTTTCGCTCTCGTGCGAGAGCATGGCCTCGTAGGCGTTGAGCCTGGCCTTGCCCTTGGCGTGCCGCCCCTTGGGCGACATATGGATCCATTCCAGTTCCCGCGCGAGGGTCTTGCGGCGCTCGGCCTCGGCCTTTTCCTCCCCGGCGAGACGCTTCTGCTTCTGCTCCAGCCAGGAGGAATAGTTGCCCTTCCAGGGGATGCCCCGGCCCCGGTCGAGCTCAAGGATCCAGCCCGCCACGTTGTCGAGGAAATAGCGGTCATGGGTGACAGCGATGACCGTGCCGGGGAAGGTGGAAAGATAGCGTTCGAGCCAGGCCACGGATTCCGCGTCAAGGTGGTTGGTGGGCTCGTCAAGAAGCAGGATGTCCGGATTCTGGAGCAGCAGGCGGCACAGGGCCACGCGGCGCCGCTCGCCGCCGGAGACCCTGTTTACCGGCATGTCGCCGGGCGGGCAGCGCAGGGCGTCCATGGCCATTTCCAGGCGGGACTCCAGATCCCAGACGCCATTGGCGTCCATGCGTTCCTGCACCTCGGCCTGCCGGGCCAGCAGGGCATCCATTTCGTCCGGCTCCATGGGCTCGGCGAACCTGGCGTTGATCTCCTCAAATTCGCGGGCGATGGCGGCAAGTTCCGCCACGCCTTCCTCCACCACTTCGCGCACGGTGCGCGTCTCTCCGGCAAGGGGCTCCTGTTCCAGATAGCCGATGGTCAGCCCCGGCGCGAGCACGGTCTTGCCGTCAAACGCCTCGTCCACGCCGGCGAGGATCTTGAGCAGGCTCGACTTGCCCGCGCCGTTGAGGCCGAGAACGCCGATCTTGGCGCCATAAAAATAGGAAAGGGAAATGTCCTTGAGCACTTCCTTCTGGCCGTGCCGTTTGGACACGCGGATCATGGAATAGATGATCTTTTCCGGTTCGTTGCTCATAAGCTCCTCAGGGTTGGCCGCCGCGCGGGGTGCGCGGCCGCGGAAGCGCGCCCGGAAGGGCGCACCCCATCTGCACGCTACACGGAAAGCCCCCGGTTTTCAAGGCGCGGCTGCCTCCGTCCGGAACGGGCGCCGCGCCCGCGCAGGGATTTCCGCTCGACCTTTCGCCCCGCCTTTGGCACACTGGGGCCACACCCCAACCCGCGCGCCGCAGCACGGCCCGGCGCCGCAGAACCACGCCCGCGCATGAAATTCATCCCCTCGCAAATCAGCTTCTTTCTCCAGCAGCACAGCGTGCGCCGCAATCTCGTCTTTCTCCGGCGCTTCCTGCTCATGCTCTTGGGGCTCATCATCCTCTATTCCCTGCTTTTCCACGTCATCATGCGCTACGAGGGGCACGACTATTCCTGGATCACCGGCTTTTACTGGACGCTCACGGTCATGTCCACGCTGGGCTTCGGGGACATCACCTTCACGTCCGATCTGGGCATGGCCTTTTCCATCGTGGTCCTGCTGTCCGGGGTATTGCTCCTGCTCATCATGCTCCCCTTCGCGTTCATCCAGTTCTTCTACGCCCCCTGGCTCAAGGCGCAGGAAAAGGGGCACACGCCCCGCGCGGTGGGGCAGGACGTGAAGGGCCACGTCATCGTGGTCAGCACAAGCCCCATCGCCCTCAACCTCGTGGACGACCTGCGCAGCTACGGCGCGCGCTGCGTCCTCCTCTGCCACGACAGCCAGACCACCCTCGACCTGCTCGACCAGGGCTATGAGGCCGTGGTGGGCGAACACGATTCCAGCGTGGTCTACCGCAACCTGCGCCTGACAGAGGCGGCCATGCTCGTGGCGCTGGACAGCGACGTGCGCAACACCAACATCGTCTTCACCGCGCGCGATGTGGCGAAGGATGTGCCCATCGTGGCCTCGGCCCAGAGCGAGGACGCCATCGACATCCTCCGCCTTGCGGGCAGCTCGCGCGTGTTCCAGTTCCACCGCCTGCTGGGCGAGGCGCTGGCCCGGCGCGTCCTCAACGCCAATGCCCGGTTCAGCATCGCCAGCCGCTACAAGGAACTGGTGGCCGCCGAAGGGCCCGTCATGCGCACGCGGCTCGTGGGCAAGTCCCTGCGGCAGAGCGGCCTGCGCAAGGCCTCGGGCGCCAATGTGGTGGGCCTGTGGGAACGCGGGCGCTTTGTGCTGCCCAATCCCGACACGGTCTTCACCGCCACCATGGTCATGGTCATCGTGGGCGACATGCAGCAGATCCAGGCGGCCAACGCCTTTCTCAGCGAGGACATGCCGGAGGAAACACAGGAACAGGGCGACGCGCCCGTGGTCATCCTCGGCTGCGGCCGCGTGGGCCGCGACGCGGCGCGCCAGCTCGAACGCAGCGGCCGCCCCTACAACGTGGTGGACAAAACCCCCAAGGGCGGCTTCCTCAAGGAACATCTGGTCATCGGCGACGCCGCGGACCTGGAGGTGCTGGAGCGCGCCGGCATCCGCACCGCGCCCTCGGTCATCATCACCACCCATGACGATGACACCAATATCTACCTCACTCTCTACTGCCGCCGCCTGCGCGAAGACATCCAGATCATCAGCCGCGCCACCCTGGACCGCAACGTGGGCATCCTGCACGCGGCGGGGGCCGACCTCGTGCTTTCGCTGGCGTCAATGGTGACGAGCAGCATCATCAACCTGCTCGCGCCGGGCAAGGTGCTCATGATCAGCGAGGGGCTGAACATCTTCCGCGCCATTGTGGGCAAGAGCCTGGCGGGCAGGCCGCTCATGGGCAGCGGCATCCGCAGCGAAAGCCGGTGCAGCGTGGTGGCCCTGCGCGGCACGGACGGCATCCTCCACGCCAACCCCGATCCCAGCCATGTCTTTGCCGAGGGGGAGGAAATGTACCTCATCGGCGATTCGGAGGCGGAAAAGGCCTTTTACGAAAAGTTCGGCAAGAACGAGGCGCTCACGGCCTGAAACGCCGCCCGCGCGGACGACGCGCCATACTGCGATGGAAAGCCACGCTTTTCCGCCGCGTGTCCCGCTCTGCGGGGAAATGGCAGCAGCGAAACCTTCTGTCGTACAGATATTTTCCTCAGCAAAATGCGCCAGGCATTGTGATACTATTTGGTTGATGTCGCGCCTGTGCTGTTGTGGATACTGCCGAAATTATCCGTCAAAAACAGCCCTTTCGACGCTGGCTGCGTCAGAAAAAAATTTTCTTGGTCGATTACTTAAGTACACTCCCTGCGAAAATTTTTCTCTTCCTTGCCAGCGCCGAAAAATCTTATTTTTTAGGATTCTTCCGGCACCAGCACCCGTCTGTCGCTCCGCTCCAGACGGAGTGAGGAATATCTGTCAACTGCAGAGCAGAACTATGCGCTAATGCGCGCTGCCCCAGTCGTGGGCGGCGCCCCACTCCACCAGCAGCGGCACGGAGAGCTCCACGCCGCCGGGCCGCACCCCTTCCATGAGGGCCGCGGCTCTGGCCCCGGCCTCGCGGGCGCCGTCTTCCGGCAGTTCAAGCAACAGCTCGTCATGGACCTGAAGGACGAGCCGGGCCTCCAGACGGCGCAGCTCCGCATCCTGGGCCACGGCGAGCATGGCGAGCTTGATGACGTCCGCCGCGGAACCCTGGATGACCGTATTCACGGCCTGACGCCGGGCCTGGGCCGCCATCTGCCCGTTGGCGGAGAGGATGTCGGGCAGCCAGCGGCGGCGCCCGGCCAGCGTGACCACATACCCCCGTTCCCGCGCGCCGTCGATGACACGCTCATAAAAGGCCTTGAGGCCGGAAAGCCTGGCGAAATACCTGTCAATGAACGCCCTGGCCTCGGCGGTCGGGATCTTGAGCTCCTGCCCCAGCTTGTTGGCGCCCATGCCGTAAATGAGACCGAAATTGATGGTTTTGGCCATGCGCCGCTGGTCGGGGAGCACCCTGTCCTGCGGCATGTCGAAAATGAGCGCCGCCGTGCGCGCGTGGATGTCCTCACCCTGCCGGAAGGCGTCAAGCAGGGTGGGGTCCTGGGACATATGGGCAAGGATGCGCAGCTCGATCTGCGAATAATCCGCCGAAACCAGAACATTGCCCGGCGCGGCCACGAAACAGGCGCGCATGCGCTTGCCGAGCGGCCCGCGCACGGGGATGTTCTGGAGATTGGGATTGCTGGACGAAAGCCTGCCCGTGGCCGTGGCTTCCTGATTGAAGGTGGTGTGGATGCGGTTATGCGCGTCCATGAGGCGCGGCAGGGGATCGAGATAGGTGGAGCGCATCTTCTCCAGCTTGCGGAACTGGAGGATGCTCTGCACCACGGGAGCGCCGGGCGCCAGCCGTTCCAGCGTCTCCTGACTGGTGGAGGGCTGGCCGCCGCGGGTCTTTCTGGGCGCGGCGAGATGGAGCCGCCCGTAGAGCACTTCGCCCAGTTGCTGCGCCGAACGGATATTGAAGGTCTCGCCCGCCTCCGCGTACACCTGCCGGGTAAGTTCGTCCAGCTCGCGCTGGACATCATCCAGAAAACTCTGGAATGCCGTCGGGTCGATGGCGATACCGCGTTCCTCCATGGCGGCGAGCACGGGCACCAGCGGCAATTCCATGGTGGCGTACAGGTCGGCAAGACCATTGGCCGCAAGCTGCGCGGCAAGCGCCCGCGCCATGCCGAGCGCCACGATGGCCGGCCCTTTGCCCTCCAGGCCGAGGGCGTCGGACCAGCGGGCGGAAAGCCGGGGCCAGCCGTAATCCCCGGCTTCCGGGCCGAGCAGGTAGGCGGCGAGGCCAAGATCCAGAAGCCGCGGGCCGCCGTCGAGCAGCCCCTTCCAGAACGGCGCCGCCAGCAACAGGCTCTTGAGGTCGGCCACGGCCACCTCCCCGGCATCCCCAAGCCAGGCGCAAAGCGCCGTCATGTCGCCCGTCCAGGCATATTCCTCCACCCGCTCCAGCGCGGCGGCGGGTTCCTGGGCGGGGTCGCCCGCTTCCGCAACGGCCACGCGCGGCGGAAGGCCCGGCCCCTCCGGCCAGACGAGCGCCACCGTCCGCCCCTGGCACGCGGGAAGATGCGCCACCGAGGCCACTTCCGCGGCGACGGGAGCTTCGCTCAGGAGCGGCTCGCGGGACGCCGGTTTCCGGCCGTCTTCGGCGGGCGCGTTCCCAATCTCCGGGGCGGCGTCCGCCGCAGCCGGAGCCCCCAGCGGCGCTGCGGAGAGGAGCGACAGCGCCTCCGGAGCCGCCGGGGCGGCACCGCCCACATGGGACGCCCCGGCCTGCACCAGAGCCGCGATCTCGCGCCGGAGCGCAAAGAGTTCGTATTCCTGCGCCAGCGAACGGCATTCGGCGAGATCGATGGGCCCCACGTCCAGCGCCGCAAGGTCAAGATCAGCGCAGACGGCAAGGGAAAGTCTGGTGAGCTCGCGCCAGGTGAACATGTCCGCGAGATGCGGGCGCAACTTGTCCTGAAGCTTTGGCGGCAGCAGGGCGAAATGGTCGCGGATGTCCTCCAGGGTGGGACAGATGGCGAAAATCTGCCGCGCGGTCTTGGGGCCGATGCCGGGCACGCCGGGGATATTGTCGCTGGCATCGCCCACCAGGGCCTGCACGTCGGGCCACTGCGCCGGAGTGACGCCGTTCTCGGCCTCGAAGTCCGCCACGCTGACGAGGCGTTCCTCGCGGGAACCGGGGTCCCACATGAAGACATTGGGGCCAAGGCACTGCTTGAGGTCCTTGTCGCCGCTGATGATGACCACCGGGAGCGTGGGCGAGAAGCGCGCGGCCAGCGAGGCGATGCAGTCGTCCGCCTCGCAGCCCTCGGATTCCTCAAAGGGGAGCCCCAGGGCGCGCACCATGCGCTCAATGGGCGGGATCTGCCGGGCAAGCTCCTCAGGCATGGCCTCGCGGTTGGCCTTGTAGTCGGCATAGATCTCGTGGCGGAAATTTTTGCCCCTGCCGTCCTTGAGAAACAGGAAATGCTTCGGCCGTTCTTCCCGCAGGATGCGGAGCAGGACGCGCGTGACCACCACCAGGGCATTGGTGGGAAAGCCGTCGGAACGCTGCATGTGCCGGTTGGCGAAAAAGCCCCTGTAGATGAAGGCCGTCCCGTCCATGAGAAAAACGGGTTCCGCGTCGAGGCCGAGACGTTGCTTGAGCGACATGGCTGCCCTTCAGGACGTTGCGCCGCGCCCTCCGATCCCGCGCACAGGCGCGGCGGGGGAAACGGGTCCACACGCGGCCCGCTTGCGTTCTCCGGGCCGCGTGGGTTATGATAACGGCATGGAATCGAGCCCGCAAGTGACGGCAGCCGCCGTCGGCGGCGTCTGGCGCGTCAGCGTGGGCGGCTGCTGGAATCTGGAGCTCCCCTGGCCGGAAACGGCGGACGCGGCGCTCGCCGGGCTCGCCGCCAGGAATCTGCGCGGCCTCCGTCTGGAGGCCACCGGCCTGGATTCCTGGGACAGCAGCCTGCTTGTCTTTCTCGTCCAGCTCGTCAAACACGCGCGCAGGCGCGAGCTCCCGGTGGAGATCGCCCTGCCCGAAGGCCTGAAACGCCTGGTGGACATGGCCTTTGCCGTGCCGGCGCGCGCCGGCGCCGCGCGCGCGGCGACGCGGGGCGACGCCCTTGAGCGCCTCGGCGCGGCGGCCCTCGCCCTTCCCCCGCGCATAGCGGATTTTCTTTCCTTTCTGGGCGATGTGGCCCTTGCCGTCTGGAACCTCATCATCGGCCGCTCGCGCATGCGCTCCGGGGATTTCATCGCGGCCATGCAGGAATGCGGCGTGCAGTCCCTGCCCATCATTTCCCTCACGAGCATGCTCTTCGGCCTCATTCTCGCCTTTGTGGGCGCTGTGCAGCTCACCCAGTTTGGCGCGCAGATCTATGTGGCCGGGCTGGTGGGCATCGGCATGCTCCGGGTCATGGGCGCGGTCATGGTGGGGGTGGTCATGTCCGGCCGCATCGGCGCGGCGTACGCGGCCCTCATCGGCACCATGCAGGTCAACGAGGAGGTGGACGCCCTGGAGACCCTGGGCATCTCCCCGGTGGATTTCCTCGTCCTGCCGCGCGTGCTCGCCCTGACGCTCATGGTGCCGCTGCTCACCATCTATGCCGACCTCATGGGCATCATCGGCGGCTATCTTGTGGGCACGCTCATGCTTGATCTCAATCCGCTGGAATATCTTCACGCCACGGTACAGATGGTGCCCTTCCGCCAGATCCTCATCGGGCTCGTCTACGGCACGCTGTTCGGCGTGGTCATCGCCATCGCGGGTTGCTACCAGGGCATGCGCTGCGGCAGAAGCGCCATGGCCGTGGGCCAGACCACCACGCGCGCCGTGGTTTCCTCCATTGTGGGCATCATCGTCATGACGGCCATCATTACGGTCATCTGCAACGTGCTCGGCGTCTGAGGCAAACGCATGACTGCTCCCCTTTCCGCCACTTCTCCCGCCAGTTCCGCCGCCCCAGGCGCGGGTGACGCCGGCGCGGCCCTCAGGATACGCGACCTTCAGGTGGGCTATGGCTCGTATGTGCTCATGCGCCAGGTGAGCTTCGATGTGCGCAGGGGCGACATTTTCTTCATCATGGGCGGTTCCGGCTGCGGCAAGAGCACCCTGCTCCATGTGCTCATGGGCCTCAAGCCGCCGCAGGCCGGCAGCGTGTTTTTCGGCAATGTGGATTTCTGGGGCGGCACGGAGGCTGTGCGCCGCGACGCCATGCGGCACGCGGGCGTGCTTTTCCAGAGCGGGGCGCTCTGGAGCTCCATGACGCTGGCGGAAAACGTGGGCCTGCCCCTCCAGCAGTACACGGATCTTGACGACGACGAGATCCGCGAACTGGCCTCGCTCAAGCTGGCCCTGGTGGGTCTGGCGGGCTTCGAGGAATACTATCCCTCCGAAATCAGCGGCGGCATGAACAAGCGCGCGGGCCTTGCGCGGGCCCTGGCGCTGGACCCGCAGATCCTCTTTCTTGACGAACCCTCCGCCGGGCTCGATCCCGTGAGCTCCAGCCTGCTGGATGAACTCATCCAGGAACTGCGCGACACCCTGGGCGCCACCTTCGTCATCGTTTCGCACGAGCTGGCGAGCATCTTCAGCATCGCCACCAACGGCATTTTTCTTGATGTCAGGACGCGCACGGTCACGGCCAAGGGCAATCCGCGCGTCCTCGCGCAGGATCCGCATACCCAGGAAGACGCCCTGCGCTTCCTGACGCGCGGCGGCAAGGATCCGCTCCAGCCAACGGCCTTTCGGGTCACCCCCCCCACCACTCCCCGAACTGGTCCCGATGCCGCTTCCCCGGCTCCCCTGCCCGACGCTCCGGCGGGTGGGGCCTCCGCCCCGGAAGCCGCCGCACCACGGGCCAAGGACGAAAACGCATGACTCCGCAACTCTACAAGACCACGGTGGGCGCCTTTGTGGTGGGGGGCATCGTCCTCTTCACCCTGGGCATCATCCTGCTCGGCGGCGGCCGCCTCTTCAGCAATGATGTGGAATATGTGCTCTATTTCGATGGCTCCGTGAGCGGCCTTTCCATAGGCGCGCCCGTGGTTTTCCGGGGGGTGCCCATGGGCAGCGTCACCCAGATCAGCCTCGTGGCCAACGCCCGCGACTCCAACGTGACCATTCCGGTCACCATCCGCATCGACGAGCGCAGCTTCATCCGCAGCAGCGGCCGCGTCCTCTCCGAATCCGCGCAGCAGGAGATCATCCGCCGGATGGTGGAGCGCGGCCTGCGCGCGCGCCTTCAGCTCCAGAGCCTCATCACGGGCCAGTATCGCGTGGAGCTGGACTTCTTTCCGGATACGCCCATGAACTTCCGTTCCTCCACCCCGGATCTGGAGATCCCCACAGTTCCCTCGCCCATCGACACGCTCCAGCGCACGCTGGCGCGCCTGCCCATCGAACAGTTGGCGGCCTCGCTCTCCAGTATCCTCGAAAACATTTCCGCGGCTGTGGACAACGGCAAGCTCAAGGCCGGCGTCGAGGCCTTCACCGCCACCTTCACGGAAACGCAGCGCCTCCTTTCTGACAGCCCCCTGCGGCACGCTCTGGAAAACACGCTGCAACAGGTGGACGGCGCAAGCCGCGCCATGCAGAAGGAGCTCCCCGGCGCGCTGGCGGCCTTCCACACGGCCATGGACAACATGTCCCAGGCTTCCGAACGCCTGCGCCGCGTGGCCGATTCCGCCGAGGGCACGCTGGGGCGGGATTCCCCGACCATGAACGACGTGCGCCGCCTGCTCAAGGAATCCATTGCCGCCGTCCGCGCCCTGCGCAATCTGGCGGACATGCTCGAACGCAACCCCGAAGCCCTGCTCAAGGGCAGGCAAGGAAAACGCTGATGCCCCGCAAACTCTGCCTTGTCGCCGTTTTCGGCCTCTGCATGGTCATGCTCTCCGGCTGCGGCCGCAGCACGCCCACCAGCTATTATCTGCTGGAAAGCGGCGCGGCGCCCGTCCAGGCAGACGCCCTGCCGCCCACGAGCCTCCGGGTGGCCATGGTGGAGGTGCCCAACTACCTCAACCGCAACAATATCGTCAGCCGCGTCCAGGGTGAGACCCGGCTCATCCTCGCCGAATTCCACCTCTGGGCTGAACCGGTGAGCAACGGCGTGCGCCGCGTGGTGGAGGAAACACTCACCGGCCCCCTGCTCGAACAGGGCGTGACGGTGCTGCCCCCCGGCGCCACCAGCGGCGGCGACTATGTGCTGGCGCTCGATGTGCAGCGCCTTGACGGCAACTTCAACGAAAAGGCCGTGCTGGAAAGCCGCTGGACCCTGCTGGACAGGGATGACGCGCCGCTCGCCAACGGCATCTTCTCCGCCGAGGAGATGGTCCAGGGCAGTGACTACAATATCCTTGTGGGCGCGGAGAGCCGCCTGGTGCGCCGTCTGGGCGACTATCTCGCCGGACGGCTGCCGCCGCTCCTGAAACGTCGCTGACGGCGTCGGGCCGGCGGCACGCGGCAGGCATGCGCCGCCGGACGCGAGTTTCGGGCAAGAAATTGCCGCTTCGCTCACTGGACGGCCCTGCCCGGTCAACGCTATCCTTACCGCCACGGAGCGCGGAAAACCCACGCGCGCTCCCGCGTTTTTGCCGCCTCCTTCCCCGGTGAAAACGAAACCGCCAGCCCGCGCGGCAGGGCCGCGCAAGGGAGCTTGCCATGAAAAGCACGTTTCGCCCGACCCGGCGCTTTTTTCTGAAACAGGCCACCACCGGCGCCCTTGCGCTCGGCCTTTTGCCGCTCATGGGCTGCGCCCCCGCCTGGGGAGCGGCGGCAAAAAACCCGGCGGCAAAAACTCCGGCGGCGCCGGGCGGCAAGCCGCTGGTGGTCTATTTTTCCCGCTCCGGCAATACGGCAAGGCTCGCCGAGCTGATCCACAAGCGCGTGGGCGGCGACATCCTCGAAATCAAGCCCGCCACGCCCTATCCCGACGACTATCAGACCACAGTGGATCAGGCCAAGCGGGAACAGGCGGAGAACGCGCGCCCGGCGGTGAGCACAAAGATCGCCGACCCCGGCCAGTACAGCGTCATCTTCCTCGGCTATCCCAACTGGTGGGGCAGCATGCCCATGCCGGTCTGGACCTTTGTGGAACAGAACGGCCTTGACGGCAAGACCATCGCGCCCTTCTGCACGCACGGGGGCGGCGGCATGGGCCACAGCGAGAGCGACCTCAAAAAACTCGTGCCGCATGCCAGGGTGCTCAAGGGTCTGGCCGTGCGCGGCACGAGCGCGGGCGGCGCGGAAAAAACCGTGGAAAAATGGCTCGAGGGGCTGGGGAACGCCCTGATCGAGACCACCACCGGCAATCCCGCCATTTACCCCGACGGCGCGTATTGACGGGCGCCCCCTGCCCTGACGCATCCCGGAGCAAGCCATGCGACGGAACGCCTGCGCTTTGCAGGCGTTCCCTCAAGCCCGCGCTTGCGCCCGGACGCGCTTGCGGCTAGGCTGCGCCCATGTCTGCCTCCGTCTTTACCCTGGAACACACGGACGGCGCCGCGCGCGCGGGGCTCCTCCGCACGGCGCACGGCGTCATCCCCA
>CAZNXQ010000013.1:0-27754 GCA_964576895.1 uncultured Desulfovibrio sp.
CCTTGCGGCGACAGCCCCCGCCCTTCGCTCCGCTTCGGGCGGTCTAGCGGAAAGAACTCTTTTCCTCGCTGAAAAACTCATAACGGAGTTTAATGAGGCCTGAGCCTAGCGCCGTCGCCCCCAATTCCCCAAGGAGGTATCCATGGCCATCATCGACAGGAACGCCGTTTTTTTTGAAGGCCCGCTCAAGGCCCAGGCCACGGGCCCGGTCGTGGCCCTCACCGCCCTGACCCTGCCGGGCAGGATGGAGCCCATGCCCGTGCGCATCTCCGTTACCGAGGGCTTTGACCCCGCCGAGGTGGAGAGCCTTGCCCTTGTTCTGGAAGAGGCCGCCACGGCCGATGCGGAGGCCTCCGGCTGGACGGCCGTGCCCGGCGCCGCCTGGAGCTATTCCGGCGCCGCGCTCACGGCGGGCGCGCGCCTGGGGCCGCGCTTTCTGCCCCATGGCGTGCGCGCGTCCTTTCTCCGGCTGCGGCTCACGCCCGCGCCCAAGGAGGGCAAGACCATCGACAAAGGCCGGATCTTCGCGGCCCTGATGCGCGAGGACGAGCAGCCGTGGGAGACGGCGCTGCAGAAAGGCTAGATCCAGGACCGTCCCTGCAATCCGGGGCGCGGTGACGCGCCCCGGCCAACCCGCTTCCTGCGCGGAAAGGAGCCCCATGACCATTACCCAGATCTCCATCTGGAACCACGCGCTCGGTTTTCTGGGCGCGCGTTCCGTGGCGTCGGAACGGGAAAACACGCCCGAAGCCATCCAGTGCCGTCTGTATTGGGATTCCGCCCGGCGGCAGGTGCTCCGCGACTTTCCGTGGAGTTTCGCCCAGCGTCGGGCGTGGCTTGGGCGCATGCCCCTGCCTCCGGGATACGAATCGGAATTCCGTTTTGCCTATGCCGTGCCGCGCGACTGTCTCAAGGCGCATGAGGTCCGCCACGAAGGTATCGGCGTCCGGCCCTTCGCGCTGGCCCAGGACGGGGCGGGCGCCGCGCCCTGCCTGCTGACCGACGCCTCCCGCGCCCTTTTGCTCTATACGGCGGACGTGCGCCAGAGCGGACTTTTTGACGACCTCTTCGCGCACACGCTCGCGCGCAGGCTGGCCGCCCTGGTGGCGGTGCCGCTGCTCAAGAACAACAGCCAGAAGGTGGCCGAGCTGGAAAAACTCTATGCCGAAAGCCTGCCCCGCGCGCGGCAGGCGGCGGCTTCCGAACAGCGCGGGCCGCGGGCCCATGACGCCTGGCTGGCCGCCCGCCGGGAGGTCGCGTGACCATGCCGCGCGGCGTCAGCCGCGCTCTCTATGCGGGCAACGGGCAGGCCGTGGAGTTTCCGTTCTTTTTCAAGGTCTGGGAAGAGGCGCAACTGTCCGTCCTGCTCACGGCGCCCACAGGGGAAACAACGGCGGCCACGGGCTGGACGGTGGCGCTGGACGAGGACGGCGGCACGGTGCGCTATCTCCACAACGGCGCGCCGCTCCCCGAAGGCTGGAAACTTGCCGTCATGCGCGACATGCCGTTCGTGCAGGAAGTGGACCTTGTCACCGGCACGCGCTTTGACCCGGAAGTCATCGAGACGGCTCTGGACGTGGCCACGGCCGAGCGCCAGCAGTTGCGGGAGCGTCTCGCGCGGGCCGTGGTGGTGGAGCCCACCAGCGAGGAACGTCCGGAAGATCTGCTGGCGGACATCACCGCCTCGCGTCACACGGCTGTCAGCTCGGCAACGGCGGCCGCCGCCAGCGCCACGGCTGCGGACGTCTCGGCAGGCGCCGCTTCGGGGAGCGCCGCATGCGCCGCCTCCGCCGCCGGGGCCTGCGCCGAAAGCGCGGCCCTGGCGCAAGCCTGGGCGGAGAGCGAGACGCCGCCCGACCCGGATGACCCGGAGAGCAAAAGCGCGAAGACATGGGCGGCCATTGCCGCGGATGTGGTGCCCATCGCCACGCCGGAGATCGCGGGCAAGGTCAGGCCCCAGACCGGCGACGCCGACGGGCTGCTTCTGGAGGCCGACGGCAGCCTGAAGGCGCGCATCGCCACGCTCGCGCAGGCGGGCATCATCAGGCCGGACGGCACGACCCTCACCATCAGGCCCGACGGCACCATCAGCGTGGCAATCGGGGTCATCTACGAACTGGGCGAGATCTACTACTTCCGCAACCCGACCCTGCGGCCCGGCTTTCAGCCGTGCCAGGGGGGCCTGCTGCAGCAGGCGGCCACGCTGTACCCGCAGATCTGGGCGTATCTCCAGACCACCGAGGGGCAGCAGCTCTGCACGACCGAAAGCGAGTGGCAGGCCATGACGCGGGCCACCTGGGGCAGCGGCAGCTTCAAGGCGTCGTGGAACGGCATCGGCGGCGCGCCGTACTTTGTGCAGGACCTGAACGCGGGCACGCTCCGGATGCCCGACATGCGGGGCATGTTCGTCTGCGCGGCGGGCGATGGCACCTGCGCTCCCGGCATGGGAGCGAGCGCAGGGGACAGGATCCGGAATTTCCCTGGGCAAGTTGTCTCGGTGGACTGGTCAGAAGGGTCAACCGGCCCCTTTTATGTAGACGGCACGCAGTGGTGGACGGCTGCTGCCAGCGGGGGGAACAGGCCACTGATCAAGTTCGATCCCGGACGTGTCGTCCCCACAGGCGCCGCCAACATTCCCCGGTCATGGGGCGCGCTGGCCTGCGCGTATCTGGGTACGCCCGCTACGGCCTGAATACGAGGAAGTTGAAAATGGCAAGCGCATACCAGTATGACATGCACGGTTACTATGCCGGGAAAATTGAGGATCATGGCCTGTTGCCGAGCAATGCCACCGCTACCATGCCGGAACAGCGGGAGGGATACATCCCGCGCTGGAACGGCAGCGCGTGGGAGCAGGTGGAAAACCACAGGGGCGAAGCGGGCTGGCTCAACGGCACGCCCCGCAAAATCGGGGACTACGGCCCCTATCCCGACGGCTGGAGCGCCATTGAGCCGGAAAAGAGCCGGGAAGAGCTCCTCCGGATGTTGCGCGCCGCGCGGGACATCCGGCTGGCCGCCACGGACTACCTGATGCTGCCGGACGCTCCGCTCGCCAGCGGGCGGAAGGCGGCGCTGACCATCTACCGCCAGGCCCTGCGCGACCTGCCGCAACAGGACGGCGCCCCCTGGGACGGCGGCGGGGAGCTCACCCCCTGGCCGCAAGCGCCCGCGGACGCGGTCTCTCCCCAGGGGAACATGCCATGCGCGTAGCCCTGCAAAACTTTACGGGCGGCGAGATCGCGCCCACCCTCTCGGCGCGCTATGACCTCGCGCGCTACCGCAACTGTCTGGGCTGCCTTGAGAACATGCTCCCCGGACTTCACGGCGACGTGGCGCGCAGGCCGGGCACCCGGTTTCTCGCGGAACTCGGCGGCCCTTCGGTGCTGGTGCCGTTCAGCTTCAGCGTGGATGCGGGCCAGAATTTCCTGCTCGTTTTCGGAGAACACAGCCTGCGGATCGCCGACGCGGACGGCCCGGTGCCGGGGCTGGAAACGCTGGTCACGCCCTATGCGGCCGGGGAGCTCCATGCCCTGAGCCATGCCCAGGTGGGGGATGTGGTCTATCTCGCGCATCCGCGCCATCCGCTGCACAAGGTGGTGCGCCGCGACGCGCCCTCTGTGCCCCCTGCGGAGGGCGGGGGAGAGGCCTCCGCCGCCGGGCCCCCGGAAAGCGCGCCCGCCTTTGCCTGGAGCCTGGAGGAAGTGACGCTCAACGCAACGCTGCCGCCGCCCGCCTCCGTGCAGGCGTCCTTTTCCGGCAGCGGCGGCTCGTTCACGCTTCGTTACAAGGTGGCGGCGGTGGACGAAAAGGGGCGGCAGTCCCTGCCTTCCGTCGCGGCCGAGGTGGGGGGCAGCCGCCACCCCTCGGACTGGGTGCAGGGCAATGCCGCCACCGTCACCTGGCAGGCCGTGGAGGGCGCGGCGGAATACAATGTCTACCGGGAAGAGGCGGGATACTACGGCTTTATCGGCGTGGCGCGGGGCACGAGCTTTTGCGACCAGAATTACGAGGCCGACACCGCCGACACGCCCCGCGAGGACTGGAACCCCTTCGCCGGGGACAATCATCCCGCCGTGGTGGCCTTCCATCAGCAGCGCATGGTGCTGGCGGCCACGCCGCGCGCGCCGCAGGCGTTCTACATGTCGCGCAGCGGTGATTTTGAAAATTTCCGCAAGTCGCGTCCTCTTCAGGATGACGACCCCGTGGAGTACCAGATTGCCTCCGGCGCCATTGATGCCATCACCTGGGTGGCCAGTTTCGGTGATCTGCTGCTCGGCACCTCCGGCAGCGAATACAAGGCGAGCGGCGGCGATGGCGCCGCCATCACGGCCAACAACGTGAGCATCACGGCCCAGTCCTACTGGGGCAGCGCCGGGCTCGCGCCCATCATCATCGGCAATTCCATCCTCCATGTGCAGCGGCACGGCAGCCGGGTGCGCGACCTCTTCTATTCGCTGGAAAAGGACGGCTATGCCGGCAATGATCTTTCCATCCTCGCGCCGCATCTCTTCGAGGGGCATTTCCTGCGTCAGTGGGCCTACCAGCAGAGCCCCGGCTCCACCATCTGGGCCGTGCGCGACGATGGCCTGCTTCTGGCGCTCACCTATATGAAGGAGCACGATATCTGGGGCTGGTCGCGCCAGATCACCGACGGCCGCGTCTGGTCGGTGGCCTGCATCCCCGGCGCGGGCGCCGACACGCTCTTTCTGGTGGTGGAACGGGAGACGGACGGCCAAAAGCGCTGGTTCCTTGAACGTCTGGCCGATGTCTGGCCCGACGGCGCGCCCGTGGCCGAGGCGTTTCTGGTGGATTGCGGCCTGACCCTCCGGCGGGAAACGGCCTCGGCCACGGTGGACGGCCTCGGACATCTTGAAGGCAGGGAAGTGGCCGTGCTGGCCGACGGCAGCCCGGTGGAGGGCTGCGTGGTGCGCGGCGGGCGCATCAGCCTGCCGTATCCGGCCCGTGTGGTCCAGGCGGGGCTGCCCTATGTGGCCGCCCTGTCGCCCCTGCCGCTGGAGGCCGATACCCAGGGCGGCACCACGCTCGGCCGCATGCGTTCCCACGGGCGTTGCGCCATGCGGCTCTACCGCAGCGTGGGCGGCAAATACGGGCCGGACAGGGAGGCGCTCCACGATCTGCCGTTTGTGCCGGAGCGGTGGGGCGCGGCGGTGGAGCCCTTTTCCGGCGATCTGGAATTTTTTCCCGGTGGCACGCAGGAAAGCCGCGCCACGTTCTGGATCGTGCAGGACCGGCCCCTGCCGTTCCGGCTGGTGGCGCTGATGATCGATACGGATTTCGGGGAGCGGTGAACCGCTCCGAAGCGGGAAAGGAGGCGGCAATGCGGGAGATTGCGGCGGAAGCGCTCAGCTTCCGGCAGGAGACGGTGGCGGAGGTGGCTGACGAGGCCGCCGCCCTGGCGCGGGAGCACTGGCATGAGGTGGAGGCGCCGCTCCATGGCGAACGGGACTACACGCCGGACAGGGCGCGCTATGACAGTCTGGAGCGGCTGGGCATGCTCTCCGTCACCACGGCGCGGGACCGGGAGGGACGGCTGGCGGGTTACGCGGTCTTTACGCTGGCGCCGTGTCCGCATCTGGAGGGCGAAGTGGTGGCCGCGCTGGATGGCCTCTATCTGGCGCCCGCGGCGCGGCGCGGGTTCAACGCCCTGGCCCTGCTGCGCAGCGCCGAGGCGGCGCTGGCGGCGCGGGGCGCGGGCATGCTTCAGTACAGCTCGCCGGCATCGCGGCCGTGCGGGGCGCTCTACCGGCGGCTGGGGGCAACGCGCACGGAAACCATCTGGCACAAGCGGCTGGCGAGGGAGACCGGGCGTCCGGCGCGTGCCGGCGGCGGGGAAGCGGGAGGAACGTCATGGCAATAGCCACGGGAACGGCGGCGGCCATCAGCGCGGCCATGGCCCTGGCGGGCACCGCCGCCGGGGTGGTGGGCGCGGCCCGGCAGGCGCAGAGCCAGCGGGAGCAGGCCCGGTATCAGGCAAAACTGGCGCAGCGCTCGGCGGCCATTGCCGGGCAGAACGCCCAGGAGGCGGATGCCGAGGCCTCCCGCGCCCGGCGGGAAGGGGCGGAAAACGCGGCCCGCAAGCGGCAGGAAGCGGCGCGCATCATCGGCGCCCAGCGGGCCATGGCCGGGGCATCCGGCGCGCGCGTGGACGAGGGCGCGGCCCTGGATCGTGTGCTCGATACCGCCGAGCGCGGCGAGCTGGACGCCCTGGCCGCGCGGCAGCGCGGCGAGGACGCGGCGCACAATCAGGAGCTCCGGGCCTGGGGCCTGCGCAATCAGGTTCAGGGCGCGGAGCTGGAGGCGCGCGCCCTGCGGGAAAAGGCCGATGCGGACTATCTGGGCAGCCTGCGCTCCACCCTGCTCAACGGCGCGGCCCGCACCGGGCGCAATTTCTACGAGCTGGGCGCGCGCGGGCCGAGGATCTGAGGGGGCGTGCGGGGAAGCTCCGGACGGATCCGCCGGGCCTTCCCCGCACCGGGATCGCCCGTCATTCGCTACGCTCCACGGCATGGCAGAGATATTCCACAAGGCCGATGATGTCATAGACGGGGATCTTCACCCGGGATTGTACCTGTCCGGCAAACGGCGTGAGGTCCGTACATTCCAGGACCAGCGCCTCAAGCGCTTCCTGTTGTACGAACGCCTCGGCCGTGGTGACGATTTCCTGTTCCAGGAGTTCGCAATCAATGTCCTGGCGGCGGCCTTCGATGATGGTTTCGCGAAATTCTGGGCAGGCCTCCATGCCGCGGATGACCACCCTGTCCAGCTCGCCCTTTCCGCCAGTGAACTGCTCTGGCCCCAGCGCCTGGGCCGAAGCTGTAAGGATGCCGATGCGGGCCGAAGCGCCGTGCGCCATGCGCACCAGCGGCAACTGGGCCAGGCTGGAAAGCAGCACTGGCACCTGGCAGGCTGCCGCCACAGCTTGCTGAAAGCGAGCCATGAAACCGCAACTTCCGGTGATGGCCTTGACGCCCTCGGCCTCAAGTTCCAGTGCCGTGTCCACAAAGATTTTTTCAAGTCCCGGCGCGGTGCCGAAGAGCAGGCCCGGCACATCGAGTCCGCGCAGGACCTTCATCACCGTGGGGAAGGCAAAGGTCCGCGGGTTGCGCAGATGACCGCGGGGCTTGGGAAAAGCCGAATCAAGGCAGAGGATGCCCACGGGAACGTCATAATAAAGTTTACCGCCCTGAAGTATCATCGTTATCCTCATCTGTGCGGGTCGCAGTAGTCCCCCAGACTCACGGGGCGCAGCGGCTGGCGCATGGTGAGTCTGCCGGCGGCCTGCGGCGCGACATGGGCTGTCGCAGCCGCAATCTCTGTCAGGGCTGGTCCGCAGATGCGGCCCTGGCATTGCCCCATACCGCACCGTGTCACGCGCTTGATCTCGTTCACCTCATGGAAACCCTGGGCCACGGCCTGTCGGATGGCGCCTGCCGTGACACATTCGCATCGACAGACGAGGGTTTCGTCCGGTACTTCGTAGATGGCGGGGTTCGGCGCAAAGAAGCGATCGACCCACGCCCGCGCCCGACGGGTGCGCCGCAGGCGGCGCAAGGCGTTCTGGCTGCGGAAGCGGGCTTCGCCCATGTCAATGACGCCGAGGTACGCGGCGACGGCGATGCCCGCCAGTTCTCCTTTGAGGATGCTGGCCTCACCTCCGTCCACACTGGTTGCGTCGCCGGCCACATAGACGCCGTTGCGCGCCGTGCTCCCGTCCTCTGTGGTCTCCGTGGTCCAGCAGCGCCTGAGGCTGTCCCAGCGTTGGGGGATGCCGAGGCTGGCCGCCGATTGCCAGCGCGGGATGATGCCTTCGTGACAGAGCAGCAGGCGTGCATCAAGGCGATGACGGGAGCCGCCGCTCTCAAAACTGACCGCTTCCAGTTGTTCACAGCCTTCGGCCCGCAGGCCGTTTGTGTTGCGGAACAGGGGGATGCCCGTGCGCATCAGCTTCAACCCCATGGTCAGCCCCTTTTTCAGGTAGGGAAGGTCGAACAGGGCCGCCGGCAGGTGGGGAAGGATCCTGGTACGGGCCCGCATGAGTCCCGTATCCAGCCAGCCGGCAATAGGGCGCCCGAGTTCGGCCAGGTGGCTCGCCAGCAGCGGCAGCAGGGGGCCATTGCCCGCCAGTACCAGCGGTCCGTCGGGAAGGGTGCCCCCGGATCGCAGGAGGATCTCGGCCGCGCCGGCACTCATGACGCCGGGTAGCGTCCAGCCCGGGAAGGGTACCGGCCTTTCCATGGCGCCTGGGGCAAGCACCACGCAACTTGCCTGCAGGATGTCGGGGGAGGCGCCCTTGCCCTCCGCGCGTATATAGATATTGAAAGGCCGCTCGGCCTCCACTCCCCATACGGTGGTGCACGGGAGCCATGTGGCGCCGCTCTCGAGAAAATCGTCTATCAGGCGCCGTCCGGTGGCGGCCTCCGAAGGGTCCAGTGGCGTGGACACGGCGGGATTGGCGAGATTGCGGAACAACTGGCCGCCTGGGAAAGCATTTTCGTCTACCACTGTTACATCCAGGCCGCAGGCGCAGGCTGCGCAGGCTGCCGCCATGCCGGCAGGCCCCGCGCCGAGCACCAGACAATCGACATTGCGTTTCATGATGCCTCTGCCTCCACCCTGGGCGCGTCTGCTCCAGGTCGCGGGTCGTTTGTGCCGGTGATGGCTGTGCTTTTCGTCTGACGGCGGATCACCATCCCCTCGGCCACAGGCATGAGGCAGGACTGGACATTGGGAGTGCCGTCGATCTCCATGAGGCATTCAAAACAGACGCCCATCAGGCAATAAGGCGCCCGGCCTTCCCCATTCAGGGGGTGCCGTGCGCAGGCCCGGATACCGGGGCCCTCATGGGCATGGCCCAGGACGGCCGCGGCGACGCTGATGCCGGACGGGACCTTGAGGTGCTGGCCGTCCACCACGATGGTCACTGTTTTCGGTTGCTGTTCCATAGTTTCCTCTTGCGCCAGGGTGATGTTTTCAGCAGGCGATACCGAAGCGCGCCAGGGTCATGCTCCGGGCCGTTTCAGGGAGCTCGCCTCCGAGGAGGAATTCCGGGAGCAGGCGCGCATGGACGGCCGCCATGGTCACGGCGCTGTGCGTATTGAGCACAAAGGCGTTGGGGTACCCCGGCAGGCGGCTGTAGATGGCCATCTTGTCCTCGGGCATGACGCGCAAGCCTGGCCAGGAGCGCAGAACGCGCTTGTGCGCCAGTTCCGGCCAGACACGCATGGCCCAGAGTCCTTCCTGCGCCACATCATGCGGTGTCACGCGGGCCTGGTGCGCCGCATTTTCATGCCTGAAGCCGACGATGGTCGTGCCACCGAAGGTCTGGGTCACGCCAAGGACAGGGATGGGCATGACTGGGGGCATGCGTTCAACGAGGAGGACCTGGCCCTTGTCGGGATAGATTGGAAGCCGCCGTAGGGCGAAGCGGGCAAGCCGGCGGTTGGAGAGTCCTGCCGCCAGCACCACGCGCCCGGCGAACAGACTGCCAGCCGCGCTTTCTATGAGGTAGCCGCCATCACGCGGCAGTATCTCGTACACAACGGTCTCTCGGTACGCGGCGCCCACCCTGGGCAGGGCGATGCGAAAGGCGCGCAGTAGGGCAAGGGGATCCACAAGCCCGTCATCAGGGCACCAGGCCGCTCCGCAGACTTCGGGGCCCCAGCCGATCTTTGGCATCTTTTGTTCAAGTTCCCCGCGGGCGATCATGGCGCCCGTGTAACGGCCGCCCACGGCAGGGAGCGCCTCGCGGAGTTTTTCAATATATCGGGCGCGTTTTTCATAGTCCTCTTCGCCGAGGGCCGGGATTATACCGCCTGTGAATGCCACAGGGATGGTCTCGCCCGTGATTTCTTCCAGTTCGCGCACGAGTTCCGGGAACAACCCGGAGGAGATGAAGGCCCAGCGCGCATAGTGCGGCAGATGCAGGAATTTGGACTGCACCCAGATGAGTCCCACATTGGCCCTGGTGGCTTTGTTGAGTTCGGTGGGTGCGTCCAGCACGATGCATTTGCTGCCGTGCTGAGCCAGACCGTAGGCGACGGAGCAGCCCAACATACCGCCGCCAATGACCACGAGATCGTGAGTTTCCATCTAGGCTTCCTTATAGGCCACGCAGTCCACTTCCAGCTTGAGGTCGCTCATCATGCGCGCCTGCACGCACACACGCGCCGGCGCGTGCGCGGCCTCGAAATATCTGGCGTAGACCTTGTTGAAGCCCGCGAAGTCGCGCGGGTCGTCGAGCCACACCGTCACGCGGACAACGTCGCGCAACGAATAACCCGCCGATTCCAGAACGGACTTGAGGTTTTCAAGTGTCACCCTGGCCTGGACGCTGATGTTGCCGATGACGATTTCTCCATCTGAATCCCTGGGGACCTGACCGCTCACATAGAGCCAGCCTCCTGCTTCCACAGCCTTGGCAAAGGGGAGCGCACCGGGGACGGTGGGAGTTCCGTAACGTTTGATGGGCATGGCTTCTCCTTTTTCCGGCGCCCGGTGGCCCTTGCCTTCAGGCGCCGGAAGGGGTGGGGAGTTATTTTTTGTTCTTGTTCAGGCCAAGGGCGTCAAGGACGCGTTCCATTTCCGCATACTGGTCGCGCAACTGCATCATCCATGTTGCGCCGGTGGCAAAGTCGGGAGTGGCGCCCATATTTTCGATGACCTTGATGTATCCGGGATCCTTGACGATCTCCTGCGAGACCTGGGCCAGGCGCTCCAGAATGGGCGCGGGCGTGCCCTTGGGTGCAGCAATACCGGCCCAGCCGTAGTAGTTGCCGCTATAGCCCAGGTCGGCAAAGGTGGGTACATTGGAAAAGGCATCGCTCTTGAAGCCTATGGCGAGGATCTTGAGCTGGCCAGCCCTAGCCATGGCCGCATAGTTCTGCGGGAAGAGGAAGGTCATGTCAGCATGGCCGCCCATGATGGCCGTGGCTGCCTCGCCGCCGCTCTTGTATTCCACGATCTTGACTTTGACGCCGGCCACGCTGAACCAGTTGCGCATGGCGAAGGTCAGCCAGGAATTGGCCGCCGGCGAAGCGAAGATGAGGGTGCCCGGCGCTTTCTTTGCAGCCTCGGCAAAGGACTTCAGGTCGTTCCAGGGCGCATCAGGCCGGGCGACCGCGGCACAGTTGGCGAGCATGATGCGGGCGATATAATCGAAACTGTCAAAGCCATAATCCGCGCCTTTGGCGGTCATGGGCACGATGATGTTGGGGCCGGCCTGTGCCAGGAAGAGGGTATAACCGTCAGGTTTGGCCCTGGCGGCGAAGAGGCTGCCAACCACGCCGCCACCGCCTGTCTTGTTGATCACGACCACAGGCTGGCCCAGGCGGCTTTTGGCAAATTCGGCCCAGACGCGCGCGGTAAGATCGGAATCGCCACCCGCGCCAAAGGGGCTGATAAGGGTGATGGGTTTGTCGGGCCATTGGTTCTGGGCCGCCTGCGCGGCATCGACGATTGTCAGAAAAACGCAGAGCGCCAGAAGCAGGATGCGGGCTGTGATGCGGTGCATGGTTCCTCCTTGGTTGAGCGGCTATGTTCGTGATCAGGAAACGGTGTCTTCCCGTGCGGGGCAGTCTTCCTGGGCAAGGCGGACCAGGGCGGGACTGTGCAACCGGGCGCGCCCGATGCTGAAGATGGCTGCGCAGGCCAGGAGCAGCAGCCCCAGGGCCACAGGTCGTTCCAGAAAGATCAGGAAACTACCGTCCGAAAGGGTCATGGTCTGGTCAAACGCGGATTCCAGCAGGGGGCCGAGGATGAAGCCGATGATCATGGGGCCGGCCGGGAACTGGAAACGGCGCATGCCATAGCCGAGGACACCGAAGCAGATGAGACAGAACACATCGAAAAGGCTCTGGTTGATGGAATAGGTGCCCACAAAGGCGAAGACCGTCACTGTGGAAAAAATGAGGCTCTTGGGCAGGTCGGTGATGCGTATCCAGAAGCGGAAGCCCGCCTTGGCGATGACATAGAGGAGGACGTCGCAGAGGATGAGCGAGCCGAAGATTCCATACACCACCACGGTATTTTCAAAAAAAATGTTCGGCCCCGGCGTGATGCCCTGGATGAGAAAGGCACCCATGAGAACGGCGGTGACATCATCGCCGGGAATGCCCAGAGTGAGCAGGGGAATCATGGCTGAACCAGTGACTGCGTTGTTGGCGGCTTCGGGTGCCATGACTCCGGAGATCTCGCCATGACCGAATTTTTGCGGGTCCTGTGCCGTGCGTCGCGCCTCGGAATAGGCCATGTAGGCTGCTGGCGACGCGCCGAGGCCGGGGAGGGCACCGAGGCACGATCCGATGATGGAAGAACGCAGCAGGAGTGGTAGGCGGCTTTTGAATTCCGTCCAGGAGAGGGTGCCGTCAGGTCCTTTAAGGCTGAAACGTTGCAAGGTTGTTTTGCAGATGCCCGTGCAGACCTGGTGGATGACCTCAGGCAGGCAGAGCAGGCCGATGACCATGGGGATGAGGGCGATGCCGGCCATGAATTCGGTGATGCCGAAGGTGAAGCGCGTGGCACCAGTGGTGCCGGAGACGCCCACTGTGGCCAACAGGACGCCGGCACCAGCGCAGATGCAGCCCTTGATGATGCTTGATCCAGAAATGCTGCCGACCACTGTCATGGCCAGGATGATGAGCGCACATTGCTCCACGGGGCCCACCTTGAGCGTCAGCCACGAGAGTGGCGCCGCTACGCAGATGAGCAGCACATTGCTGAAGGTATCTCCGAAGACAGAACCGGTGAGCGCCGCGTTGAGCGCCTTGCCGGCCTTGCCCTGCATGGCGAGGGGATACCCGTCCATGGCGGTGCATACCGCAGGCGGCGCTCCCGGCGTATTGAGCAGGATGGCCGTGATGGAGCCACCGAACATGGAGGCCTTGTAGATGCCAAGCAGCATGGGGATGCCGACCAGGGGGCTCACATAGAAGGTCATGGGCAGAAGGATGGAGATGGCCATGATGCCCGAAATGCCGGGAATGGCGCCGAAGATGAGTCCTGTCAGTATACCAAGCGCGATGGCGCCGATGGAGGGCAGGGTGCAGATGGAAGCCAGGCCGAGAAGGATATCTCCGATCATGCTCCACTCCAGAGGCTCCCTGGGGGGAGGATGATCTGCATGAGGTGAAAGGTCGCCCAGTCCAGCGCCACACTGAAGGCACAGGCCCCAGCCAAGGCCAGCAGCCAACGCCGGGCGCCGAGCAGTAGCGCGAGGGCGAGCATCGTGGGCGGCGTACTGATCAGGAAGCCCAGATGTTCAAGCCCCGCAAGATAGAGAAAGAGGATGACCAGATAGGCGAAAAGCGCAAGAAAGCGCCCGGCCTGGGCGCCACCTTGAGCCAGTTCCAGACGCTCCCGATCCACCGAGCCCTCAAGCATATGCCGTACGGCCCTGCCGCTGATGAGGACCAGGAGGGCACACAGGATCGCCATGAACCAGGAAATGAGGGTGGGGAAAAAGGCGGCGGAGATGGTGCCGGGGATGGCCTCTTCGATCCAGCTGTTTCCCCGCAGGGCAAGGTGGATGAAGAAGACCAGAAGGCAGCAGGCCACGCCGAATTCCATCCAGACATTACGCCGCAACAGTCTTTCCATATCGTTTCCTTTGCGTGCGGGCGATGAGGTTCTTCCGCTGGAGAAGACAGCAAAAAACATGACAGAATGATGAAGAATATTTGATTTCAGCATGTTATGGATAATTTTTTTAGAATTTGGACCATGGCTGCGTAACGTTTCATGACAATTATCGTGAAACATGATAGCACAGTGGGAAGAATTTTTGCGAAAGATATAAAAATTCGGAAGGAAAACACTGAGTTATAAAAATTTTTTGGAAAATACAAGTGTAATGAACTGTATCATGTATCGGAGTATTACAGTGGGCACACAAACACATAATTTCCCAGAACTCCGTGAAATCATTCGCAAGTCACTGGAGCGTTCCGCTGGCTATGGTGTGGACCCCAATGTTGGGGGCGCCCCGGAATCAACACGTCTGAGTCCAGAGGCGCTCCGCAAGCGTATCAAGGTCCAGCGCCGCTTCTACGACCTTGCGCGCGACCAGATGCTTTCTCTCTACAGGCTGTTACGCGGCACCGGCTTCTGCATGGCTCTCGCAGATGCGGAAGGCTATGTGCTCCATGTCATCGGCGATGGCGGACTTCTGCGGCATTTCAAGACGCGGCGGTGCATACCTGGCTATCGCTGGACGGAACGCGACATGGGCACCTGCGCCATCGGTCTGGTGCTCGCCGAACGCATCCCCATCTTTCTCCCAGGGGAACTCATGTATTCGGTACCGGCACGGAAGCTCGCCAATGCGGGCGCGCCTATCCTTGCCCCCTCAGGGGAGCTTTTGGGAGCCATCAGCCTTTCCGGCTATACCGAAAAGATGCATGTCCACACCCTGGGCTTGGTACGCCAGGCGGCCGAGACCATCACGGCCAAGTTCCGTGAGGCCGAGCGCCTCGCCGAACTCGCCACCAAGAATCAGTACTTGCGGGCGCTCATCAATTCCGACTCGCGCGGCATCATCACTGTGGACCCCAGGGGCTGCATCGTCGAGATCAATCCTGCGGCCCAGGATCTCCTCCCGCTGGCATACGAGGGGAGGCCGTTGGCGGAATGCCTTGAGGAGTTCTCGGATATCGGGGATCTCCTGGCGCACGGCCGCAGTTTTGCCGCCCGCGAATTCCAGGCGCGGCGGGGGGGCCCCACGCTTTTGGCCTCGCTGGATCCCATCCGCGTGGCGGGCAGTGTGACGGGCGGCCTGTTCACGGTCCAAGCCAAGAAGGAAGTGTTGCGTCTTGCCGTGCGCATGACGGGGAGCGCCCCCCAGTTTACCTTTGCTTCCATCGTGGGCCAAAGTCCGGCCATCCGGGAGGCCTTGCGCATGGCACGCATCGCCGCGGCCAATGAGGCGCCGGTGCTGCTCCAGGGCGAAACGGGCACTGGCAAGGAACTGTTCGCGCAGGCCATCCACAACGCGGGTTCACGGCGGGGGAAGCCCTTCGTCGCCATCAACTGCGGGGCCATCCCGCGTGAACTGCTGGAAAGCGAACTTTTCGGCTATGCGCCCGGGGCCTTCACCGGCGCCCAGAGGGCCGGCCGTCCCGGCAAGTTCGAGCTGGCGGACAATGGCACACTGTTTTTGGACGAGATCGGCGATCTGCCCTATGAGATGCAGGTCAAGCTGCTGCGTGCCCTGCAATTCGGCGAGATTCAGCGCTTGGGCAGCACCACGCTGCTGCGGGTGCGCCTCCGCGTCATTGCCGCCACCAGTGTGGACATGGCGCAGGCCATGGCGGAAAACCGCTTCCGGCCTGATCTTTTCTATCGCGTGAGCACGCTCAGGATCCGGGTGCCTCCCTTGCGGGAACGGAGTTCGGACATTGTGGATCTGGCACTCCATTTCATCCGAGGCCATGAGGAGCGCCTGGGCCTCGCGCCCCGGCAGCTCCTGCCGGAAACGAAGCACGCGCTTCTGACCTATGCGTGGCCGGGCAATATCCGCCAACTGGAAAATGCCGTGGAGCGCGCCGTCTATCTTGCCGAAGACGGCCCGCTCCTGCCTGGGCATTTTGGCATTGAGGACGCCGCCTTCGGCAGCAGGGGTCAAGAACCGGAAACCTTGCACCCGGCAGCTCACACGCCACGGCGACTTGCCGAAGGTCTGGGCGCCGTGCGCACGCCGACAGCGCCCGGAGAGGAAAGGCCGGGGCAGGGGGCAGTCGGGGGCACCCTGCGCGAAACAGAGCGTGAGGCCATCAGAAGCGCACTCTCTCAAGCTCCTGGCAATCTCAGCCAGGTCGCCCGGCTCTTGGGCGTGAGCCGTCCCACACTGTATCGCAAACTGCTGCGGCACGGCTTGGCGCGCCAGGGGGAATAGCCGCGATCAGCGGTTCTCTCCGGCCTCCACCTGGTCGATGAACAGGGCAAGATTGTCCGGTTCGCCGGGCTTGTGCTCGTCCGGATAGAGCAGGGCGGACATGAAGAAGACGGAATCCAGCCTGAGCGCCATGGCCGCGCTTTGGGAAAAGCGCCTGAGCGCGGCGGCGAGCCGGTCGCGCAGGGGTTCCGGCAGGGCGTCGAGCCGCGGGGCCGCGTCCTTTGCCAGCGCGGCCAGGCTTTCGGCCTTGGCGCGCATTTTTGCGGTATAGCCGGGAATGTCGCCGGCCTCCATGAGCGCCAGGGCTTCCCGCTCCGTGGTCATGATGTCCACATGGCGCGCCCGCAGCCAGGCGATGGCGGCCGTCAGGGGGGCCTGATCAGGTGTCTGCATGTTCATGGCATCCTCACTCCTTGTCTGACGCGGCGGGAGGGCGAACGCGCCGTGCGCGGGCAGATGCTAGTCCCAGTGGCGCTTGTCCTCGATGGGCCGGATCTGCGGCGGCAGGCTGCCGGGCGCAAGGATCTTGAGTTCGGGGCGCAGCTTGATCTTTTCGCGGAACTGGTGGAGCAGTTCCTCGTCGCGCTTGAAGCCGCTGGTTTCGATGAAGAGCGTCATTTCGTCGATGCCGCCGGGGTTGGTGACCTCGATCTGCCAGCGCTTGATTTCCTCGAAGCGGCTCATGACCTGCTCCACCTGATGCGGATAGACGAACATGCCCATGATGCGGGCCGTGGTGTCCACCCGGCCCACGATGCTGCCGAGGCGCGGGCTTGTGCGGCCGCAGGCGCAGGGGCCGCGGTCGATGTAGGACAGGTCGCCGGTGGCCAGGCGGATGAGCGGATAGGTCTTGTTGAAGGCCGTGACCACGATCTCGCCCACCTCGCCGTCCTTGAGCGGAATGCCCGTATCCGGATGGCAGATCTCCACATAGCAGCGGTTGGCGATGTGCAGGCCGGTCTTGTGGAAGCATTCGTAGCCGATGCAGCCCACGTCCGCCGTGCCGTAGCCCTGGCGCATGATGAGGTCGTACTTCTTTTCCATCTGCGAGCGCATTTTTTCGGAAAGGCGCTCGCCGGTCACAAAGGCCACTTCCAGGAACAGGTCCTTGCGCAGGTTGAGCCCCTTTTCCTCCGCCTTCTGGGCCAGGTGCATGAGAAAGCTCGGCGTGCCCACATAGCCGCAGACGCGCAGTTTCTGCATGATGTCGAGCTGGGTGGCCGCATCGGTGGGGCCGGCCGGAATGACGGCGCAGCCGAGGTTGCGCAGCGGCTCCTCAAACATCAGGCCCGCCGGGGTGAGCTGGTAGTTGAAGGTGTTCTGCACCGTGTCGCCGGGCCGGAAGCCGACGGAATAGAAGGCCTCGGTGTAGCCCCAGTAGTCCTCCCCGCGGTCTTCGGGGTCAAAGATGGGGCCGGGCGAAAGAAAGACGCGCTTGAGCTCGCCGATGTCCTTGGTGAGTAGGCCGCCAAGCCGGGGCCCCATGGACTGGAGAAAGATGAGTTCCTTTTTCTTGAGGATGGGGATGTGCTTGATGTCCGAAAGGGTCTTGAACTTCTCCACATTGAACTGGGCGCGGTCAAAGCGTTTCTTGACATCTTCCGAATAACGGTAGGCGTAGGAGAGAAGATCCTTGAGCTGGATGAGGCAGTATTGGCGGCGCTCGCTTTCGTCGAGCACTTCGCGGCGGCTGTAGATGCCTTCGGTGCGGTCTTTGCGGGTCATGACATCTCCCTGCGGCTGGCTGGTGCTGGTAGATGGGCACGGAGGCCGCGATGCCGCGGCCACGGGAAAGGTGAAGAAGAGCTGAACGCCTGTATGTACGCAATGCCTCGCAAAATTGCAAGCATTTTTTTATTTGTCGTTATATTTCGCCATATTGGATGCAGCCTCCTCCGTGAATGTCCGCCGCCCGGCGGGAGCGGGCGCCCGTCCGCGGAACGCCGGGGCGGGGGCGCCGCCCCGAAGCCGGCGGAGGGACAGATTGACCGCCGTGGCCGGCTGGGATACGCTTTTTTGTTTCCCAAACGCAATCGTGCGGCCCACGACCACTTTTTCCGGAGCGCGGCATGGAATCGCAGCATCTTTCTCCCTCTGGGCAGGCCGATACCAACGGGCAGGGCGGCGCGGCCCGTCCCGGAACGGATTTCATCCGCGCCCGCATCGAGGCGGACATCGCCTCAGGGCGCTTCGGGGGCGAGGTGCATACCCGCTTTCCTCCGGAGCCCAACGGCTATCTCCATCTTGGCCATGCCAAGTCCATCTGCCTGAACTTTGGCGTGGCGGGAGAATTCGGCGGCCGGTGCAATCTGCGCTTTGACGACACCAATCCCGTCAAGGAAGAGACCGAGTATGTGGCCGCCATCCGCGAGGATGTGGCCTGGCTCGGCGGCCGCTGGGATGACCGGGAGTTTTACGCCTCGGACTATTTCGAGCGCCTGTACGACTACGCCGAGGAGCTCATCCGCCGGGGCAAAGCCTATGTGGACGACCTCTCCGCCGACGAGATCCGGGCCTTCCGGGGCACGCTCACCGAGCCGGGGCGGGAGAGCCCGTGGCGGGGCCGCAGCGTGGAGGAGAATCTGGACCTGTTCCGGCGCATGCGCGCGGGCGAGTTTCCGGACGGGGCGCGCGTGCTGCGCGCGAAAATCGACATGGCGTCCCCCAATCTCGTCATGCGCGACCCCACGCTCTACCGCATCCGCCACGAGGCGCATCACCGCACGGGCACCGCGTGGTGCATCTATCCCATGTACGATTACGCGCACTGCCTGTCGGATTCCCTCGAAGGCATCACCCATTCCCTCTGCACGCTGGAGTTCGTCAACAACCGCGAGCTCTACGACTGGGTTCTGGACGCCCTGGGCGTCTATCATCCGCAGCAGATCGAGTTCGCGCGCCTCAATCTGACCTATACCATCCTCTCCAAGCGCAAGCTCATCCAATTGGTGCGCGAGGGGCATGTGGCCGGCTGGGACGACCCGCGCATGCCTACCCTGAGCGGTCTGCGCCGCCGGGGCGTGCCGCCGGAGGCCCTGCGCGACTTCTGCGGGCGCATCGGCGTGGCCCGCGCCGACTCCACGGTGGAATACTCCCTGCTTGAGCACTGCGTGCGCGAACGGCTCAATGCCGTGGCCCCGCGTGCCATGGCCGTGCTGGACCCGGTACGCGTGGTCATCGAGAACTGGCCGGAAGACCGGGTGGAGGAGCTGGAAATGCCCTGGCACCCGGAAGACGCCAGCTACGGCAGCCGCATGGCGCCCTTTGCGCGCGAGCTGTTCATTGAGCGCGACGACTTCCGCCTGGAGCCGCCCAAAAAATTCCACCGCCTTTCCCCCGGCGCCGAGGTCCGCCTGCGCCACGCCTTTCTCATCACCTGCCGCGAGGCGATCCTGGACGAAAACGGCGAGGTGAAGGAACTGCGCTGCGTCTATGACCCGGAAAGCCGGGGCGGCCAGAGCCCGGACGGCCGCAGGGTCAGGGGCACCCTGCACTGGGTCTCGGCCCGGCATGCCGTCAGGGCCGAGGCGCGGCTCTATGACCAGCTCTTCGCCGTGCCCGACCCGGACAAAGCCCCAGAGGGCGGGACTTTCATCGACAACCTGAACCCCGACTCGCTCACCGTGACCACGGCCTGGCTCGAACCTGCCCTGGCGGGGCTGGAAACGGGCAGGACCGTCCAGTTCGAGCGCCTGGGCTATTTCTGCAAGGACAGGGACAGCACGCCGGAACTGCCGGTCTTCAACCGCACGGCCACCCTGCGCGACACCTGGGCCAGGCTGGAGAAGAAGGGCTGAGAGGGACCCGCGCGGCATTGCCGCTCAGGAATTGAGGCGCTTGCTCACCGCCGGCTGCGAAATGCCGAGCATTTTTGCCGCCATGCTCTGGTTTCCGCCGCACTTGAGCAGGGCCGCGGTGGTCATGATCCGTTTGATTTCAGCCAGGGGCGGCAGGCTCTTGAGGTTGAGGAAAAAGCGCAGCAGCGCATTTTCCGGCGCTGTTTCCGCCAGGGGATCTTCCCGTGCCGGGGCCAGTTGGGGAACATGCGCCGGTTCGAGCTTTTTGCCGCCAAGGCTCACCGCGTGGGTGAGCACGGCCCTGAGTTCGCGCACATTGCCCGGCCATGAGTAGCGCATGAGGAGCAGAAGAAGCTCCCTGGTGATTTCCGGCGGCGCATGCCCGAATTCCCGCGCGGCGTCCTCCACAAAGGCGCTGCTCAGCAGGGGAATGTCCTCCTTGCGCTGGCGCAGGGGCGGCACATGCACATGGTGGGTGCTGAGGCGGAAATACAGATCCTTGCGAAACTGGCCTTCAGCCTGCCGGTTGCCGATGTCGCGGTTGGTGGCGAGCACAACGCGCGCATGGAGCTGTTTGGGGATGTCCGCCCCAAGGGGATAGTATTCGCCTTCCTGAAGAAAGCGCAGGAGGCGCCCTTGGGCCTGCAGGGACAGGTCGCCGATCTCATCCAGAAAAATGGTGCCCCCCTGGGCGCGCTCCACCAGTCCGGCACGGGGGATGGCGGCGCTTGTGTAGGCGCCCCGGACATGCCCGAACAGCGTGTCCTCAAGCATGGCGCCTTCAAGGCTCGCCATGTTGACGCCCACGAATGGTCCGCTGCCGCCGAGCGCATGCGCCGCCCTTGCCAGAAGTTCCTTGCCCACGCCGCTTTCGCCCGTAATAAGAAAGGGATAGCGCGACGGCAGCACGGATTCCATGTAACGGAAAATGGCAAACATTTCGGCGCTTGCCGAGAGCAGCCCGGAGAAGGCTTCGGGATGCTCCAGTTCCTGGCTGAGCAGGCTCCGGCTGGCCTGGCGGCTGGCCTTTTCCAGGGCGATGACCCGCAGGGCCCGGTTCAGCCCCGCAAGCAGGCGCTCCTCCCCCCATGTCTTGACAAAGTAGTCGAACGCGCCGGCCCTGAGGCAGGAAAGGGCCTTGTCCGCGGTATCCATGCCGGTGACAATGATGACGAGCACATCGGGGCGCTGTTCCCGGAGCAGGGTCAGGAGCGTTTCGCCGTCGAGATGCGGCATGGTGAGATCCAGCAGGACGAGGCCGATGTCTTCATCCTCCAGGAATTTCTGCGTCTCGCGGCTGTCGGAACAGGAAAGGACCCGCGCGTTTTCCGCATGCCGCGCGAGCAGCAGCTCCATGGAGCGCAGCCATGCAGGCTCGTCATCGACAAGCAGGATGGCGCAGGAAGGTTCAAGCATGGGGGCTCTCCGTCCGGGGGGATGCGGCCCTGGCCACGGGCAGGAACAGCGTGGCCGTGGTGCCCTTGCCGGGGGAGGAAGCAAAGGCGAGGCGGCCGCCATGGCTCTCGGCAATGGTGGCGCTGATGGACAGGCCGAGTCCGGTGCCCCCATCGGCGCGTTTGGTGGTGAAAAACGGCTCACAGAGCCGGGAAAGGTCTTCCTGGGCAATGCCGCGGCCTTCATCGGTGCAACGGAAAAAGACCTCGTCCCCCTCCGGGGAGAGACCGGTTTCCAGAAGCAGCCCCTGCTCCCTGTTTTCCAGCGCCTGGCAGGCGTTGATGATCAGGTTGACCATGACCTGCCCGATTTTTCTCGGACTGCCGCTGACCGGCGGCAGATCCCGCGCGCACTCCATCCGGCAGTGGGCAGTGCTTTTTTTGAGCAGGGTTTTGACGAAGCGCAGGGAGTGTTCAAGGACATCATTCAGGTCGAAGCGTGTCGTACCCGTCTCTTCATCCTTGCGGACAAACTCCTTGAGGTCGTTGACGATGTCGCGGATATGCCCGGCTGCCGCCAGCGAGTCGTCGAGGATGGCGCCGCATTGGTGCCGCAGCCGTGACCAGGGAATGCCCCCAAGACGAAAATCGCCCTCAGCGGCGGAGATGGCGTCCAGGCGCGGGCGCAGGTCGCGGAGCATGTGACGCAGGAAATCCAGGTTCAGGAGCAGCAGCCCGTTGGGATTATTGATCTCATGGGCGATACCGGAGGCCAGGGTGCCCACGGCCGCCATCTTGTCCGCCTCAAGAAGCTGCGCCTGGCTTTCCAGCAGCCGCCTTTCCGCCTTGCGGCGTTCGCTGATCTCCTGCTCCAGGGCTGCGGTGCGGGTCTTGACCTGGGCGCGGAGCGTATGCAGCCAGAGAAAGGCAAGCAGGCCGGCAAACGCCGCCATCAGCAATCCTGAGGCTCCGTACAGCAAAAGGCTTTCCAGGCGTCGTTCCGTGAGCAGAAAGCGTTTTTCAAGCCACTTGTTCTGGATCTTTTCAAACTGGCCGGAGGTCCGCAGATAGGCGAGCCCGCGGGAGAAGATGTCATATGCCGCGTCGTTGCCCCGGCGCACGGCAAAGGCGTATTCCACGCTGATGTCGGTTTCCGCGAGCGGAGTCACGTTGTTGAGGGCCTGCTCCTCGATGAGCTTGTTGCCCACATAGGTTTCCATAATGGTGTATCGTTTCGCGCCACGGGCGATTTCATGGAGGGCTTCCTCGGCGCTGCTCGTCAGGGCGCAGGTGCTCTGGCGGCCGTAGAGCTCGTAATAGACGCCATCCGTGTTCAGTACCCAGTCGGCGGAACGGGCGAATTCGCTTCGCCCCGGCACAGCCGCGCCGGGCGGCCCGAAGATGGAAAAGCTGTGGCTGGCGTAGGGTTCGGTAAACGTGTAGTCCTGGCTGCTGGCCGGAGTCTTGACCATGCAGAGCACCACATCCGCGTCATGGCGCCGGGCCAGCTCCGCGGGGTTGTCGAGCCGCCGCGAGAGCAGGACCACCCTGGCGCCCATCACCCTGCTGATGGCATAGGTGAGATCCATGACATAGCCGTCAAGGGTGCCCCCCTTGTCCATGAAGGCGTAAGGCGCGTAGGCCCCGATGCGCGCGGTGATGTTCCGCTCATAGAAAACATAGGGATTGCGCGCGAGGTCTGGCTGATCGCGCCAGAACCAGGCCGCCGCCGCGGCCAGCAACGCGGCGCAGGGCAGGAGCAGCCAGAGCCAGAACGGGAGGCGCCCGCCCGTGCGCGTTTGCGGGTTGCCAGCGGACTTTCGGCTGCGTATGGTCGGCATATGAGACATGGTTTTGCGGTATCTTGCGTGGCGCTGTTTCTTGCGGCGTCGCTCCTGGCCCTCGCCCCCCGCGTCATGGCGCGGGGCAATCCCGCCGCCGTGGATGGGGAACCGTCAGAGCCGCGCTATGCCATTCTCCTGGAAAGGGATGTTCCGGTGCGCCTGCGGGACGGAGTAACCGTTTCCGTGGATGTTTACCGGCCGGATGCCGAGGGCGTTTTTCCCGTCCTGGTGGAGGGCACCGCCTACGACAAGCGTTGCACCACCGATCTTCGCATGAGCACCCATACGTTTTTTGTGCCGCGCGGCTATGTCTTCGTTATATGGAACATGCGCGGGCGCTTCAAGTCCGGGGGGCGCTTCGACATGGAGCGTCTCCCCGGCGAAGACGGCAGCGACGTGGTGGAATGGGCTGCGGCCCAACCCTGGTCCAGCGGCAGGGTCGGCCTGGTGGGAAAGTCCTATTCCGGCCAGATCCTTCTCCATACTGCCGCTGCGGCGCCGCCGCATCTGGTCTGCGCCATGCCGGCGCTCACGCATTCCGACGCCTGGCGCTGGTATTACCGGGGTGGAGCCATGGAATACGGCTTTGCCCTTTACTGGGGGGCGGTGATCCTGGGCTGGGATCTGGCGGAAAAGACCCTCGGCCCCGGCGCCGCGCTGGAAGCCTGGAAACGCGGTCTTGATCTGTATCTTGCGGATCAGCAGGCGTTTGCGGGCGCGCTGCCGGCCAACGCCTGCGCTCCGGCGCGCATTGCTCCGGGGGTCGACCTGCTCGCCCAGTGGACCGCGCACCCCGCCGACGGGCCGTATTGGCGCAGGCTCAGCCCGTCCACCTATTTCGGGCGCATCCGCATCCCCATGCTCCACATTGGTGGCTGGTACGACATTTTTCTTGACGGGACCCTGGCGGCGTACAACGGGGTGCGCGTGAAGGGCGGTTCGGCCCTGGCGCGGGAAAACCAGCGCCTGTTCATCGGCCCCTGGCATCACAGCGTTGCCAGCTACCGTCAGGGGCGCATCGGCGCGGTGGAGTATGGCGAGGCCCTGCGCGAACCCGAATTCAACGAGGTGCGCCTGGCCTTTGCGGAGTACTGGCTCAAGGACCGGCGCACGCCGCTGTATGTGGAGGACGAACCGGCGCGTGTGTTCACCATGGGCCGGAACCAGTGGCGCACGGGGGCGGACTGGCCCCCAGCCGTCCGGAGCGAGCGCTGGATGCTGCATGCGGGAACCGGGAGCCCCCGCTTCTCCCTCAACGACGGGCTGCTTTCGCGGCAGGCCGCTGTGCCGGGTGCGCCGCCGCAGCGCTATCTCTATGACCCCATGGACCCCACGCCGACCAGGGGCGGTTCCGGGCTGCTGCTGTTTTCCTACTGGCCGGATGGCCTGACGGACTATGGCCAGCAGGACCAGGGGCCGGTGGACCGCCGCAGCCTGACCTTCACGTCGCCGGCGCTGGCGGAGGATCTGGAAATCGCCGGTCCGGTGCGTCTGCATCTCAGCGCCTCCTCTTCCGCGGTGGATACGGACTGGGTGGCCCGGCTGTGCGATGTGGCGCCGGATGGCACCTCCCTCAATGTGGTGGAGGGGGTTCTGCGGGCGCGCTTCCGCGCGTCGGGTTCCTCGCCCTCCCTGCTTGAGCCGGGCCGGATCTATACATATGAGCTGGACATGTCCGCCACTGACTATGTCTTCAAGGCCGGGCACCGCCTGCGGCTGACCGTGAACAGCAGTTCGTGGCCGCGTTTCAGCCGCAACCTGAATGTGGCCGGATTTCCCGAACAGAGCACGGAATGGACGGTTGCCCGCAATGCCGTCCATGTGGACGCCGCGCACCCTTCCTGGCTGGAGTTGCCCGTTCTCGCGGGGCCCAGATAGACGTTGCGGGAGCGCGGGGCGGCGCGGACGCCGCCCCGCCGGGATGAACCGGGGATGAGGCACCGCTCAGGCCTTCCCGCGCTGTCCGAACGCCCGCTTGCAGCGCGAATCCGCCATGACCAGCAGCAGGGTGGCGACAACACAGAGGAGAGCGCAGGCGATCCAGGCCATGTCATAGGAACCTGCGCTGTCATAGACCGCCGCCACCACCGGCGCGCCCAGAGCGCCCCCGGCCATGACGCCGAAATTCACGAAACCGTAAATCTCGCCATAATGTCTGGAGCCGAAGGTGGCCGCCGTGACCACCGGCGGCGTTACCGTGCCGGAGCAGATGCCCACGGAATAGAAAATGGCCATGACCCACATCAGTGTGGTGGAGCCGGTGACGAGCAGCAGGAGCAGCGAGATGGCGAAAAAGCCCATCACATAGACCGTGCCGAACTTGGGACCGATCTTGTCATACACCCAGCCCAGGGAGATCTTGGCCGGAGTGAGCAGGAGCAGGAAAAAGGAAATGATCATGGCGCAGAAGCCCTGACCATAGGAATCGGTAAGGGAGGCGGCAAGCTGCCCCAGCGAGCCAAAGCTCACCAGGCCAATGAGAAACATGCCGAACCAGTAGAGCCAGAAAAAGGGATATTTCTTGAGTTGGCCCAGGGATACCCCGTCATCCGTCTCTGCTTCGGCAACCGGGGCCGCAGTGGCTTCTTCCGCGCCATAGGGCTTGAGGTTCATGGCCTCCGGGCGCGGGCGCATGAGAAAGAGGGCCACCGGCACTTCCACCAGGATCATGACGGCCCCGAAGATGAAGAACGCCGGTCGCCAGCCCATGTCCTGGATGACCAGGGTCAGAATGGGGCTGATGATGGCCCCGCCGATGCCGCTGCCCGCGAGCGCGATGCTGATGGCCGTGCCCCTGGCCTTGTTGAACCAGTTGGTGATGATGATGGAGAGGGGCAGGGCCACGGCGCCGCAGGAAAAGATACCGACGAAAAAGGCGCTGATATAGAGGCTCCAGGCGGCACCGGCAAGGCCGTAACTGGCATAGGAGAGACCAAGCCCGATAATGCAGGAGGTAAAGATGAGCGTTGTCCGCTTCCGGGCCAGCCATTTGCCCATATAGGGCGAAAGAAGCATGGTCACTACCATGATCACGGTGTTGCAGATGCCGAACGCGCTGCGGCTGATGCCCAGATCCGTGGTCACGGGGACCACAAAGAGGCTGAAGCAGGTCTGCATCATGGAATGCAGGATGGCCATGAGAATGAAGCCGCCCGCGACCACATACCAGCCGAAGAAGATTTTTTTGCCGTTGCCCATGCCGTCCTCCCTACGCTTCGTTCTTGTAAATGCTGCCGCCCTTCATGATGAAGGCAATGTTTGCCATGTGGGCCATGTTCGCCAACGGGTCTCCCTTGATGGCGACGATATCCGCGAACTTGCCGGGTTCCAGTGTGCCGAGCGCGTCATCCATGCGCAGGAGTTCGGCGGCGTAGCGGGTGGCGGAAAGCAGGGTGTCCGCTCTGGTGATGCCTGCCTCGTCCATGAGAACAAATTCCTGATGCTGCCTGCCATGATAGCCCAGTGGCGTTCCGGTATCCGTGCCGAAGACCACGCGCACTCCCGCGTCGTATGCCTTTTTCACGTTTTCCAGATGGCGGGGCGCAAGTGCCGCGGACTTGCCCACGGCATCCGCTGAAACGCCCGCTTCCGGGCCTTTTTCGGCAATGAGCTTGAGCACGCTGAAGGTCGGCACCAGGGCCACGGAATTTTCGACCATGAGCCGGATGCCTTCATCGTCCACGGTCGTGCAGTGTTCGATGACCGTAACGCCCGCCCGTGCCGCAGCCCGTATGCCTTCCGTGCCATGGGCATGGGCCGAGACAACGCGGTTGTGCATCCTGCCCACGGAGACGGCGGCCGCGATCTCCTCGTCGCTCATGTTCTGTTCGCCCACATTGGTGCCCCGGCTGAGAACGCCGCCTGTCACCATGATCTTGATCTGGTCGGCTCCCATCTTGAGCATCTGGCGCGCGGCGGCCACCACTTCACCGGGGGTGTTGGCCACGTTGACGGGCTTGAATGTCTGGATGCCAAAGCGTTCCTGCGTCCAGCGCGGTTCAAGGTGCCCGGCTGTCTGGGTGATGACCATGCCGCTTGTGAACACGCGCGGCCCTTCGGCAAAGCCGGCGTTGATGGCGTCGCGGAGGGCCTGGCAGCCCTGGATGGTGAAATAGCCTTCGTCGCGCACCGTGGTGAAGCCGCCCATGAGATTGTCCCGCGCATTCTTCAGCGCCTTGGCGGCCACAAATTCGGCGGGCTCGTCGGGTTCCCTGATGGCGGAAAAGCCGCTCATGGCAAGGTGGACGTGCGCATCGATCAGACCGGGCATGACAAAGGCCCCGGAAAGATCCACCACTTCGTCCCCCTGCCCAGGGCGAACCTGGGCCTGGGGCATAACCCCGGTTATACGATCCTTCTCCACGACCACGGCCATACGCTCGCGCGTTGTACCGTCAACGGCATCAAACAGGCGACCGCACATAAGCAGCTTTGACATGGACATTCTCCTTTCGCGCTCTTTGGCTTCGGGAACCGGTTTCGGGAATGCCCTGCCAATGCAACCTGTATTCCAATACTATCCATGTGAAGTATTTGGATTTTTTTGAAACACAGGCCATAATCCGGCGCATGGCTATAACTTTCGTTATGGTGGCGGCCGGTGGCGGCCGGGAGCCGGCCCGGCGGAACGGGAAGGGAGGAGAAAGGGCACAAAAAAAGCCCCCGATGCCGGGGGCTTTTTTTGTGACTGCTGTCAGGGGCGCTAGCTTCTGGCCTTCTGGATCTCTTCGGCCAGGGCGGCGGGCACCCGTTCGTAATGGTCGAACTGCATGGTGAAGGTGGCGCGGCCCTGGGTGCGCGAGCGCAGGTCCG
>CAZNXQ010000014.1:0-25763 GCA_964576895.1 uncultured Desulfovibrio sp.
ATGTCTTTCATGCCTGTCTCCCTCTCTCCGGAATGACGAAAACATCAGCCGCAGCCAAAAACGCGGGCGCCTGGCGCGCACTGCCGAAAGCAAAGCCGCGTCCCGAAAAAAACAGAGAGCGAAATACATATGCGGGCATCTGCGCCCGATGCAACGGAAGCTGTGTATATCTTCGGCCAAAACAGCGCCAAGGGCAAGAGAAAAAAAGCGCATTGCCATGTGTGTTGCCGCAGGGCGCAGACAATGGCCATGGCGTCCCCGGCCGCCATGAGCCGGGCAGGCGCGGCACTGCCGGTCACCGCCCTGGCGACGCCCCCGTTCCGGCGCTTCAGGCCCTGCTTGACAGGTGCCGCCATGCCCGGAATACTCGCCGCCGGGGCATGTGCCATGCGGGAACGCCAGCAGCGCAAAAAACGCGGATCCCGGCATCACCGCACACCGCCGCCCCGGCCGCGCATTCCGGCGTTACGCCCCGCGCAGACACAACGCATCCCACCGAGGTACCCATGTCTGATATCCGTTCCGCCTATACCGACGATCTCCGCTTCTACGGCGACACGACGCCGCGCGAGCTGGCCGACCGCTTCGGCACGCCGCTCTATGTGTACAATGAACGCATCCTGCGCGCGCGCTGCCGCGACCTCATGGGCCTGTCGACACAGCCCGGTTTCGGTGTCAACTATTCCGTCAAGGCCAACGCCAACCCCTCCCTGCTCCGGATCATCCGCGATGAGGGGCTGGTGGCCGACGCCATGAGCCCCGGCGAGCTGTGCATGGACGCGCTCGGCGGTTTCACGCCGGAAGAGATCCTCTACATCTCCAACAACAATTCTCCGGAAGAAATGCTCACGGCCCTGACCCATGGCGTGCTCATCAGCGTGGATTCCCTCTCCCAGCTCGACATGCTTGGGGGCATCAACCGGGGCGGCCGCGTCATGGCGCGCTTCAATCCGGGCATCGGCGCCGGACACCACGCCAAGGTGGTCACGGCGGGCAAGGCCACCAAGTTCGGCATTTCCCCGGACAGGATGGACGAGGTCTTCGCGCTGCTCCAGAAGCACGAGATGACGCTGGCGGGCATCAATCAGCATATCGGTTCGCTCTTCATGGAGCCGGAAGGCTATCTTGAGGCGGCGAAGGTGCTGCTGAAGCTTGCGTCCGGGCTGCCCGCAGATGCGCTGAAGGCGCTGGAAGTCATCGACTTCGGCGGCGGTTTCGGTATTCCCTATCACAAATACGATGGGGAGGCCCGGCTGGATCTGGCCCGCCTCGGCCGGGGGTTGCATGCGCTCATCAGCGACTGGGCCGCCGCCACGGGCTACCGGGGCCGCTTTCTGGTGGAACCGGGCCGCTATGTGGTGGCGGAATGCGGCATCCTGCTTGGGCGCGTCACCGCGGTCAAGGAAAATGCGGGCACGCGCTATGCGGGCACGGACATCGGCTTCAATGTCCTCATGCGTCCCGCCATGTATGATTCCTTCCATGATCTCGAAGTGTACCGGGGCGATGCCGGGAACGCCGGCGAACCCGTCCTCCAGACCGTGGTGGGCAATATCTGCGAGAGCGGCGACATCCTGGCGAAAGACCGCCTGCTCCCGCTCCTGCGGGAAGGCGACGTGCTGGGCGTGCTGGACGCCGGCGCCTACGGCTTCAGCATGGCGTCCAACTACAACCAGCGCCTCCTGCCCGCCGAGGTACTCATTGAGGCCGATGGCAATCCACGCCTCATCCGCCGCAGGGAAACGCCGGAAGACCTGACCCGCTGTCTGGACAATCTTGCCGGACCGCACTCCGGCCAGGGCACCGGCCCACGCGGCTGAGAACATACTGAATATCGGGATGCTCCGGGCCGGCCCGCAAACGGGGCGGCCCCGGACAGCGGTTTTCCGGCAACAGCCTGAAACTGTTCCGCACGACGCAAGGAGCACGGCTCCGCATGCCCACGCCCAGACTCGGCACCTCACCCCGCGCCATCTGGAGCCTGACCTGGCCCCAGTTGCTCATGATGTACATCGTCTTCTTCATGGGCCTTGCGAGCGTATGGGTGGGGGGCCGGATCAGCGCCAATGTCCAGGCCGCCCTGGGCATGGTGACGCAATGCTCCCTCTTCCTCATGGTGGTCATCATGGCCCTGTCCAGCGGGGCCACGGCGGCCATCAGCCAGTCGCTGGGCGCGTTCCGCGTGCTCCGCGCCGAGCGCTATGTGGCCGCCACCTGGCTGGGAAGCCTTGGTCTCGGCCTGCTCATGGCCCTTCTGGGCTGGAGCTTCGGTGACGGCATCCTGCGGCTCATCATGGTGCCGGAGGCCATCCGGCCGCTCGCCGCCGAGCTGTGGCAGGTCTTCATGCTCATGCTGCCCGCGCAGTATGTGTATTCCGCCACGGGCGTCATCTTCCGCGCCACGCGCCTGGTGCTGCCGCCGCTCTGGGTGGCGGCCCTTGTCTGCGCGGCCAACCTTTTCGGCTGCCTGGGGTTCGGCCTCGGCTGGTTCGGCCTGCCCGACTGCGGCTACATGGGCCTTGCCTGGAGCAATTTCGGCGCGCAATGCCTGGGCGCGGTCTGCAATACCCTGCTGCTCGTGCGCTCCGGCTATCTGCGGCGGCGCGCCGTGCCCACGCTGCGCTGGCTCCGCGTGGGCCTGCCCTATCTCGTGCGCGTGGCGCTTCCGGCGGGGGCGGCGCAGATCGTCTGGCAATCCGGCTATCTCACGCTCTTTGTGCTCGTGGCCTCGCTTCCGGTGGACAGCGTCCACGCCCTGGCCGGTCTCACCGCCGGCCTGCGGGCCGAAGCCCTGCTCTTCCTGCCCGGCATGGCCTTCAACATGACCGTGGCCGTCCTGGTGGGCAACAGCCTGGGCGAAGGGCGCCCAGGGCAGGCCAAGCGCGTGTCCCTGCCCCTGGTGGGTCTTGCGGCCGGCGCCATGAGTCTTGTGGCGCTCGTCCTCTGGCCCTTCCGGGCGGACATTGCCGCCCTGCTCTCGCAGGAGGCGGCCACCCGCGCCCAGATCGTCAGTTATCTTTCCTACAACCTTGTTTCCACGCCGTTTTCCATTGCCAGCACCGTCATGGGCGGCATCATGGTCGGCGCGGGAGCGACGCACTACAACCTGCTGGTCTATGGGGGCACCTTCTGGCTCGTCCGTCTGCCGCTGGGCTGGCTGCTCGGCCACCGGCTCTGGGGCACGGCCTCCGGCGTTTTCGCCGCCATGCTCGTTTCCCAGTGTCTCCAGACCGTGATCATGCTCTATGTGGTGCTTCGCTGCGACTGGGCGCGCTTTGCCATGAACCGGCAGCGCCGCTCCCACTGAACCCTCATCCGTGGCCGTGCGCCGGGATGCACCCGGCACATGGCCGAAGGAGAATGAATATGGACCGCAACTTCATTCCCGTGAGCCTCAGCGATGCCGATGCCTATTACGACCTCTGGCGGGTGACGCCGCGCCGCTCGCTGGACTATACTCTGGCGAATCTCTGGGGCTGGCAGGAGTTTTACGGACTTGAATGGTGCTTTGCCGACCGGCTGTGCTGGATACGCCAGACACGGCCGGAACCGCGCAACTGGGCTCCCATCGGCGACTGGAATGCCGTGGACTGGACGGCCCTGCTTCCCGCTGTGGGCGGCACCACAGGCCGGGAGTTCATCCGTGTGCCGGAAGCGCTTGTCCACATCTGGCAAAAGGCGCTCCCGGAACTGGTGGAAACCGGTGAGGAACGGGGACAGTGGGAATATCTCTACCGGCAGGAGGAACTGGCGACCCTCGCCGGGAACCGCTTTCACAAGAAACGCAACCACTATAACAGCTTCATCAAGACCTACGGCGAACCGGACTACCGTGGCGTGACCGACGCCATGCTGGAGGATGTGCTCGGCGTTCAGGATGACTGGTGCCAGTGGCACGAGTGCAGTGATTCGCCCTCCCTGCTGGCGGAAAACGAGGCCATCAACCGCGTCCTGACCCACTGGGATGCCTTCCGGGGCCTCACCGGCGCTTCGCTCTATGTGGAAGGCCGGATGATCGCCTTCAGCGTGGGGGAGCGGCTGGATGACGAAAGCCTGGGGGTCCACTTCGAGAAAGGGCTCAACGGCTACAAGGGCGTCTATCAGGCCATGAACTGCGAATTCGCGCGCCATGCGGGCGCCGGCCTGCGCTGGATCAACCGCGCCCAGGACCTGGATGAGGAAGGCTTGCGCCAGGCCAAGATGACCTACCTTCCCGCCGATTTCCTGCGCAAGTACAAGGTCCGCGTGCGTCCGGCGTAAGCGGGGGCTCCGGGCGCCGATACCGCGGACGAAACGGCGTCAGCGGTATTCGCGCCCGGACCAGAGCACGCGCCCGATCACGCGGAACTGGTCCGCGCCGTCGCCGCGCAGATCAAGGCTCAACGGCGGATAGGCCGGATTGGCGCTGTGCAGGACGACCTTGCCGGGGAGCTTGTCCACCCGCTTGATGTAAATGGCATCCTCAAAGCCCACGGCGTAGAGCCGGCCGGGGGTGATGTCCGTCTGGCCCTGGTCGAGCAGGACCACGTCATTGTCGAAAATTTCCGGGACCATGCTGTCACCGGAAACGCGCATGAGCACCATGCGGCGCGGATTGCCCTTGCGGCGCAAAAAATCGCTGCGGAACGCATAGCCGCCCTCCTGGGCGGCGCTGACCTCAAGGCTGCCCGTGCCCGCCGAAAGCCGCGCCTCGGCCAGCGGGATGGTGACAAGGTCGCTCTCGCAGTCCGCGGGCGCGCACGGAAGCTCACCGGCCCCGGCTTCCGGCAGGCGCGCGGGGCCGCGCCCGAAAAAGAGCCAGTGGGCATTGACGCCGGTCTGCGCGGCGCAGGCCTGGACCCAGGCCGGAGGCACCTCGCGGCGCCTGCGCGCGCCATTGACGGATTGCGGCGTAATGCCGAGCGCGCGCGCAAGCTCCGCATCGCTGGCAACGTCAAGCGCGCGCATGAGCCGGTTCAGACATTGGGCGGCATCGTCGCCGGACTTCCGGGGAGAGGCGGGCAGAGGGGCCATGGCATCCTCGCGGTTTGGGGCACCCGTACCGGTTGGCACGGGCCGTACGCAGAACATGCGGGAAGGTTGCAGCGAAACCCGGAAACAACCTAGCAGGGAAAATCATCAATAACAAGCTGTTTTTTACGCCTGTTGTTGATTTTTTCTTTTCTGATCCCCCCACAGACACCGCGTCGCACACTTTTTGCTGATTCCGGGCCGCCGGCCGCATCCCGCGCGCCACGGCCACCACGCCGCCGGGCTTGCGCCACGGAAGGAATTGGACAATACTGCGGGGCCAACACAAAGGGAGTGCAGCATGTCCGAAATCAAAAAAGTTGTTCTTGCCTATTCGGGGGGGCTTGATACCTCGGTCATCCTGAAATGGCTCATCGTCACCTATGGCTGCGAGGTCATCACCGTCACCGCCGACCTGGGACAGCCGGAGGATCTGGCGGGCGTTGAGGAAAAGGCCCTGCGTACCGGCGCCGCCAAGGCCTATGTGCTGGACCTGCGCGAGGAACTGGCGCGCGACTTCATCTTCCCCATGAACCGGGCCGCCGCGCGGTACGAAAACCGCTACATGCTCGGCACCTCCATCGCCCGGCCCTGCATCACCAAGGCGCTCATTGACGTGGCCCGCGCCGAGGGCGCGGACGCCATCGCCCATGGCGCCACCGGCAAGGGCAATGATCAGGTGCGCTTCGAGTTCGCGGCCAAGGCCCTGGCGCCGGATATCCGGGTCATCGCGCCCTGGCGGGAGTGGGACCTCATGTCGCGCACGGCGCTCAACGCCTTCGCCGAAAAGCATGGCATCCCCATTTCCAGCGGCGCCAAACGCTACAGCATGGACGCCAACATGCTCCACACGAGCTTTGAGGGCAGCGAGCTGGAAAATCCGGGCAACGCGCCGCACGAATCCTGCCACGAGCGTTGCGTGCCTGTGGAACAGGCTCCGGACACGCCGGAGATCATCGAAGTGGGCTTTGAGGCGGGCAATCCGGTCTCCGTCAATGGCGAACGCCTTTCGCCCTATGCCCTGATCCGCACCCTGGCGGATATGGCCGGGCGCAACGGCATCGGCCGTGACGACATGGTGGAGAACCGCTATGTGGGCATGAAGTGCCGCGGCGTTTATGAAAATCCCGCCGGTACCCTGCTCTACGCCCTGCACCGCGACCTTGAAGGCATCTGCATGGACCGCGAGCTGCTCGCCATCCGCGACATGCTCGCCGTGCCCTATTCGCATGCCGTGTACAACGGCTACTGGTTCTCGCCGGAACGCGAGGCCATGCAGGCGTTTTTCGACAAGTCGCAGGAAAACGTCACCGGCACCGTGCGCGCCAAGCTCTACAAGGGCGGCGTCTGGCCCCTGGCGCGCACCTCGCCCGTGTCGCTCTTTTCCGAGGACCTTGCCACCTTTGAAGGCGGCAACTACGACCACAAGGACGCGGCCGGGTTCATCCGCCTGAATGGCCTGCGCCTTGGCCTGTTTGCCGCCGTGCGCGACCGGGCGGGCAAGTAGGCGCTTTCGGGAGGCGCCCTTCAGGGGCGCCTCCACGCGCAGGGGAACAGACTCTCAGGCACGGGGGAGAAACAGGATGCCATCGCACACCAACAGCACCTGGGGTGGCCGCTTCAGTGCCGGCCCGGCGGAGGCCGTGGCCGCGTATACCGATTCGCAGCGCTATGACCGCGCCCTCTGGCGGCAGGACATCCGCGCCTCCAGAGCGCACGCCCGCATGCTGGGGCGCCAGGGCGTCATCACGCCTGACGAGGCCGACCGCATCGTGGAGGGCCTGGACGCGGTGGCCGAAGAGATCCGCGCCGGGAGCTTCGTCTGGAAGCCCGCGCTGGAAGATGTGCATATGAACATTGAGGCCCGCCTCACCGAGCTGATCGGCGAAGCGGGCAAGAAGCTCCATACGGGCCGCAGCCGCAACGACCAGGTGGCCCTGACCTTCCGCCTCTTTGTGGCGGACGCGCTGGAGGGCTGGCGCAGCGGGCTCGTCGCCCTCTGCGGGGCCCTGGTGCGCCGCGCGGGCGAACACAGGGACGATCTGCTCCCCGGCTACACCCACCTTCAGCCCGCCCAGCCCGTGAGCCTCGCCCAGCATCTGCTCGCCTATGCCTGGATGTTCCGGCGCGATGCGGGCCGTCTGGAAGACACCCTTGCGCGGGTCCGCATCTCCCCCCTGGGCGCGGCGGCCCTGGCGGGCACGACCTACCCGCTCGACCCTGAAAGTGTGGCGGCGGAAGTGGGCTTTCCCGGCATCCTCACCAATTCCATGGACGCCGTTTCGGACAGGGATTTTGTGCTGGAGGCGCTCTTCGACGCAGCCACCGTCATGATGCACCTTTCACGCCTCTGCGAGGAGATCGTGCTCTGGGCCAATCCGGCCTTCGGGTTCGTGCGCCTGCCGGACACCTTTTCCACCGGCTCGTCCATCATGCCGCAAAAAAAGAATCCCGACGTGGCGGAACTCATGCGCGGCAAGACCGGCCGCGTTTACGGCGCGCTCATGGGGCTGCTCACGGTCATGAAAGGCCTTCCGCTTGCCTACAACCGCGACATGCAGGAAGACAAGGAAGGCTTTCTTGACGCCAATGCCACGGTTTCAGCCTCCGTGGCCATCATGGCGGCCATGCTCGGAGAGCTGGAATTCCGCGTCGGCCGCATGCGTGACGCCTGCAGGGCGGGCTTCCTCAACGCCACGGAACTGGCCGACTATCTCGTGGCGCGCGGCCTCCCCTTCCGCGAGGCGCACCACGTCACCGGCCAGGCCGTGGCAGCGGCGGAACGCGCCGGGAAGAGCCTGGAAGAGCTGACCATTGCCGAACTTCAGGCGCTCTCCCCGCGTATTGGCGGCGATGTGTACGATGTGCTCCAGTACGCCGCCGCCGTCCGGCGCAGGGAAACGCCCGGCGGCACGGGGCCGCGCTCCGTGGAACACCAGTTGGAGGATTTCCGCCGCTGGCTGGCGGAAGCCGGCACCGATACGGCCGCCAGCGCGGAAGGCGCCCGCTGATGACGGCTGCCGCCCATAGCGCCGGAAGCGGCGCGCCCGCGCTCCCCGCCTCATGGCCCGCATGGCTGGAGGCGGCGCGGGTGGATGACGCTCTGGCCGCCTCGGCGTACGAGGCCACGCCGCCACGCTTCCGGGCGGCCCTCAAGACCGGCCTTGCCCTGGCCCACTTCCATTTCGGCGAACGCGTGACGCGCGTTGACGACACGGCGCGCCACGACCGCCTGGGCTTTGCGCGCGTCCGCTCGTGCGTTCCCGCGCCCTGGGCGCTCATCGTCTTTTCCCCCGCCTATGCGGCGGCGGCGCGCCTCACGGCCGCCTGCGCCGCCGCCCTGCTGGCCGGTGTGCCGCGTGTGGGGGCTGTCTGCCTTGGGGGCGATCCGCAGGCAGCCGCTCTGGTCAGCCTTGAACTCAGCGGCGTGGAAGACATTTTCCGCCTTGACGCCGGGCGCTTCGCCACGCTCCTTGACGCCCTTGCCGCCGCCCCCGGCCCGCGGGGCCGCGTGGTGGTGCTCCATGGCGGAGAACTGGAAACTCTTGCCCCGGCCATCCGGAAACAGGGCATCCCCTGCCATGAAGAGCAGCGCCCTCCGCGTCTGCGCGTGGAGGAGGCGGCCCCTATCGACCGCGAACTCCTCGCCTTCGCCCATGGAGCCGCCGCCGTTGACGCCGCGCTGACGGCCACCCCGGCGGATGCCGTCTTCCGGGCCGACGCCGGGGGCGTCCCCGATGCGCCGCTGACCCTCTGTCCGGGGTGTGAAGGGTTCTGGCTGCACCCGGACCTGGAGCCGAAATTTTTTACTGTTTCCCGGCAGGCGTTCGCCACCTGGGCGCCGCTCCCCACGGAGAGCGCCGTCACATCCTGAACCGCGCCACGGCGCACCGGAGGCCGCCCCATGCCCTCAGCCGACCACACGCGCCCCGACACCGCTTCCAGCCCCGTCCTCCGGGCCATACGCGCCATCCGGAACATCGGGATCATCGCCCATATTGACGCGGGCAAGACCACGCTTTCCGAGCGGATGCTCTTTTACAGCCGCAAGATCCACCGCATGGGCGAAGTGCATGACGGCTCGGCCACCATGGACTACATGCCTGAAGAACAGGAACGGGGCATTACCATTGCCTCGGCCTGCACCACCTGCCACTGGGGTGGGGCCACCCTCAACATCATTGATACACCGGGCCATGTGGATTTCACCATTGAGGTGGAGCGCAGCCTCCGCGTGCTCGACGGGGCCGTGGGCGTCTTCTGCGCTGTTGGCGGCGTGGAGCCGCAATCCGAAACTGTCTGGCGGCAATCCGAACATTTTGGCGTGCCCAAGATCGCCTTTGTCAACAAGATGGACAGGCCGGGCGCGGATTTCGCCGCCGTGCTCGCGGCCATGCGCGCCAGGCTCAAGGCCAATGCCGTGGCCGTGACCGCGCCGCTCGGCCAAGGCGACGCTTTTGCCGGAATTCTGGACCTCATCACGGGCGAGACCGTGACCTTCAGCGACGCCGATCAGGGAAGCACCGTAACGCGCGTGCCGTGGTCTCCCGAAGAGGCGGCCATGGCGGCCCCCTGGCGCGAAACCTTGCTGGAGCGCCTTGCCGAGGCGGACGATACATTTCTGGAACTCTGGCTTGAGGGTGCTCCCGAAGAGGCCGACATCCGCGCGGCCCTGCGCCGCGCCACGCTGGCGCGCGCTCTGGTGCCGGCCTTTTGCGGTTCGGCGCTTCGCAACATGGGCGTGCAGCCCCTGCTGGACGGCGTGCGCGACTACCTCCCCTCCCCCCTCGATGTGCCGCCGCCCGTGGGGACGATGCCGAACGGCGGCACAACGCGCATCGAGCCTGATCCTGATGCGCCCGTTGCCGCGCTCGTCTTCAAGGTGCTGGTGGAAAACGGCCGCAAGCTCGCCTTCGCCCGCGTCTACGCCGGGAGCATCCGGGAAGGTGACACGGTGCGCGTGCTCGGAACCGACAGGGAGGGCAACGCGCACGAGCAGGCGGAACGTGTGGGCCGCATCTTCCGCCTGCATGCCGACAGACGGGAGCAGCTCGAAAGCGTCGGCACCGGCGATATTGCCGCGCTTGTCGGCCTGCGTTCCGCCCATACGGGCGACACCTGCTGCGGACGCGGACGTGATGCGCGCCTGGAGCCCATTGCCGTGCAGCCGCCGGTCATCACGCTCGCCCTTGAGCCGCGCAATGCCGATGAAGGCAAGACCCTTGACGAGGCCCTTGAACGCTATGCCGCGGAGGATCCCACGCTCACGGTCAGCCTGGACGAGGATTCCGGCCTGCGCATGGTTTCCGGCATGGGCGAGCTCCATCTGGATGTGCTCCTGGAACGCATGCGGCGCGAATATGGCATCAGCCCGCGCGCGGGCCAGCCGCAGGCGGTGCTGCGCGAGACGGTGAGCCGCGAGGCGGAAGCCGATGTGGTCTTTGACCGGGAATTCGGCAAGGAGCGGCAGCAGGGGGCGATTGCCCTGCGCGTCAGCCCCAGGGAGCGGCATGCGGGCAACCGCGTGCAGGTGGGCGATTTTCTGCCGGCCGAGGAACGGGAGGCGCGCAAGCTCCTGCCGCCGGCCTTTCTTGAGGCCGCGCTGGAAGGCGTGCGCGACGGGCTGCAAAGCGGCGTGCAGACAGGCTGGCCCGTGGTGGACGTGGATGTGGTGCTGACAAAGGTGGAGCGCAGCGAAGGGCTCACCACGATCCCCGGTTGCCGGATGGCCGCGGCCCAGGCCCTGCGCGAGGCGCTCACGGCGGCGGCTCCCCTCGTGCTGGAACCGATCATGAAAACCGGCATCACCGTGCCGGAGGAATTTCTGGGCGCGGCCATCGGCCTTTTCACCACGGCCGGGGGCAAGGTGGAAGATGTGGAGGACCAGGCCGGGCACAAGCTCCTGCGTGGCACGGCCCCGTTGCGGCGGCTTTTCGGCTTTTCCACGTCCCTGCGCTCGGCAACGCAGGGACGCGCGGGCCTGACGCTCACCTTCGACCGCTTTGACGCCCCGTAGGGCATTTTTCTGCTAAAAATTCTGTGAGAGATATTCGGAAAAGGCGTTATATACTTTTTGGTTGATGATGCCCTTGCGCTGTGCGGACAATGCCGCAATTATCCATCAATCGCATTGTACAACATAACCTCGGAAAAGGCGTTAGATCCGGTCACAATAGACGTTTTCGAGAAAACGCTCCATGGCATCGTCAGCGTTGCCAATGAAGTCTTTGAGGGGATACTGCGCGCCGCACGCGGGGCAGCGCATGCGGACCTCATGGCAGGAGCGTTCGATATGCAGCGGGGCGCCGCACTTGGGACAGGGCAGCGAGGTTTCAGCGTCTCTGGGGCCGAAAAAGGACATGGCAGCCTCGGTCTTTTAGAACATTTTGCTGAGGAAAATATCTGCAAGACAGAGATTTTCCTCAGGTTTCGCTGCCTCCATTTCGGCGGAAAAGCGTGGTTTTCCGCCTTATTACGGCGCGGGCGTCTGCTCCCGCAGCCGCCGGAGCGTTTTCGCAAAAAAATTGCGTAAACGCTCCAAAAACACACCGCACTGGGAGCCCCCCAATGGGGCTCCCGGCGGGCATTTCAGGGCCGAAGAGGCAAGCCCTGAAAAGTTATTGATTCGATGCTTCCGCAGCGGGGCGCGTAGCGGCTGTGACGCCCAGGCCCCATGCGCGAGAAAAAAGGTCTAGAGCATTTTGTTGATGAAAATATCTGCCTTATAGATATTTTCCTCAGGTTTCGCCGTCTCCATTTCGGCGGAAAAGCGTGGTTTTCCGCCTTATTACGGCGCGGGCGTCCGCTCCCGCGTCCGCCAGAGCGTTCACGCAATTTCATTGCGAAAACGCTCTAGTTGGGCTGGCTCCTGATGAACGTCGGGATCTCGAAGTCATCTTCATCATAGATGAAATCATCGTGTCCCGGACGATGCGGGCGGCGCGTCTGCTGCCCCAGGGCTTCCCGTTTGAGCAGATAGGGGGGGCGCGTATTCTTCTCCTCGTACCAGCGCTCCACCTCGGCCCGGCGTGAGGGGCGCGGCGCGCGCTCGTCGCCGGCGGCTTCGGCGGTGCGCACCAAGCTCCCCTGCTGGAGACGGCGGGGACGCGCCGGCGTGGCCATGGCGTCCGGCCCAGGCTGACGGAAGTCCGTCACCTTGGCCTGACCTTCAGGCGCGGCTTCGGGCTCGGCCTGGGCCTGCACGGGCTCAATGCCCGTGGCGATGACCGTCAGGTGCAGCTCGTCGCCGATGGTTTCGTCAAACACAACGCCAAAGATGATGTTGGCTTCTTCGGGGGCGGCCTCGCCGATCATGGTGCCGATCTCTTCGATCTCCTCGGCGGTGATGTCCATGGGCGCGGTGATGTTGTAGAGGATGGCCTTGGCGCTCTCCAGCGAGACATCATCAAGAAGCGGACTGCTGATGGCCCGCTGCGCCGCCTCGCGGGCGCGGTTTTCGCCGGAGGCCATGCCCGTGCCCATGAGCGCGGGCCCGGCTTCGCTCATGGTGGTGCGCACATCGGCAAAATCAAGATTGATCAGGCCCTCGCTGACGATGACATCGGAAATGCCCTTGACCGCATAATAGAGCACATCGTTGGCGCGCTGGAGCATTTCCGTGAACGGCACCTTGGACATCTTGGGCGCGCCGGTCCGCAGCCGGTCATTGGGGATGGTGATCAGGCAGTCCACATGCTTGCGGAATTCCTCAAGCCCGGCTTCGGCCGCGCGCTTGCGCTTGACGCCCTCCCAGCTGAACGGCGTGGTGACAACGCCCACGGTGAGCGCCCCCAGCTCCTTGGCGGCCTGCGCCACCACCGGCGCGGCGCCCGTGCCTGTGCCGCCGCCCATACCGGCCGTGACGAAGACCATGTCCGCATCGCCGATGGCCTCGCGGATGGCGTTGACGCTTTCCACGGCGGCCTCACGCCCGATGGCGGGGTTGGCGCCGGCGCCAAGCCCCTTGGTGAGCTTTTCGCCAAGCTGCACCTTGAGCGCCCTGTCATTCTTGTTCAGCGCCTGAAGGTCGGTATTGGCGCAGACGAACTGCACTCCACGCAGACCGGAATCGATCATGTGACGCACGGCATTCCCCCCGCCACCACCGACACCGATGACCTTGATTTTCGCGTTTCCGGACATGCTGGTGTCGATATCGTCAACAATGGACTGCGTCATCTCCCCTCTCCTTGGTTGCTGTCCCCGTTTTGCCCGCCTGTGGCGCCGTTGGCGCGGCGCCTGGTGTCCAGAGCATTTTCGCAATGAAATTGCGGGAATGCTCTAGGAAATATCCGAAAACCATTTCTTCATGCGCGCGAGAACGCCATCGAAAATGCCCGTCTCGTTGCGCACGCTGAATTTTTTCTGGCCCGAAAGCTCCCGTTCCGCCCCGTAGCGCAAGAGGCCCACGGCCGTGGAAAACTTGGGGCTGTTGACCACATCCTTGAGGCCCGTCACATTGCGCGGATAGCCAATGCGCGTGGGCAGCCCGAAAATCTGTTCGCCAAGCTCCTGACAGCCGTCCATGAGGGCCGTCCCCCCGGTCAGCACCACACCCGCACCGATGAGCTTCTTGTAGCCGGAGCGCTCCAGCGACTGGTCCACAAGATAGAGGATCTCCTCCATGCGGGGTTCGCAAATCTCCGTCAGCAGACGGCGCGAAAGGCGCTGCGGTTCCCGGCCGCCCACGCTGGGCACCTCGATCAGCTCGTCGCCCGGACCAAGCAGGTCCGTCAGGGCGCAGCCGTATTTGACCTTGATTTTTTCCGCCGCGGCAACCGGCGTGCGCAGGCCAAAGGCGATGTCATTGGAAAGATTCTGGCCGCCCAGGGCAAGCACCGCCGTATGCTTGATGGCATCATTGGCAAAGATGGCAATATCCGTGGTGCCACCGCCCAGATCCACCAGGGCCACGCCGATCTCGCGCTCCTCTTCGGTGAGGACGGCCTTGGCCGACGCGAGGGATTCCAGGGCGATGTCGGAAACCTCAAGCTGGCTGCGGTGGCAGGAACGCACAATGTTCTGTGCCGACGAAACGGCGCCGGTGACGATATGCACGTCCACCTCAAGGCGCACGCCCGCCATACCGAGCGGGTCCGCAATGCCGCGCTGGCTGTCGACGATGTATTCCTGCGGCAGGATGTGGATGACCTCCCTGTCCAGGGGGATGGCCACCGCCCGCGCGGCATCCAGGGCGCGGTCCACATCGCGCTGGGTCACCTCGCCGCCCTTGACGGCGATGATGCCATGGCTGTTGATGCCCATGATATGACTGCCGGCAATGCCCACATAGACCGAATGGATCTGGCAGCCGGCCATGAGTTCCGCGTCTTCCACCGCCTTGCGGATGGACTGGACGGTCTGTTCGATGTTGACCACCACGCCCTTCCGCAGCCCTGTGGAGACGCTGGTGCCGATGCCGACCACATCCACCTGGCCCGTATCGGTCAGTTCTCCCACAACGGCGCAGATTTTCGTCGTTCCGATGTCAAGGCCGACGATGAGCGCGGATTTGTTCATCTCCCTCTCCTCAGAAGCCTGGGACGCCGCGGGGCGTCCCCCATTCACTGGCGCGCAGGCTGGCTGCGGATCACCCAGACGTTTCCGTCCACTGCGCGCGCTTCGCGCACGCCGCCAAGTTCGTGCCGCCGCGCCAGATCCCCCAGGGCCATGCCCAACCGGGCAAGATTGCCCTCCCAGTCGTCAGTGGCAATGGAAAGGCGCATTTCCCGGTCTTCCAGATACAGCTCCACGCCGCGCGCCGGGCTCAGCGTCACCTGGGCGATGGCGCCCGCCTCGATGGGCAGGCCGCCCCCCTGCACATCCTTGAGCAATCGCGCGAGGTAGGGCGTCGCCTCCTCGGCTCCGGGTTCGATGCGCAGGGTCGGCAGGGAAAGAAAGTTCTTGCTCTCCACCGGGGCGATGATGCCGCCGCGCTCGTTGGCGTAATACAGCACGCCGTCCTTGTGCACCCAGAACGAAGGCATCCGCTCCTTGAGCTTGATGACAAACCTGTCCGGCAGCAGCCGCTTGACCGAAGCCTCTTCCACCCACGGGGTATCACGCAGGTTGCGTTCCACCTCGGCGATGCTCACCGCCAGACTGTTGTCCCCCTCACCGATGCCCCCATACTGGAGCACCATTTCGCGTGTAAGCCGCACATTGCCCGCCACATCCACATGCTTTGTGGCGAAAAAATCACTCGTCAGCGCCTTGCCGTAGAGCCAGAGCGAAACGGCGCATATCCCCGCCAGCGTCAGCCCCGCCACCAGCAGCACCAGAGCGCCCACGGCCAGATTCCGCATGCGGGCGGAACCGCCGCGCCTGCCGCCCGAAGGGGGACCTCCCGCGCGCCGGGAGCCCGGCAGCCGCAGGGAGGAAAGCACACGCGCAAGCCCCGCAAACCGCGCCTCTTTCGGCGTCGTATACACATTGCGGGACTTGCGGCCGCTCCGTCTCAAGGCCGACGGCACGGCACTATCCTGACCTCCGGCTCCAGCTCATGGCCGAAACGCCGGCGCACCGCCTCCCGCGCTTCGGAAAGGAGCGTCAACGCCGCTTGCGCGCTGCCCCCGCCTTCATGCACCAGAAAATTGGCATGCAGGGACGAAAACGCCATGCCTCCCAACCGCCGCCCCCGGAACCCCGCAAGTTCCAGGAGCCTGCCCGCCGCCACTCCGGGCGCCGGATTCCTGAACGCGCAACCCGCGCTCCAGGCCGTGACCGGCTGTTTAGACTTTTTCTCAAGAAAGTTGAGACGCATGCGTTTAGCAATGCCATCCTTTGTGCCTGTGGTCAAGCCAAATATGGCTTCCAGCACAAGAAAATCCCTCTTTTTCTCCTCCGGAACGCCCTCGATGCACAGCGTCCTGTATCCGGCCCTGAGCGCGGAAGCCTCCACATCCAGGATCCGGCCCTCCAGCGCGATCTTCAGGCGCTCCACGCGGTCGCATGTCTCCACGCCGAAGGAGCCCGCGTTCATGGCGACCGCGCCGCCGACACTGCCCGGTATGCCGGCAAGCCCTTCCAGACCGCTCAGGCCGCTGGCCGCGCAAAAACGCAGCAGACGCGGAAGCGGCACGCCCGCTCCGGCCCGGACAAGCGTTTTCCCTTCGCGGACGCCGACGATCTCCGGCCCCCAGGTAAAGTCCGGACGCACGAGCACCAGCGGCAGCTCCCCATCCCCGGCCAGAAGGTTGCTGCCCCGGCCGATGAACAGCGGTTCGCCGCCCAGGGCGGCAAGGCGTTCGCCCAGAGCCGGCACATCCTCGCAGGTTTCAAGCACAAGCTCGGCAATGGCCGTGCCGCCAAGGCGCAGGGTGGTGCGCTCGGCAAGGAGCGGCGCGGGGATCTCACGCATGGGTCGTTCCTTCGAGCCAGGCAGGCCCAATGCGGGTGATGGACCCCGCGCCCAGGGTGAGGAGCACGTCGCCGGGCCGCAGAGTTTCATCAAGAGCGCCGCGCAGCTCGTCCAGGGTGCGACAATAGCGCATGGGCGTGCCGCAGACCTGCTGGATGCCCTCGGCAAGGCTCTGGCCCGACACGCCGGGAATGGGCTTTTCCGAAGCGGCGTAAATCTCCGTGAGCAGGAGGGCATCGGCCAGCTCGAACACCTTGCAGAATTCGCCAAAATGCGCCTGGGTGCGGCTGAAACGGTGCGGCTGGAACGCCGCCACGATGCGGCGCCCCGGAAAGACTTCCCGCGCGGTACGCAAGGTGGCCGCAATCTCGGCGGGGTGATGGCCGTAGTCGTCCACCACGGTCACGCCGTCACGCTCCCCCCTGAACTCGAAGCGGCGCCCCACGCCGCGAAAGCCTTCAAGGCCGGCCGCGCACACGGAAAACTCAATGTCCGCCACCAGCGCGGCTCCGATGGCGGCCAGGGCATTGAGGATATTGTGCCGCCCAGGCTGCGGCAGCGTCACCTCGCCCAGCCTGCGCCCGTCCTGCCAGACGGCAAAGCGGCTGCGCGGCCCGCACTCCAGCGGCTCCGCGCGCAGGTCGTTGCCCTCGGCAAATCCATAGGTCGCCACGGGCCGCTTGACCCTGGGCAAAAGGGCGCGCACGCCGGGGTCATCGCCGCAGACGATGTTCATGCCGTAGAACGGCACCTTGTTCATGAAGCGGACAAAGGCATCGTCCAGGGCTTCGCGGCTCTGGTAGTGATCCATATGGTCGTCGTCCACATTGGTGACGATGTTGACGATCGGCAGCAGGCACAGGAACGATCCGTCGGATTCGTCCGCCTCGGCGATGAGGTAGTCCCCGTGTCCCAGGTGCGCGTTGGCGCCGTAGACATTGAGCCGCCCGCCGATGATGACCGTGGGGTCAAGACCGGCCGTATCGAAAATGGATGCCGTGAGCGAGGTGGTGGTCGTCTTGCCGTGCGTGCCCGCAATGGCCACGCCCTGGCGCAGGCGCATGAGCTCGGCGAGCATTTCCGCGCGGGGGATGACCGCGATATTGCGCCGCCGCGCCTCAACCACTTCGGGGTTGTCATCGGCAATGGCCGTGGATTTGACGAGCACCTGGACATTGCCCACATTTTCCGCCGCATGGCCCACGGCCACCGTGGCCCCAAGCTCGCGCAGATGGCGCACCACGGAGGACTCCGCCATGTCCGAGCCGGAGATCTCGTGGCCCTCGCTGAGCAGGACCTCGGCAATGCCGCTCATGCCCGCGCCGCCAATGCCCACCATGTGGATACGCCGAACCTTGCTCTTCATCTCTCCCCCATGCAAAAAAATCCGTCCCCGCCCAGCCGGGGCCGTTTCCCTTCAGCGCGCCACCGTCTCGACAGCGTCCGCCACCGCCGCGGCCGCGTCCGGACAGGCCAGGGCCAGGGCGGCGCGGGCCATGTCGTCCCGTCTGGCGGCATCGCGCAAAAGGTCGCCAAGCAGGGCACCCATGTCCGTGTTCCCGAAATCGCGCTCCTGCACAAGCAGCGCGGCGCCCGCGCGCGCAAGCACCGTGGCGTTGCGCGTCTGATGGTCATGAATGGCCGCCGGGAACGGCACAAGAACGGACGGAAGCCCCGCGGCGCACACCTCGGCCACGGTGCTCGCTCCGGCGCGGCACAGCACAAGGTCCGCCCAGGCGTAGGCTTCCGCCATATCATCAATGAACGCGCTCACGCAGGCGGCCGCATACCCGTGCTCCGCATAGGCCGCGCGCGTTGCCGCAAGATCCCGTTGGCCGCACTGGTGCCGGATCTCCACATCCCCGGCCTTCAGGCGCTCCAGCAGGCCGGGCAGAAGAAGATTGAGGCTGTGCGCCCCCTGGGAGCCGCCCAGAACGAGCAATCTGCGCGTGCCGCGCCCGCTTTCGTTCCCGCGCCGTTGCGCCACGCCGGCAATGGCCGCGCGGACGGGGTTGCCGGTGAGGACGCATTTTTCCGGCGGGAAGCCCTGGGTATCCGGGAGGGAAACGCAGACCTTCCGCGCCAGCCTGGCAAGCAGGCGGTTGCTCGTGCCCGCCACGGCGTTCTGCTCATGCAAAAGGCAGGGCACGCCCAAAAGCCGCCCCGCCAGCATGGGCGCAAAGGCCGCGTAGCCGCCGAACCCCGCCACAGCATCAGGCCGAAACCCGCGCACCAGGGCCACAGCCCTGCCCACGGCCAGGCTCATGCGCGCCGCCGCGCCCAGGGCGCGCACACCCCGGCCGAGAACCCCGCGCACCGGCAAGCCCGCGAACGGAATGCCCGCCTGGGCGCAGAGCCTGCCCTCAGGGCCATACTGCGAGCCCACGAAGAGCAGGTCCGCTCCCGGCCTGCGCCTGCGCAGTTCCTCGGCGACGGCAAGGGCGGGGAAAATATGGCCGCCCGTGCCGCCCGTGGTCAGGAGGATCTTGTCCATGCGCCCGCCGTGCGTGAGAAGTTGAGCAAAAGGCCCACGCAGAGCATGGTCGCCATCAGGTTGCTGCCGCCGTAGCTCATGAGCGGCATGGGCACGCCCTTGGGCGGCGCCACGCCCATGACCACGGCAAGGTTCATTACCGCGCCCATGACAAGGATGGTGGTGATGCCGAAGGCCGTAAAGCGGTCCCGCAGTTCCCGCTGGCCCATGATGATGCGGTAGCAGCGCCAGAACAGCAGGGCAAACAGGGCCATGACGATGCTCACGCCCACAAAGCCCATCTCCTCGGCGAGCACGGCCATGATGAAGTCGTTGTGCGCTTCGGGCAGGTAGAACATTTTCTGACGGCTCGCGCCCACGCCCACGCCGAAAAAGCTCCCCGAACCGATGGCCAGGAGCGACTGGACGAGCTGGTAGCCCGTATTGTGCGCGTCCTGGAACGGATCAAGGAATGCCAGCAGGCGCCGCAAGCGGTACGGCTCGGCAATGGCGAGGGCCATGGCGCCCGCGCAGGCAAGCGCCAGAGAGAAGAAAATGTAGATGAAGCGCGTGCCGCCGGCCACGCACATGAAAAAGAGGATGCCCGCCAGAACGACGGCGCTGCCGAAATCCGGCTGGAGCAGGAGCAGGAAGCAGAAGAGCCCGGTCACGGCAAAGGGCGGGATGACGCCCCGGCTGAAGGTCTTGATGAGCTGCTGCTTGGTGCTCATGAAATAGGCGAGATAGAGCGCCAGGGCGATCTTGACAAACTCCATGGGCTGGATGGAGAGGGGCCCGATGCGGATCCAGCGCTTGGCGCCGTTGATGGAGGGCGCCAGCGGCGAAAGCGTGATGAGGACAAGCAGCAGGGCGAAAAAGAGCGCCGGATACTGGAGCCGGTACAGCCAGTGCCGGGGGAGGAGCGCCGCGCACCAGAGCGCCACGCCGCCGAGCGCCGCAAAGAGGATCTGGCGCTTGAAGAAATAGTACTTGTCGCCATTGGCCTGTTCGGCGACGATGCCGCTGGCGGACAGCACCATGACGAGCCCCACGGCGAGAATGGCCAGGGTGATGGTGAACAGCCACCAGTCAAAAGACGCCTGGCCGTTGTCCTGCGCCTGGCGGTTGGGGACCGCGCCCCCCCTGGACGCGCTCACAAAGACATTCTTCATGCCAGTTCCCCCACAATGCGTTTGAAATCGTCGCCACGGGCCATATAGTTTTTGTACAGGTCGAAACTGGAGGTGGCCGGGGCAAGCAGGACGGCATCCCCCGGCGCCGCCGCGGCCGCGAGCTCCGCCACGGCCTCGCGCAGGGCGGCATGCCAGCTCATGGGCGCACTTCCCGTCCAGGCGCGTTCAAACACCTCCCGGCTGGCGCCGAAGAGGCCGATCTGGACGACCTTTTCGCGCACCAGCGGCGCGAGCGACGCAAGGTCGCCGCCCTTGAACTTGCCGCCGCACAAGAGGCGCACCGGCTGGTCAAAGGCGCGCAACGCCACCTCAAGCGCGGCCACGGTGGTGCACTTGGAATCATTGACAAAGAGCACGCCCCCGCGCTCCGCCACACGCTCAAGACGGTGCGGCAACGGCCGGAAGTCCGCCACCGCGCGCGCGGCGTTGGCCTCGCTCACGCCAAAAAGACGGCAGGCCTGCCACGCGGCTTCGGCATTGAAGGCGTTATGCGCGCCCATAAGGCCGCTGCGCGGAAAGCGCGAAGGCCCCTCCCCCACCCAGACCTTCCGGCCCCGCACGGGCCACGATGCCACCAGGTCGCGCACCCCCTCGCCCAGAACGGCAAGATCCCCGTCGTCCTGGCAGCGGAACAGGCGGAATTTGGCTTCCACATATTCGGCCATGTCCTTGTGATAATCCAGGTGGTTGGGAGAAATATTCAGCAGGATGCCCGCGCGGGGGCAAAAGGTGGTGCAGCCCTGAAGCTGGAAGCTGGAGATCTCCAGCACCAGAACATCGGCCTTGCGCCCGGCAAGCACATATTCCGAAAGCGGCGTACCGATATTGCCACCGAGAAAGACCGTATAGCCCTGGGCCTGAAGCATGGCCGCCGCCAGGGAAGCCGTGGTGGTCTTGCCGCTGGTGCCCGTGACGGCGAGCACGGGCTCATCATCCAGACAGCGCCAGGCCAGTTCCATCTCGGCCAGGATTTCCGGCGCCTTCCGGCCGGCCCCGTTTCCGGCGGCAATCAGCGGCTCTACGGCGGCCACGGGCAGCGCCGGACTGGGGATCACCCAGGCCGCGCCCGCGAACTGTTCCGGCGTATGCCCGCCCAGTTGGACATCCACGCCGGCCGCGCGCAGTTCCGCCACCTGGGGGGCGCTCAGCGCGTCCGTCTTTTTGTCGAGCAGGCGGACGCGCGCGCCAAGCCCGCGCAAGAGCCGCGTGGCGGCAATGCCCGAACGTCCGGCGCCGACCACCACGGCGAACTCGCCCGGTTGTGGCCGTGGGCCACGGACATGTTCCAGTGCCATCTTCGCTTCCTCAACGCAGTTTCAGAACGGACAGGGCCACCAGCCCCAGCAGGATGGACAATATCCAGAACCTGATGATGATCTTGGATTCCGGCACGCCCTTGAGCTCGAAATGGTGATGCAGCGGCGCCATGCGGAAGATGCGCTTGCCGCCTGTCCAGCGGAAGTAGCCCACCTGCAGGATGACCGAGAGCGTTTCGGCCACAAAGATGGCGCCCACCACGGCAAGGATGAGCTCCTGCTTGCAGAGCAGGGCCAGATAACCGAGCACTCCGCCTATGGAAAGCGAGCCCACATCGCCCATGAACACCTGGGCGGGATAGGCGTTGAACCAGAGAAAGCCCAGCCCCGCGCCCGCCAGCGCCGCGCAGAAGACCGTCACCTCGCCCATGCCGGGAATGTAGGGCACGAGCAGATAGGCGGAAAAGCGCGCGTTGCCCGTGATGTACAGAAAGATGGCGAAGACGAGGGCCGCGATGATGGACGGCCCGATGGCCAGCCCGTCCAGGCCGTCCGTCAGGTTGACGGCATTGGAAGCCGCCACCATGAGGAAAACGCCGAACGGCAGGTAGAACCAGCCAAGGTCCAGCGTCCAGCTCTTGAAAAAGGGCACGGTGAGCCGGCTGTCGAAGGCCGGATTTTCCCAGAGCAGCCACATGGCGCAAAACGCCACCACGATCTGCGCGCCGAACTTGGCCCTGGCGGAGATGCCCTTATTCTGGTGGTGGCGCAGTTTCGAGAGGTCATCCCAGAGGCCCACGGCGCCAAAGCCCACAAAGACAAAGAAGGTCTGCCAGATATAGCGGTTGGCAAGATCGGCCCAGAAAAGCAGGCTCACGGAAAGGCTGAAGAGGATGAGCAGGCCGCCCATGGTGGGTGTGCCCGCCTTGGCGGCATGCGCCGCCACATCCTCAAGGATATACTGGCCGCACTTGAGGCGCCGCAGCCACGCGATGAAACGCGGCCCCACAAGGATGGAGATGACAAGCGCCGTAATGAGCGCCGCCATGGAGCGGAAGGAGATGTAGCGGAAGACGTTGAACGCCGTCCATTCCACGCCCAGGGGGGCGAACAGGTTATAAAACACGCGCTTCCTCCCCTTCCCCGGCCGTGGGACAGGCCGCTTCCAGCGCCGCGAGCAAGGCTTCCAGCCGGTTGGCGCGCGAGCCCTTGAACAGGAGGACGCCACCTCCGGGCCGTTCCCCATGCTCCGCCCATGCGCGCAAAAACTCTTCGGGGCCGGCCACGGGCGTCCAGCGGCTGTCCGTAGTATCCGGAACCGCCTCCAGCCCCGCCTTCACCTCAGCGCCATGGCCGCCCTTCCAGAAGACGGCGGCAACCCCCAGCCTGCCAAGCAGACGCCCAAGTTCCTCATGGTGCTGGCCGGATTCCGCCCCCAGTTCGCCCATCTCGCCGAGCACCGCCACCAGGGGCAGGCCGGCGCGCGCGGCCTCCGCCGCCGCGGCCTCCAGCATGCGCCGCATGGAAAGGGGGTTGGCATTGTAGGTGTCATCAATGACGCGCCACGGACCAAGCCGTTTATGGACGCAACGCTGGGGCGGCAGGGCGACGGCCGCAAGGCCCCGGCAAATCTCCGCCGCCTCTAGGCCGAGCAGATGCGCGGCGGCGGCGGCGGCCACGGCGTTTTCCGCGCCAAAGGCGTCGCGAAACGGCGTTTCGGCTTCAAAACATTCGCCGGCAAGCTCAAGGCGGCAACGGCCGCTCTCGCCATCGATCATGGCGCCGGTATAGGGCGCCTCCGCGCCCGCGGCGCTGAAAAAGAGCGGCCGCGCGCCCGTGGCCCGCGCCTCGGCCGCAAGGTCGGCATAGTCCGCGCTCACCAGCGCGACGCCGCCGGGCGCAAGATGCGTGAGCAGGCGGGTCTTGTGCCAGGCGACGCCTCTGCCGCCCAGGCCCTCGGTATGCCCCGGCCCCACATTGAGGATCAGCGCCAGGTCCGGACGCAGGATGGAAGCCAGCTCATCCATGTCGCCCTCGTGGCTGATGCCCGCCTCCATGACCCAGAACGCCTCATCGCCGTCCGTATCCAGCACGGCGCAGGGCATGCCGATCTGGTTATTATGGTTGAGCGGCGTGCGCGCGGTCTTGCCATGGACGGCCAGAACAGCGGCCAGCGTTTCCTTGAGCGTCGTCTTGCCGGCCGTGCCGGTGACGCAGACGACCCTGGCGGCGCTCCTGTCCCGCCAGTGGGCGGCAAGGCGCCCCAGGGCCCGGACGGTGTCCGGGACCACCAGAACCGGCACCCCCAGGGCGGTCACCTCTGGCAACGGGCGGGACGCCAGAACGCCCCCGGCCCCCCGCTCCACGGCGGAGGCCGCGAAATCATGCCCGTCCACACGGGCGCCCGGCACGCAGACAAAGAGCGCGCCTGGCCGCGCCTCGCGGCTGTCCGTGACGGCACAGGTGAGCACGCGGTCCGCGCGACCGGCCCCCTGCGCCGCATCCAGTCCGAGGGCGGCCGCCATTTCGCTGATGGTCATTCGCACCGGAGCAGCTCCCGCACCACTTCCTGATCGCTGTAGTGATGCTTCACACCCTGGATGATCTGGTAATCCTCATGCCCCTTGCCCGCGATGAGCAGGGCATCCTCGCTGCCGAGCATGGCAAGGGCCCTGGCCGTCGCCGTGCGGCGGTCAGGCTCGACCACCACTTCGCGCGCGGCGGCAAGGCCGGGCAGCACATCCTCAAGAATGGCTTTGGGGTCTTCATTGCGCGGATTGTCGGAGGTAAGCACGGCAACATCCGCATGGCGCGCCACGGCCTCGCCCATGAGCGGCCGCTTGGTCCTGTCCCGGTTGCCGCCGCAGCCGAAGACCGCGATGATGCGCCCGAAGCCCGCCCCGCGCAGCGCCGTGAGCACATTGACGAGCGCATCGGGTGTGTGGGCGTAGTCCACAAAAACATGCAGCCCCTGCGGATTGGGCACCCGTTCCAGCCGGCCGCAAACGCCTGTGAACGTTTCCAGCGCGGCCATGGCCGCCGGGCGGAGCCCCAATTCCAGCGCAATGGCCTGCGCGGTAAGCAGGTTGGCGGCGTTGAATGCGCCCACCAGCGGCGAGCGCAGCTCCCACTCCTCTCCGTCAAGGCGCATATGCAGATGCGTGCCCGCCGTGCCCGATGCACGCAGTTCGCCCCACAGATGCCGCCTGCCCGGCGCGCCGCGCCCAAGGCCAAAGGAAAGCGCGCCGGGGCAGAGCTCCAGCAGGCGCCGCCCCCACGGATCGTCGGCATTGACGGCCATGACCTTGTCGGCGCGGGGAAGTTCGAGGAACAGCCGGGCCTTGGCCCTGAAGTAACTTTCCATGTCCTGATGGAAATCCAGATGATCCTGCGTGAGATTGGTAAAGGCCGCCCCGGCGAACGGCACGCCGGAAACGCGCTGCTGCGCCAGCGCATGGGAAGAAACTTCCATGAACGCCAGATCGACCCCCGCTTCGGCCATGCGCGCAAGCATGGCATGGAGGGAAAGGGGGTCCGGCGTCGTCAGCGGCGCGGCTTCGCTGTGCCCCGGCCAGCGGTAGGTCACGGTTCCGAGCACGCCCACACGGTGCCCGGCCGCCGTAAACAGGTGCTCAAGCAGCGCCGCCGTTGTGGTCTTGCCGTTGGTGCCGGTGATGCCGATGACCCGCAGCGGCAGGCTGTCGGTATGCCAGCGCGCGGCGGCGAGCTGCCACAGGGCCTCACGCGGGTCAGGATGCGCGAGGCAACGGCAGGTCCCTCCCCCGTCCACGGCAGGCGCCCCCGCGCGACAGACAATGACGGAAGCCCCGGCGGCCACGGCCTGCGGGATGAAGCGCGTCCCATCCTCGCTGGCGCCGGGCACGGCCACAAAGATGTCCCCCGGCCGCACCTGGCGCGAATCCGAACGCACCTCATACCGGCCGGCGCCACAGGCGGCCAGCAGTTCCCCGAAATCCCGTTCCATCGTCATCGCTCCGAAAGCCAGAGAATATAGTCGGCCTGCTTGCCTTCCTCAGGCCACGCCGTGCCCGCAGGCGGGCTCTGGCGCACGACGCGGCTGCCCGTTCCCTTGAGTTCGGGCACCACACCCGCGCGGGCGAACAGCTCCACGGCGTTGCGCACGGACTTGCCCATGACATCCGGCACATGGCTCGCGGCGCGCGCCCGGTGGCCCGGCAGACGCATGCTCTCCGGCTGGCGGCGCGACGCGCTCACGGCCACCGCCGGTTCAGCCGCGGCGCCCTGCCCGGCCCCGGCGGCCGCCAGCACAGGTTTCGGCTCCAGATAGGGCGCCTCGATGCCCACGAGCTTCAGGCCCCGACGCCGGGTATTGGCCTTGCGGGCGGCTTCGGCCACCTGCACTTCCGTGAGCGCTCCGGTATAGGTGAGCACACGACTCGCGATCTCCCTGAACGCGGGCGCGGCCACCACGCCGCCGTACTGGTTGCGGG
>CAZNXQ010000015.1:0-25465 GCA_964576895.1 uncultured Desulfovibrio sp.
CCACGGGCATTTCCGGCGGCGACTTTCTCCATGGCGTGCGCTACAGCGCCCGGCATACGGTGACGCATTCCATGGTCATGCGCGGCAAGACCGGCACCATCCGCTATGTGGAATCCTTCCACAATATGGAACGGCTCGGCAAGATCAGCGCGGTGCGGTATTGAGCCGATGCGGACGGGTACTGCAATGCCGGTGATGTCCCTCATGCCCGGAATGCCGCACCTCCCGGCGCGCCGTCTCGCGGCGCTGTGCGCCGCTGTGGTCCTTCTGTGCGGCGTGGGGTTCCCCCTTTCCGCGTTTTCGGCGGACACGCCCCAGATGGAGGCGGCCAGGGAGGGCGCGGGCGTCGGCGCGGCCGCCACGGCGCAGGAGCCTGCCCCCGCCGTCCGCAAGGGAACAAAGGGCAAGGCCGCGCGTCAGCGCCAGGCGGCAAAGGCGCGCAAGGACGCGGCGGCCGCGACCACTGTCTATGCCGGGCAGCCTGCCGTGACGGAAAAGGAAGTGCTCGCCTTTGCGGAGATCCTGCCCCGTTTCCGCGCCTGGGCGCGGGAGGGCCACGAGGAGGCGCATCCCGTGGTGCGCGGCGGCAAGGCGGACTTTCTCTATTCCCCGCGGGCCGCGGAATGGGTCACGGGGCAGGGCTGGCAGCCCGCGCGCTTCTTCTGCGTCATGGGGCGCTTGGCGGCGGCTCTGGTCATTGTGGAGGAAGGCAATGACATGCGCGGCACGCGCCCGGCGGACATGCCCTCGGTCACGCCGGAGGAGCTGGCCCTGGTACGCAGGCATCTCGGCATCCTGCTGACGGCCGGGGGCGATGTCCCGCCCATCCGGCCCTAGACGCCGAAGCGGTCGTCCCCGCCTGTCCTCACGGGCGATGCCCGTGGCTGAAGTCCGGCGCATAGAGGCGCGAACGCGCGGCGCCGCCGTCAGCTTCTCCGGGAAGGATCAGAAAGATCGTCTGGCTGTCAAGGCCGTTGCGCTCCACGCAGGCGGCCAGTTCCGCCAGGGTGGTCCAGACAAGGCGTTCCTCCGGCCAGCCCACCCTGTGCGCGCAGAGCACGGGCGTTTCCGGCGCCAGCGTTTCGCCCAGTTCCTCGGCCATGCGCCCGGCCGCGTGCGCGGAGAGATAGACGGCCATGGCCGTCCGGTGCGCGGCAAGGGCGGCAAGGCTCTCGCGCTGGGGCACGGGCGTGCGCCCGGCCGCCCGGCAGAGGATGAGGCTCTGGCTGATGCCGGGAATGCTGAAACTCACGCCCGCCGCCGCGGCCGCCGCGCAGGCCGCCGTCACGCCGGGGATGACGCGCCAGGGGATGCCGTCGGCGTCCAGCAGGGCCGTCTGCTCGCGCAGGGCACCATAGAGCGCGGGGTCGCCGGTATGGACGCGGGCCACGCGGCCGCCGGCCAGCGCAACCTGGCGCACGCGGGCATGGCATTCCTCAAGGGTAAGCGGCGCGGAATCCACCACGGCCGCGTCGGCACGGGCGCAGGCCACCACGGCCCGCGGCACGAGCGAACCCGCATAGAGCACAAGATCCGCCGCGGCGATGGCGTTGCGTCCCTTGATGGTCAGAAGTTCCGGATCGCCGGGGCCCGCGCCCACAAAGCTCACGAGTCCCGCCCCCGTGGTGGGGCTGCGTTTTTCCGCCATGACTGCCTTCCCTGATGGGTCGTTCCGCGCGTGCGGCCGGTTCATTCCGGTTCGCGGCCGCGGGGCTTGCGGCCGGCCAGAAGAAAGACCGGATTCCGCGCCACAAGATGACTGCCGGCGCCGAGCGGCTGCGCCTCGGCACTCTGGATCTGGAGGATCTCCACCGGCCAGCCGCGCTTTTGGAGCGCCTCGCGGCAGCGGTGGAAACTCTCCAGCAGGACACAGGTTGCCGCCAGGCGTCCGCCGGGGGCAAGCCTGGCGCAGGCCGTCGCCAGCAGGACAGCGCCGTCCGGCCCGGACAGTCCGCCGCCGATGAAGATCCGCTGCGGCTCCGGGAGGTCGCGCAGGCAGTCCGGAGCCGTGCCCAGACAGACCTCCACCGTGGCCGCTCCGAAACGGCGCCGGTTTTCCTGGATGCCGATGGCGCGGTCGGGGTCGCGCTCCACGGCGATGACGCGGCCCTCGTGGGCCAGGGCCGCCGCTTCCAGCGAAACGGCGCCCGAACCGGCGCCGAGATCCCACACCACATGGCGCGGCCCGATGCCCAGCAGGGCGAGCGCGGCGGCGCGCACGGGCTTGCGCGTGAAGCAGCCCTCCACCGCCAGTTCCGCGTCGTCAATACCGAGATACGGGCGCCTGACCGTCCCCGTGGGGTCCAGGATGAGCACGCAGGCCGGGCCGAAGCGCGCGCACGCCGTCCGCGCGAGATCAAGCGCATGGCGGCGTTCGTCCGGCGCGCCCATGCGCTCGAAAACATGGGCCGTGAACCAGTCCACGCCCCGGTCGAGGAGGTGGCGGGCGATGACGTCCGGCGTCATGCGCGCGTCCGTGAGGATGCAGAGCGGCGCGCCCCTGGCCGCGGCGGCATTGAGCGGCCCCAGATCTTCCCGCCCGTGGAGCGAGAGGCAGATGACCCGGTGCCAGGGCAGGAGCAGACGCGCGCAGGCGGCCTGAAGGGAGCTCGCCGCCGGCACGATGCGCACGGCGTCCGCGCCGAGCTGACGCGCCATGGTGGCCCCGATGCCGAAAAAGAGCGGGTCGCCCCCCGAAAGAACGAGCACCTGGGCCCCGGCGGCCCGCAGGTGGGCCAGACGGTCCAGCAGCGGTTCCAGCGGCAGGGTCAGCGGGATGCGGCGCAGCCGGCGCCCCTCCGGCTCCGCCACCTGATCGAGCAGGCGCGCCGGGCCGCAGATGACGTCCGCCTCGTCCAGCAGGCGCCGCAGGGGCGGCGTGAGGGCATCCTCCAGCGCGGGAACGGTACAGTCCATGCCCAGAACGGTGATGGGCTCAGGCCGGGAGGTGCTGGGCATGAAGACAAAGAGCGAGGAGCGCGGTTGCCCCCTGGGCGGCCATTCTCCGTCAGCTTCGGCGGTGGGAGCGTCCCGCGGCGCGGTCGCCGCGTCCGTTTCCCCGGCGCCTTGCCGGGCCGTCCGGATGGGTGTGGCGGGGCCGGGCCCGGTGCCGTCGGCGATGCCGGCCGGATCGCCGGGCCGGTCCTCCCTGCGCGGGTCCGGGGAGGCGCCGGGGTGAAGCAAGGGGGTAGGGCGTGTCATAGGGTCAGGAGCTCCCTGCCGTCGGTATGAAAAAGGTGAAGCGTCACGGGGCGCCCGGCGAAGCGGCGCGCCGTGGCCGCCGCGCGCCTCCCCACCGCGGCCAGGGCCGCGTCCGCTGCGGCATCCGCGAGCAGCAGTTCCAGCGCGTGCGCGGCGGTGACGCAACGGGCGAGCCTGGGCGCGCACGCGGCGCCGGCCTCGCGGCAGAGATCGGCCAGGGCCGTCATGTCCAGAGGCGCCTCGCGGGCGTGCGTATATTCCAGCCCCTGGGCCAGTTTGGCAAGCTTGCCGAAAAAACAGCCCCAGACAAGCCGGTCCAGCGGCAGCGCTCCCGCGGCCGCCAGGGAGAAACGCGCGAAATCCGCCGCCTGGATGAACGCCTGCGGCGGCAGTTCCGGATAGCGGCGCATGAGCAGCCGCTCCGACCTCCGGCCCGTGCTCAGGCAGATGGTGCGGCAGCCGGTGGCGGCGGCCACGGAAAGCCCCTGCGCCACTGTGGCGCGCCAGGCCGCGTGGCTGTAGGGGCGCACCGTGCCCTGGGTGCCGAGGATGGAAATGCCGCCAATGATGCCCAGACGGGGATTGAGGGTATGCCGCGCCAGTTCCTCGCCGCCGGGGACGCTGAGGATGACGTCAAGCGCGGGGCGTTCCCCCCCTTCTGCGGGCATGGCGTCCAGAGCGTGCCGCAGGGCAAAGCGGAGCTGCGCCTGGGGGCCGGGATTGATGGCGGGCGCGCCCACGGCCACGGGCAGGCCGGGCAGGGTGGCGCGCCCCACGCCCGGCCCCGCCTCCAGCCGGATAGGGGACGGGGAGGCGGCCGGGGAACGCAAAAAGACCGTGGCCGTGATCAGGGCGCCGCTGGTGGCGTCCGGGTCGTCGCCTCCATCCTTGCGGATGCGGGCATGGGCGCAGGGTAGCGCGCGCGGCATGCCGCCGCGCATGGCGGCCAGTTCGGGCGCCGGGCCGTGCGCGCAGGCGGCCACGGGCAGGTCCAGCCAGGCGCGCGGCAGTTCCGGCCCCGGCGCGCCGGTATTTTCGGGAGCCCGCGGCGCAATGGGCGGCAGGGGCACGGAGACCCGCGCTGGCGCGGCGCCGCGCAGCAGCAGGATCAGGGCGGCCAGGGCCGCGCCCGTGGCTGCGGTGCCGGTGGTGAAGCCTTCCCGCAGGGGGGCGGCGGGAGGGGAGCCGGGGCGCATGGCGTCAGTTTCCGGCATCCGGCGCATCCGTTGCGTCCAGCCAGAGGCGTCCCCGCGCCAGCAGGCGCACCGGGCCGTCAATGTCCGCTTCCCTTTCGCCGTCCTCCAGCGGGAGCCCCAGGCGCACATGCAGCGAAGATCCCGATGGCTGGAGCAGGTCGCATTCCCGGCGGCCGTCCCGGAACGCCAGTTCGAGCGCCAGGGCCAGGGCGCCGGAGCCGCAGGCATTTTCCGCCACGAGCGTGCCCGCATCCCGCACATGCACCACCGGGATCATGGCGGCGCCCCGCGCGCGGGGCTGCCACCAGATGACCCCGGACGCGGCTTCCTCCTCAAGCCCGGCGGCGCGGATGGCCGAGCGCGCGCGCGGCAGGAGGTCCGGGGGCGTTGCGTCGTCCTCCAGCGGCAGGAGCAGATGCGTGATGCCCGGCAGGCGCACAAGCCGGCAGCCGGCGCGCGTTTCCGGGCGGCAGGCGGCCGGGAGCCGCAGGCGGGCGTTCACCTCCCAGCGGGGGGCGCGCCCGCGCACCGTGAGCCGTACCGGCCCCGTCCAGCCGGAGACGCTGATGTCCGTATGGAACGGTGTGGCGCCGGAGCCCGTCAGGGCCAGGAGCGCGCCGAAGGCGCGGCTCGCATTGACGCAGAACTCGTCCCCGGCCATGCGCAGGGCGCGGGCATTGGGCCATACGCAGCCCGCCTGCTCCGCGCCCAGCAGGGCAGGGGCGAGGACGGCGCGCGCCCACGCCGCCTGCAAGCGCGGCGGCGCATCCACATCATGCAGGAAGAGCGTGGTGTTGCCGCCGGAGCTCCATTTGGAAAAGGTCAGTTCTGGCATGGATCTTCCTTAACAGGAACCGGCAGGGAAGTATGCCCCATGGGTCGGAAGGTGTCCAGCAGGGCGCCCCGGCATCCGGGACTGGCGCGTGGCCGGGAAAGGCGGGAGCCGCGGAAGATGGCGCCAGGCGGCTGGAAACGCCTGTTTTCAGGAGGCGGGGACGGTGTTTGCGCCCCTTCGGGGCGAAGTGGGGAATATGACTTGCGAAATTTTCTAAAAGAGCGTAGGAAAAAATCAGTTGCCGCGTTCAGGCGAGCGGGGCGACAAGCCGGTTCTTACTGGCGGGCAAACCGTTATAACTGTCGGCGCAGAGAATCAATGCCGACACACAAACCGTTTTTGGGAGGCATCATGAAATCGTTTCGTCTTCTCGCCCTCGCGGCGGTTCTTGTTCTGGGCTACGCCGTAGCGGCTGCCGCTGCCACGCCGACCTGCAACAAGAAAATCAACAGCTTCGACTTCGTCGTGGACTATTCCGGCTCCATGATGATGCAGAACAAGCAGCTCAAACAGGACAAGATCATCGTCGCCAAGAACGTGCTGCAGCGCGTCAACGCGGCCATTCCTGCCCTTGACTATAATGGCGGCCTGCACACCATCACGCCCAACGGCGTCATCGTTCCCCAGGGCCCGTGGGACCGCGCTGCCATGAGCGCCGGCATCAACAAGCTGAAGAGCGGCTTCCAGATCTTCGGCCGCATGACCAGCATGGGCAATGGCCTTGAGAAGTATGAGCCCTTCATCTCCAGCATGAAGGCCCCCTCCGCCATCATCCTCGTGACCGACGGTGACAACAACCGCGGCGCCAGCGTTGTGGAAGTGGCCCGCCAGCTCTACGCCAGCCAGCGCGACCTCACCATCCACATCATCTCCCTTGCCGACACCCCCAAGGGTGAAGCCACCATCAAGGAACTGGCCGCTCTCAACCCCGGCACCATCGTGGTGCGCGGTGAAGAACTCGCCACCAGCGACGCCGCCGTCGAGCGCTTCGTCCTCGCCGTCTTCTGCCAGGACGAGGACGTGATCGTCCTGCGCGGCGTGCATTTCGCCTTCAACTCCTACGCTCTTGACAGCAAGGCCCAGGGCATCCTCAACGAGGCCGCCCAGCTCATCAAGGCCAATCCCAACAAGCGCGTTGTCCTCAAGGGCTGGACCGACTACATCGGTTCCGACGCCTACAACAAGGTGCTTTCGCAGAACCGCGCCAACTCCGTGAAGAACTACCTCGAAAAGCAGGGCATCCCCGCCAGCCGCATGACGGCCATCGGTTGCGGCAAGTCCTTCAAGTATGACAATCATACCGAAGAAGGCCGCTACATGAACCGTCGCGTCGAGATTTCCTTCGACTAGGCGCGTTCCAGCGACCGACATTGATTCCGGCCGGGCGGCGCATGCCGCCCGGCTTTGATTATGGTTCAAAACGTTCTGACGCGAGGTATGCCGATGCGAAAATCTCTGGTGTTCGTTGTGGCCCTTTCCCTGATGGCCGGCGGTTGCGCCTGGTTCAGCAGTTCGGAAGAGAGCGAGGCGGTCACGCCCGCCGCGCAGGCCCAGGAATCTGTGGCTCCGGCTTCCGAGCCCGCGCCTGAGGTCGCCAAACCGGCGGCCAAGGCTCCGGCCAAGGCTGCCAAGAGTTCCGCCGCAAAGACTTCCGGCAGGAAGGGCGCCAAGTCCGAGGCGCAGATCAAGGCGGAACTGGACAGGATGGGGCACAAGCTTGCCGCCCAGTCCGCGCGCACCCTGCTGCCCAACAAGGCCAACAAGGAAGTGCGCAAGGTGGGGGACCAGTATGTGGCGACCTACCTTGAGGTCGATACCGGCAACGTGAGCACGGAAATGAAGCCGGGCGCCAACGGACAGTATGTGGGCTTCATCCGTTACCAGGAGCGCATCTTTGAATGCCGGGGCGCCACGCGGCAGGCTGCGCTTTCCGCGCCCTGCACCCAGGTGCGCGCCCGCCGTCTCAACGAGCTCATCCGCTATGACGGCAAGGCCTGGCAGGACTGATTCCGGCACAGGTCTGCTGCACAAACTCTCCACATGCGCACGCCGCTGAGCGGCGCCGGCATCGTGGCGCGGGATCTGTCATCACGCGGGCCGGGGCCTTGCCCCGGCCGTTTTTATTGGCTCTCCCGGCTCGGCCGGGGGCGCCGTTCTTTCTTTTTTCGCAGCAGGAGGGCCCCCGCGGCCACCACAAGGCAAAAGACGGGGATCACCGTGAGCGTCCGTTCCAGACCATAGTGCTGCGCGCCAAAGCCCAGCAGGGGCGGGAAGAAGAGCAGGCCGCCATAGGCCATAATGGAGACAATGGCGCTGGCGCGCACCGGGCTCACGCCGGGATATTGTCCCGCGCGGCTGAACAGGATGGGAACGACGGGGGAAAGCGCAAGGCCCATGAGGCCGTAGCCCGCAAGGCAGACGGCGGGACTGGCGGACGCGAGCACGAGCAGCATGGCCGCCAGAGCCAGCAGTCCTCCCAGAAGGCAGAGCGGGAAGTCTCCCGCTGCCGCGCGCAATCTGTCGCCAAACCACCGCCCGAAAACGCTTGTCATGGAGAAGACCGCAAAGACCAGTGCGGCCACGGATTCCGGCGCGTGTTTTGCTGTGACCAGAAGGATGCTGCCCCACTCGGCCACTGAGCCTTCGATGACAAAGGCAAGGAGCGCCAGAAACCCGCAGGCGAAAATGAATACCGGCACAGGTCCGGACGGGCGCTCCTTTTTCCCGCATGCAGCCAGATCCGGCAGGAGGCGGGGGAGTGCCCACGGGCGCGCCAGCGCATAGAGGCCCAGCACACAAACGCTGTTGATCACCGGGGCGAGATCCAGCCATGCAAAGCAGGCGCCGCTCAAAGCGCCGGCCACGCCGCCGAGACTGTAGGCGGCATGCATGAAGACCATGCAGTTCCTGTTCCATGTGCGCTCCACCAGAATGGCCTGGGCGTTCTGCGCCACATCGGCAAGACCAATGCCAATGCCTGCCAGAGCGCCTGTGGCGCATAGCATCAGGGGCGTGGATGCAATGCCGCAACAGGAAATGCCCAGCATTGCGAGGCAGGAGCCAAGCCGCAGGATGAAGCGGCTGCTTGTCCGGTTGATGCACCAGCCGCAGCAGAGCAGACCGCAAAGGCTTGCCAGACCAACACTGAGCAGGATCAGGCCGACCTCCGCGTCATTGGCGCCGGTCTGTGCCTTGAGCGCGGGCAGGCGCGAGGTGAAGATGCCATAGGTAAGGCCCGGACACAGGAAAAAATAGGCGCAGGCCCGGCGCGTTTCCGCATAGGATAGCGATTTCATGCCAATGCTCCCGGAACATGCCGTTTTTGCGGTTCTTTCCCCCTCGTGATGGGAGGACTTCCGCTCTCCGACTGTCCAGTATAAACTACCGGGTAAGACAGGAGTCAAGGAAGCAGCCATGGCCGGAAAAAATATTTCCGATGCGGGCATGAGGGACGGCAAACTGCTCAGGATCAGCGACTTTGCCGCCATGTGCGACACCACGAAGGACACCCTGCTGCATTATGAACACAAGGGGTTGCTGCTGCCGCGCCATGTTTCGGCCAATGGCTATCGCTGGTATGCTGCCGGGCAGTTTCTGGATTTCGTGGTCATAGACCTGCTGAAAAAAAGCGGTTCCACGCTGGCGGAGATCCGGAAGCTGCGGGCCGGCGACGCGGGCAACGGCTATCTGGAGTTCATGGAGGCGCATGTGCGCATGCTCCGGCAGGAACACATCCGCCTCGGACGGCGTCTGGCAATGCTGGAAACCGTGCTGCGCCTGGCCGGGGAAACGCTGGCCGCGGCGCCGGATACCCTGACTTTTGTCGACCGGCAGGCTCAGGAGGTGTGCCTGTACGCCGTTGATGCGGAAAAACTGTCGGCCAGCGCCGGCATGGCCGCGGAGTATGCGGCCTGCCTGTGCGAAAGCCTTGCCGACTGTACTGAGCTGCCCCTGGGCACGGTCATCGACGCGGCGGATGTTCGCGCCCGCACATTCCGGATGTCCTGGTTCTTCTGTGGAGAGGAACTGCGCGGCGAGATAACGGAAATTCCGTCAGGACGCTATGCCGTCTGGTTCCATCATGGCGACTGGAAAAGCCATGAAAAGGCATTTCACGGCATGCTTGCGGAGCTTGGGCGCAGAGGGCTGACCCCGGAAGGCGACATGTATGCCTTTGACCTGATGAGCTATGTGCTCCTGAAAGGCGGCCCGGAATACCATGCCAAATATGCGGTACGGGTGAGCGAGGCCCGGCAGCCGGAGAGGCGCCACGGCGGCTGTCGTTCCTGATGGCCCGGCGGCACCGCGTCCGGATGCCTCAGCGTTGCAGCCAGTCGGCCAGCGTCGCCTCCAGCGTCGCCGCGTCCATGCGCGGCGTGGCATAATAGCCGGCGGCTTCGCGCTGGCGCGCGGCTTCGGCCAGGATGACCGCCGCCGCCACCGAGACGTTGAGGCTCTGGATCATGCCGTGCATGGGGATGTAGAGCCTGCCGTCCGCTTCGGCCAGAAGCGTTTCGTCCACGCCTTCGTGTTCGTTGCCGAGAATGACGGCCGTGGGCCGCAGAAAGTCCCACTCCCGCAGGGGGCGCGCCTCAGGCGAGCAGGAGGTGGCAAGCACCTGCATCCCCTGGGCGCGCAGGGCGGCGAACAGCGCCTCCCTGTCGCGATGGCGCTCGCTTTCCACCCATTTGCGCGCCGAGGCGGAGCTTTTGCGTCCCAGGGCCGGGAAGGGCGTGTCGGTATAGTACAGATGTACCCTGCTCACGCCAAAGGCGTCGCACGAGCGGTAGATGGCGGAAACATTGTGCGGGTCGTGGATGTTGGCAAGCACCAGGGTGAGATCCGGCTGGCGTTGGGAAAGTACCTGCAGGAGGCGCGCCCGGCGCCGGGGCGTGACAGGCCGCGCGGGCGCGGCGTCATCGGGCCCTACCTCCCCGGCGTGGGGGGCGGGCGGATCGTGCGGCAGGGTCATGGGGCCTTCTCCATTCTTTTCCGGTGGTGCCGCTGCTGCGGCCGTGCGGGCGCGTGCCCGGAAGCGCGTTGCGGCTGGAGCATATGTGGCAGAAAAAAAGTTTGCGGGCAAGCGCATTGCAAAGGACGGGATTTTGGCCTACACAAAAAGGAACTACCATGCCGGCGCGGGAGCGCCACACCCCAGCCAGGAGCGCACGATGTCACACCTCCGCTCATTGCCGTTGCTGTTGTTCGCCATCCTTGTGGGGGCGTTGTCCCTGCTCGCGCCCGAAGCGGCACTGGCCGCGGCCGGTCATCCCACCATTCCCGGCGCCCAGCTTTCCGCCATATGGGTCATCCCCTTTGCCTGCATGCTGCTCTCCATCGCCATCATGCCGCTGGCGCTGCCCCATTTCTGGGAGCACCACTTCGGCAAGATCGCCGTTTTCTGGGGCCTGGCCTTCCTTGTGCCCTGCTTCATCGTCTACGGCCTCGGCACGGCGCTCTATGAATTCCTGCACATCATCCTGCTGGACTACATTCCCTTCATCGTCCTGCTGTTCGCGCTCTTCACCGTGGCGGGCGGCGTGCGCCTCAAGGGCACCCTGGTGGGCACGCCCGTGGTGAATACGGGCCTGCTCGCCATCGGCACCGTGCTTGCCAGCTGGATGGGCACCACCGGCGCGGCCATGCTGCTCATCCGGCCCCTGCTGCGGGCCAACGCCCACCGGCGCTACCGCGTGCACTCCGTGGTGTTCTTCATCTTTCTGGTTGCCAATATCGGCGGCTCGCTCACGCCGCTGGGCGACCCGCCGCTCTTCCTCGGCTTCCTCAAGGGCGTGAGCTTCTTCTGGACGACCACGCACCTGTTCTTCAAGACGCTCTGCCTGGCGGGCACCCTGCTCGTCCTGTTCTTCATCATCGACAGCCTGCTCTTCAGCAGGGAGGGGCGCCCCACGCCGCCGCACGATCCCGACGCCGCCGAGGAAAAGCTCGGCCTTGAAGGGTCCGTCAACCTGCTCTTCCTGCTCGGCATCGTGGGCGCGGTCCTGACGTCCGGCATGGTCAATCTCGGCACCTGGATCGAGGTCTACGGCGTGCCGGTGGAAGGCCAGAACCTGCTGCGCGACATTGCGCTCCTGTGCCTCGCCGGGCTTTCCTGGAAGTTCACGAGCCGCCGCTGCCGCGACCTGAACGGCTTCTCCTGGGCGCCCATCGAGGAGGTCGCCAAGCTGTTCTTCGGCATCTTCCTGAGCATGATCCCGGCCATCGCCATTCTGCGCGCCGGCACGGAGGGCGCGCTCTCCTCGCTCATCAAGATGGTCTCCACGCCGGACGGCCAGCCCGTCAATGCCATGTACTTCTGGCTCACGGGCGCGCTTTCGAGCTTCCTGGACAATGCGCCCACCTACCTCGTCTTCTTCAACACGGCGGGCGGCGACGCCCAGCACCTGATGACCGACATGGCGACGACCCTCATCGCCATTTCGGCGGGCGCGGTCTTCATGGGCGCCAACACCTATATCGGCAACGCGCCCAACTTCATGGTCCGCTCCATCGCGGAGAACCAGGGCGTCAAGATGCCGAGCTTCTTCGGCTACATGCTGTGGTCGTGCGGTATCCTGCTGCCGCTCTTCGGCCTGCTGACCTGGCTCTTCTTCATCTAGACCGCGGCCTCGGTTGCGGGTTTTCGGGCGGGTCCGGCGCAGCGCGTCGAGCCCGCCCGTCGTGTTTCGGGAGGTGATGCCCATGGACCAGCGCGAGCGCATGCTGGCCGGTCTGCCCTACAGGCCGGGGCGGGACGGCCTGCTGGAACTGTATATGGCCTGCCGCCGCAAGCTGTTCCGGTTCAACAGTCTGCCGCCGGATGCGGAGGAAGAGCGGGACGCGCTCCTGCGCGCGATCCTGGGCAAGTGCGGCCGGGCGCTGCGCATCGAAGGACCGTTTTATTGCGATTACGGCTTCAACATTGAGGTGGGCGAGCGCTTTTTTGCCAACTACCACCTCACGGTGCTGGATGTGGCCCCGGTGCGTATCGGCGCCAATGTCCTGTGCGCGCCCAATGTGGCTATCTACACGGCCGGGCATCCCCTGCATCCCGCAAGCCGCAATTCCGGCTATGAATACGGGGCGCCCGTGACCATCGGCGACAATGTCTGGCTGGGCGGCAACGTGGTCGTCAATCCCGGCGTCACGGTGGGCGACAACGTGGTCATCGGTTCCGGAAGCGTGGTCACGCGCGACATTGCGGCCAACACCCTGGCGGCGGGCAATCCGTGCCGCCCCCTGCGCGCCATCACCGAGGCCGACCGGGACCTGTATTTCAGGGACCGCCGTTTTGATGTGGAGGACTATCTGGAACCGTATTGGCTGTTCGGGGAGCATGCCGGCCACGCCGGGGACGCCGCTCCGGACGGGGAGGAGGAACGCCCGTGAAGATCGACACGCTGCGGCTCTGGTATTTCAGCCCGGTTTTTCATACCCGCGCCCTGGTGCGGCCCCTGGGGCGCGCGCTGGCGGAGCGGCTCGGCGTGGCGGAAGTGCGGGAGCGGGATGCGACGCCCTGGGCCGCCGGGGAGGACGCGCCCCCGCTGGCGTCTGAGGATCTGGCGGTCCTTGGGGTCCCGGTCTACGGCGGCCGCGTTCCCGCGCCGGCGCTGGAACGGCTGCCCCGCGCCGCGGGAAGCCCGGCGGTGCTGCTTGTCAGCTATGGGAACCGCGCCTTTGAGGATGCGCTCCTTGAGCTCAGGGATGGTGCCGTTGCCCGCGGTTTCCGCCCCATTGCGGCCGCGGCCTGCATCGCGGAGCATACCATTGCCGGCTATGCGTCCGGTCGGCCGGATGCGGCGGATATGGCCGGGCTTGAGGATTTTGCCCGCGCCGTGGCATCCCTTGTGCGGCAGGACGGCCCCCAATGCCCGGCAGAGCCGGACATTCCCGGCAACCGTCCGTACCGGAAGTTTTCTCCGTCCGCGCTGCCGCAAACGGTGAGCGCTGCCTGTAGCCGTTGCGGCCTCTGCGCGGCGCACTGCCCCACAGGCGCCATTGACGCCGACGAGCCCGCGTGCGTCGATACGGGCCGGTGCATCTGCTGCATGCGCTGCGTCAACATCTGCCCGGAGCGGGCGCGGCAGGCGGATGCCGGATTTCTTGCGGCGCTCACCGCGCGGCTGGCGCCGCTTTGCGCTGAACGGAAGGAGAATGCGTTCTTCCTGCCGGAACAGGCGCAGCCTGGCGCCTGATGGGCACGTCCGGGGGAGGGGGAAGCACGGCGCGGATCTCTCCGTTTTCCCTGCCCCCGGACTGCGGGACAGCGCTCCCCGCGTTCGCCAGGCGTCGCACCGCCGGACGATGCGCGGAACATGCGCGCTAGAGGGACGTGCCCAGGCGGCGGGCGGTCTCAAGGGCCGGACCTGCCACGGTGCCCGCTTCCAGGACGCCCCCGGCCAGCACCTGGCCGCGGTCCGTCCAGTTCAGAAAGCTGGTCAGCGAGCGGTAGTAGTCCAGCACGGGTTTCCAGTTATCGGGGGTGTCGCCCTCGGCGGCCATGATCAGGACGCACTCCTTGCGTGGATTGGCATAGTGCGGATCACACTCGGCAACGGCAAACAGGCGGTCGAATGCGGTCTTGAGCTGGCCGGAAACGCTCCAATAATACATGGGTGAGGCCAATGCCACCAGATCGGCCCTGATGTAGGCGGGATAGATCTCTTCCATGCCGTCTTTCTGCACGCAGGGGCTGTCCGGGTTCTTGCCGCCTTTCATGCAGCCGAGACAGCCGTGGATGACCATTTTCTGCAAATCAAAGCGTGTCCCCTGTGTCCCGCGCTTTCAGCCCCTTTCGTGAAAGCGTCGCACAGCAGGGCTGTATTGCCCTTGAGGCGGGGACTGCCATTCAGGAGAAGAATGTTTTTGCCCATGCCGATCCTCCTTTGCAGCGGTTAGTGCATGTTGTCACTCTGTCTGTGCGGACGGTTTGCTGCGGAATGTTCGCCTTCCGCAGGTGTCGTCCTCTGCGGGTTCCCTTCGTCCACGCGGGAGGGGGGATCAGCGTTCTGGCGGTCGCATGATCGTCGCGGCAGATCCCTGCATGAGCCCCTCCCGATGCAGGTCAATTATTTATCGAACGATAAATAAATGTCAAGCAGCGTTCCGGGTGGGATCTCAAGGCGTTTCAATCGTTGGTGGCGGGTGGGAGCAGCCGCACGGCGTGCGCGGCCATTGCCGCGAGCTCAGACTGGAAGAGGCCGTCGCGGGCCTGGAGCGAGAGGCCCTCAAGCAGCGCGTTGAGGGCGCCGGAAAGCGCCGGAACATCAGTGGATGCCGGGATCTGGCCGTCCTGGATGGCGCGGCGGAGACGCTCGGCGAACAGCTTTTTTGTCGCCATGCGCATTTCCCGGATGGCATCGATGATTTCCCGTTCCTGGGGGGAAACATTGACCGCGGCAAGGACAAGCATGCAGCCGCACGGCGTATCGGGAGAGAGAAGGATGCGCGCGGCCGTGGTAAAAAAATTTTCTACCGCTCGATACAAATCAGGCTCTGACATGAAGCGCTGTGAGGCGGCATCCCAGTAAGTGTGCTCGTAATGGCGCACGGCCTCAAGAAAAAGCTTCGCCTTGTTGCCAAAGGACGCATACAGGCTCGGTGGCTTGATGTCCATGACGGCGCAAAGCCGCGACACGGACGCGGGCTCGTAGCCTTCTTGCCAGAAGAGTTCCAGGGCAGCGCGCAACGCCTTTTGCCGGTCAAACTCGCGCGGGCGTCCCTTGCTTCGGCGCGTGGGGCAGTCTGTGGACATAGCCGGTTCCTGGGATGCTGAATAATGAGCTATTGCTAAGTAATGGCCATAGCCTCAACGGGCGCCATACCATTGTGGCCGGAAATTTTCGCTGCGCCGGACCTGCCGTTGACGGGACAAGGGGGGTGGCTGGAGCGAGGCGCCCGCCCGTCAGGCGTCTTCCTGCCGCAGGTGGAGGAGCGGCCAGGGCCTGCCCTCGCTGTCCACCGGGCTGCGCCCTGTCACCACAAAGCCCCGCGCGCGGTAAAACGCCAGCCCCGCGGGATTGTCCTCATTGACCTCCAGCGTCAGCGGGCCGTGCAGGCGGCGCGCGTGCGCCAGCAGGAGCGTGCCCACGCCGCGCCGGAACCACTCCGGCGCCACGAAGAGCATGTCCACATGACTGCCCGCGCCGCCGAGAAAGCCCACGGGCCGCCCGCAGGCTTCGGCCAGCCACAGCTCCTCCACTTCCGGAAGCAGGCGGCGCACCTGTTCCTCAATGCTGTCCAGATCGCCGGGCGCGAGAAAGCCATGGGTGGCTTCGCAACTGCGCCGCCACAGGGCCACAAGCGCGGGGTGATCCTCCTCGCGGGCCCGGCGCACACGCGGCGCCGGGGCAGCCTCCGTGGCGCTCAGTAGTTGTATTTCCACTTCAGTCCACCCCAGGTATTCTGTTGCTCGGTGCGGACTTCCAGACTCGTGCGCGGGGTCAGCTCCAGCTGGATGATGAAGGCGGTGCTGTCGGGCTTCATGCCCTGCTGTACGCCCATATAGATACTGTCCGTGAGGTATTTCCCCATTTCCAGGGTGGTGCCCCCGGCGGATTCGTCGCCCGGCTGCCCCGCGGCGCCGGTGTTCGAGGTGCCGAGCCGCAGCACGTCCACGCCGAGCGCTTTTTTGCCGAAATCCAGCACGCCGCCGCCTCCGGAACCGAAGCCGGCAAGCTGGGCCACGGCCCCGGCCAGCTGGAGCGCCTCCAGCCGGCCCAGCTCATTGACGCTCCTGCCGAACAGGACATGCGAGAGGATGTCGTCGCGCGGCAGGCTCGGCTCGCTCGTGAGGGTGAGTTTCATCTTGTTCACCGTGCCGGTGATGAGGATATGCGCCGTGAGGTCGGGGGTCTCGTTGGTGAGCTCGATGTCCAGCAGGGGGTCGCTGAGCGAGCCGCCCGCAAAGGTGACGACCCCCCGCGTGAGAGCGAAGTTCTTGCCGAGAAAGTCGAAATTGCCCTTGACCGCGTTGACGCTGCCCGTGATGAGCGGGACGGCGGGCGTGCCGGCAACGCGGAGATTTGCCTGCCACAGGCTTGTCAGGCCGCGTCCCTCCACGCTGAAGCGGGGCAGCATGCGGATGCGGACATCCAGGCTGCCCTGCGGGCCGGCCGTGGGGCCGGGAGGAGGCGGGGGGGCCGCCGCGGCAGCCGTGGATCGGGGCGCGGCGCTGATGGGCAGGGTGGTGACGCTGCCGCCCAGGGCGAGGTTGTTCAGCAGAACTTCGCCCTGATTGATGATGACTTCCCCGTTCACATCGGGCGCGGTGGCGCTGCCCGTGACCGTGGCGTTGCCTGAGAGCGCGATATGGACATCCCGGCGGCGCAGCGGCCGCAGATGGTCGATGCTGGCCCTGATGTCCAGATCCTCGCCGTTGAGCGCGCCGGAGCCGGAGATGGCGGCCTTGCCGCCCCGGCCGTCCGAGGCGGAAAGCGTCAGGCGCATGCCGCCGGGGAGGCCCCCATGGCCGCCGCCGCCATGGTCGTCCAGGTCCAGACGCAGGGTGATGTCCGTGAGCAGCACGCCGAGCAGAAGATCCTCGAAGCGCCCCTTGTCCACGCGCACACCGCCCCGGATGCGCGGCGCCTCCAGCGTGCCCGACGCATCGGCGGAGAGGGCGATGCGTCCGTTGAGGCGGCGGTCGGCTGTGGGCACCAGGCTCCAGAGCGGCCCCAGCGCGCCCTCCCAGCGCACGCGGGCCGAGAGCCTGCCGCGCATGTCCGGCGCGGGGATGCCGTCGGGCCCGAAACGCAGGGGCACCTGCGCCACAAGGCTCGCCGTGTCGCCGCCCAGGGCCCGGAGGCTTGCCTGCGGCAGCTCCAGCCGCGTGCTGAGGATGCCGGCGCCGTTGCCCGTTGGCTCCATGCTGCCGGCAAGGGCAAGGGCCAGCGGCGCCAGCGGACTGCCGGGCAGGCGCAGGCCGGAAACGCCCAGGCGGAAGCGGCCGGTGGGCCGCGCCGGGCTGCCGCCAAGGTCGGCCCTGAGCTCCAGCGCGCCTTCGGGCAACGCGGGGACGAGCGCGTTCCAGGGCGTGAGTTCCAGCCCGGAGATATGCAGGCCAAGATCGAGCCTGTCAGGGGCAAGTCCCCCGCGCGCGCTGATGCGGCCCGAAGGCGTGAGCGCCACATCCAGCCTGTCCACGCCCATGCCCGCGGCGCCGTAATGGAACCGCGCCGGGCGCTCCAGGCGCAGGCCGAGCCGGGCGCCCCGCTTGCGGGCCGCTGTGGCGGGCAGCTCCGCATGCGCGTCGAGAACGCGCAGCAAGACCTGGCCGGGTTCCCAGACGGCCTCAAGGCGGGAACGCACCCCGCCGGAACTTGTCAGCGTCACGGCCAGCGGCCCGGCAAGCGGACCGTCAGCCCTGAGCTTCGCGCCCAGGCGCAGATCGGCGGCGTGCGCTTCTTCCAGATCCAGCCGCGCGGCCAGGCTCGCCGTGCGGAAAAGATCCGTCACCCGCGCCTCGCCCGTCAGGCCCCGCACACGGGCGACAGCGTTGCCGTCCGTATCCGTCACGCTCAGGCGCGGGACATGCCAGGCCAGTCTGGCCTCCTGGAATGCGGCGTTTTCCGCGTCGGGCAGTTCCCGCGCCGGAGAGAGGGCCTTCAGCGCCAGTTCCACGGCGGCGTCGCCGCTCAGGGTCTGGCCGGGGATGAGGGCGGAGAGGGCCGCCCAGTCCTTGACGGAAAGACGCAGGCCGCCGTCCAGGGCGGGCGTGCCGCTTGCGGGCAGCAGGGCGGTGAGTGCGCCTTCCCCTGCCACGCCCGCGACCTCCAGGCGCAGGTCGCGCACGCCGGCGATCAGCCCTTGGCGCGAAGCGGCTTTCGCGTCCGGTGCCGCGCCGTAAAAAAAGCGGCCGGCGGCATGCAGCGCGCGGCCATCCAGCGCGGCCCCAAGATCCAGATCTATGGCGGTCTCTTCAGCGGGCGGAAACGCGGCATCCAGCGGCAGGGCCATATTTTTGCCCGTGACGGCAAGGGCCAGATCCGCCAGTGTGTGGCCGCCCGCGGCGAGCCCGGCGCAGTCAAGGCGCAGCTGGAGGTCCGGCCGGGGGAGCGTGCCGCCCGCCGTCAGCGTGAGCCGTACCGGCGCGGTGAACAGTGAAAGCGCGTCGCCGCCTGCCGGCGCGGGGGCGGTTCCGGGCGCCAGCGAGGCCGCGAGGCGCAGGGCCAGCGGGCCGTCGGGCTCGTTCCGGCTCCAGCCCGGCCCGCCCTGCCAGGAACCTTCGCCCTGAAGCGTGACACGCCCGGCGGCCAGATCCGGGCCGCGCAGGGTGATGGCCGGGGCGCTTGCCGCATCGCCCACGCCTCTGGCCTCCAGGGCGAGGCGCAACGTGGGGCTGGAGCCCAGCAGATCGGGGGGCAGATCCGCCACGGCGAGGCTGGGCTCACGCAGCGCGGCTTCCACTGTAGCCGTGGCCGCAAGGCCCGGCGTGGCTTCATCCGCCTGCGCCGTGACCGTGGCCGTCAGCTCCGCCCGTTGCAGGCCCAGAACGGCAAGGCGCACCTCATGGCCGTCGGCTCCGGCGAGGTGCGCGCGCGCCTCCAGCCGGGCGCCGGTGCCGGCGGTCAGGGAAAGGGTGAGGTTCGCGCCGGCGAGCAGCTCAGCGGCGGCAACGGGGGCACTTTGCGCCGGGGCGGCACCGGGAGCGGCAGCCTCCGGCGCCGGGGGGCCGGACTGCGCGGGGGCGGCGGCGGCAAGGGCCGCGGGCGCCGCAGCCGTGCCGCCGAGCAGGGCCGCGGGGAAGCGGGCGTCCTCCAGCGTTGCGGTCAGGAAGACGTCGGGCAGCCAGAACGGCGGCTCCCGGAACAGGTGCGCGAGCTCGCCGAGCAAGGTCTGGACATCCGTGAACGTCAGGGGCGGCGAAGGCTGTTCCGGTTCGGGCGCGGGCGGAAGGTCCGGCAGGCGCGTCAGGGTGGGGCGCACGCTGGTCACCGTTTCGATGCGCACGGCGCCGGGCAGGGCGCGCCAGTCCCAGACCAGACGATTTTCCGGCGCCGTCAGCCAGACGCCGTGCCCGTCGGCGGCTTCCAGCCCGAAAACGCAATCAAAGGGCACCGAGCCCTCAAGCCGTGTCAGGCGGAAGGAAAGACCGCCATCTTTGCCTGCCAGCGCGGCATTGGCTGTTTTCAGCAGCCAGGCATGGCCGCCTTCGGTCTGGAGGGCCCAGAAGCCCGCCAGGAACAGTCCCGCAAGCAGTGTGAGCGGGAGGAGCGCGAGCAGGAGGAGCCAGCGGCGCACCCGGCGTCTCCTGCCGGGGGGCGCGGGCTCCTGGGGACCCGTTGCCGTTGCGGCCTGCCGCGCCGCGCGTTTCCCGAACCAGGCCATCAGAATGACTGTCCTATGCTGATATAGACTTGGACGGGCGGGTCGCCGTCGATCCGGTGCAGGGGCGTAGCCACGTCCAGGCGCACCGGCCCGATGGGCGTATAGTAGCGCAGGCCAAGCCCCGTGCCCCAGTCCATGTCGCCGATGATGCGGGGAACTTCGTCCCTGTAGACCATGCCGCCGTCAAGAAAGGGAACGATGCCGATATGTTCCGTCACCTTGAAGCGCGCTTCAAGGTTGACCACCTGATAGGAACGGCCGCCCAGCGGGTCGCCTTCCTTGTCGCGCGGGCCGATGGCCTGATAGGCGTAGCCGCGCACCGAGCCCGCGCCGCCGGTGAAATAGCGCAGGCTCGCGGGGATGCTCTCCAGCGAGGAGGCCCCGGCCATGGCGCCGCCTTCCACGCGCCCGGCGAGCACCAGGCGGTCATCCATGCCGCCGTCGGGGGTCCTGCCGTAGGGGGCGTAGTAGGCCGCCGCCGAAAGCGTGGCCGCGAAGGCGCCGAAAAATTCCTCGTAAAAGCCGCTGAAGGGGATGAGCTTGAGCTCCGCCTCCATGCCGCTGCTGGGGTTGAGCTTGTTGTCGCGGCTGTCGTGGCGCAGGCCCGCGCTGGGCCGGATGACGCCATAGGCGTGTTCCGCATGCTCGTTGTCCTTGAGCGAGCCGCCTTCGGCGCCGAAATGGATGCCGCCCCACCACTGGCGCGCCAGGCGCCGGTCAAGGCCGATCTCGCCCTTGAGCGACTGCTGCCGGTAGGCGTCGGTATTTTCCCAGAGGGCGGCGGCATTGGCGAGCAGACGCTGCTCGCGTTGCAGGAAGGCCGGTTTTTCAAAGGCCGCCTTGAGGCCGATCTCCTGCTGGGAGATGGGCGCGTCCAGCGTGAGCCGTTCGCCGTTGTGAAAAAGATTGCGGTGCTCCCAGGTGCCTTCCACGCCGAAGCCGGTATCCGTGTCATAGCGGGCGCTCGCGCTCACCGAGCGCGCGGGCCCCTCGGCAACCTCAATGGCCGCCGGGAGGATAGCCACATCGCCCTCCCTGCCGTCGGGGCCGAGCACCCGATGCTCCAGCTCCATGTCCTCGGTCACGGGCGCCGCCTCCACCGAGCGGAACAGGCCGAGGCCGCGCAGGGTATTGGCATAGTCATTGAGCATTTCGTCGTCCCAGGGTTCCGTCCCCGGCGTCCAGGGCGCAAGGCGCTGGAGATAGGCGGCGTTGACCTCCCTGTTGCCGCGCACCACGATCCGCCCCATGAGGGCCGGCGGCCCGGCATTGATGACAATATCCGCATTGAGCGTGCGCGTCGACGGATCAAGGCTGTAGCGGCTCTCCGCGACTTTTGCCAGCGGATAGCCCGTGCGGCGCAGGGCTTCGGGCATGGCCGCCACCGCCGTCAGCATGTCGTCGGCCACGATGGGTTTGCCCACGGTCACGCCGGGAACGGTGTCGGGAAAGGCGGGCGCGGGCAGTTCCTCGCGTTCCAGGCCCCAGAAGCCCGTCACGCGGGTGCGGTGGCGGAAGGATTCAGGCACCACCGGCGGTGGCTCATAGCGCACGTCCGCGCGGCCCACGGTGTAGCGCGGCCCCGGCATGAGGCGCAGGGTCACCGCCACCGGCGTGGCGGCGCGGTCGATGCTGAAGCTGGCGTGGCCGTCGTAATAGCACTGGGAGTGGAGGAGCTTGAGCGCGGTTTCCTCATCGGCGCGGGCGCGGCGCTCCAGGGCAAGGAGGCTGTCCGGAGGTTCCCTGACGAGTTTGGCGAGCAGGCTCAGGTCGCGCATTTTGCTCTTGAGCGAATCCGGGCCGTCCACGACCTCAATGGCAACGGTATAGGGCACCGGGTCGCTGTCCCAGGCCGCTTCCGCGCCGGCGCCCTGGGCGGCGTCGGCCCCTCCCGCGCCGGGGTCGGTATTTTTGGCAAGCAGCCCGCAACCGGCCACCTGGCTCAGGAAGGCCAGAAGCAGGAGGAAGAGCGCCAGCCGCCCCGGCGCGCGCCGGGACGCCGCTCCATACAGGGGAACAAGCCCGGAAGCGCGCCACATAGCTGCCCCAGTCTAGCGTGAGCGCCCTTCGTGCGCAAGCGCCGGCCGCGCCTTCAATCTTGGCAAGGGTGGCCGCGTCTGCTAGCCTGAGAGGAATCCCTCCTCGGAAAGGCGGGGCAAACCGTGAGGAACTTCATATGAACTACGATGTCTGTCTGCATCTGGACGCCAGGGAGCCCGCCATGCTCGGCCTGGTGCTCCGCAATGCCGAGAACTATCTCAACGGCCTGCCTGGCGAGACGTTCCGGCTGGTGGTGGTCGCCAATGGCGGCGGAGCGCCGCTTTTTGCCGGCGAGGGCGCCGCGTTTGACCAGCTCAGGGCAAAGACCGCGGAGCTCATGGCGCGCGGGGTGCAATTCAAGATCTGCGCCAATGCCCTTGCCGAAAACGACATCGCGCCTGAGCGCCTCTGGCCGGGCTGCGAGGTGGTGCCCGCCGGTCTGGTGGAAGTGGTGCGCCTGCAGCGGGAGGGCTTTGCCTACATCAAGCCCTGACGCGCGCGGGCTCAGAATCCCAATGCCGTCTCAGGGCCCGGTCTGTCGGGCAGGGAGGTCCTGCCCGCTGTGGCGCGGCCGCCGGCGAAGCGGAGCAGGAACATGCCGGAAAAGCGCGTGCCGCTGTATACCTCCACCCGGAACAGGGTCCCCCTGCGGTCCACGGAAAAGCGCGGCTGAAAGTCCCGGCGCCGCAGGGGAAGGCCGCTTTCGTCCGCCCGGCCGCTGTCCATGCCGATGGCATTGACCCGATACCCCGGCAGCGGGTGCACGATGGCCGTGTCCGCCACATCGAGGATGTTCCCGAAGGCCACGGTCTCTTCCCTGCCGTCCACATGAACGGCCATGGCGTCCAGGCTGGGGTCCATCTCGCGCCAGTCGGGGCGGATGAGCGTGATGGTGCGGTTGCCGTAGTGGACGCACAGCCTGTCCGCGCCGCCCTCGCAGGGGAGCACGGCCATGATGGGCTTGGAGGTGATGGCGCGGGCCGGGCTGTTTTTCGGCAGCGGCAGATAGCCGATGGCCGGGCGCACATCCTCCAGGGGCAGAAAAACGCGGTTTTCCGCGAAGGAGACGCCCAGGTTCTCCCGCAGGGCGCGGGCCACGCCGTCGGGCGTGAGCTCGAAATCCCGGCTGAAGCGCACCCCGGCGCGGCGCAGGAAGGCCTCTATCATGAGCAGGTGGTAATAGGCGCGCAATTCCACGGGAAATTCCTTGCTCGCCTCCAGGCCGAAGGCCGCCTTGCCGTGGCGCACGGCATAGTAGGAGAGGCTTTTCTCCATTTCCGTGTCGCCCGCCGCGGTGCGCGTGTTGTGGACATGCAGGGCATGGAGGGGCCGGATGAGCCGCTGGTTGGCCTCGCTGGTCACGGCGTCGGCCTCGCGCGCGAGGTCGCCCATGAACGTGCCCGCGTCGAGTTCTTCCTGATCGATGATGACCGACTGCCCCCAGCGGCCGGGATTGCGCAGCCTGTCTTCATGCCGGGGGCGGTAGTAGCCGCTGCCGTCGTGCAGGTTGAGGACGAGCCCCACATCCTGATGGCGGATCAGCTCCTGGATGCGGCGCACTGTGGCGAATTCCGGGTCCGTCTCCGCCAGGCGGGCGAACTTGCGGTTCATGTCGCCGTGGAGCCCGCGCGACCGCCGGATGATGCTCGGAAAATTGAGATTGGGCACCACCCAGACGGCGCCTTCGCTGATCTCGTATCGGGTGGCCAGCAGTGTGGCCGCCGAAAAGCCCCCCGGTTCATCGCCCTGGATGCCGCCCACAACGAGCACCGCGCGCGGGGCCGCCCCAAGGCGGATGGTGGTGAAATCCAGGGGGAAGCTCTCGGCACCGGCCTGGTGCGCCAGGCCGCAGAGCAGGAGCAGCAACCCGCAGAGGAAGGCGGAAAAGGCCCCAGGGCCGGGGCCGCGCCGGCAAACGGCGGCGCGGGCGGGGGAGGGCTGTTTGCCGGGAGCGTTGGGGGGGGGCGATGTCCGCGTCACTGCTGCACCATTCCTGATTCCGCGATACGTACGCCATTCGCGGGTGCCCGGCAAGAGAAAAGCGCGCGGCCGCGCGCGGCTTGACGCCGCGCGGCAAAGCCTCTATAAACTGCGCTTTCGCCGCCCGAAGCCGCGCCGTTTGCCTTTGGGCGCTGCTTTGGCCTCCGGGTGCCCCGCGCGCAGGTGCCCGAACACCGCGGAATTGGCCGGGAGCCGGAGTTCCGGGACGGACAGGCCCCGGCGGTGGAAGGCGAAGCTTTTTGCGCCAGTGCGGAGCCCGCATGTTCGAGAGCCTTTCCGACAGACTTTCCGGCGTTTTTCGTTCCTTCGGCAGCCGTCAGCTCACCGAGGAGAACGTCCAGGCCGGTCTGCGCGAGGTGCGCCTTGCCCTGCTTGAGGCGGACGTCAATTTCCGGGTCGTCAGAGACTTTGTGGAAAGCGTGCGCGGCAAGTGTCTGGGCCAGACCGTGCTCAAGGGCGTCAGCCCGGCGCAGCAGGTGGTCAAGATCGTCCATGACGAGCTGGTGGCCCTGCTGGGCGGCGAGGCCGCGCCCCTGGCGCTGGAGGGGCACGGGCCTTCGGTGGTCATGCTGGTGGGCCTTCAGGGATCGGGCAAGACCACCTCGGCGGCCAAGATCGCCAATCTGCTGCGCCGCAGCAGGCACCGGCCCTATCTGGTGCCGGCCGACGTCTACCGGCCCGCGGCCATTGACCAGCTCGAAGTGCTGGCGCGCGAACTCGACATGCCGGTCTATCCCTCCACGCAGGACATGGCTCCGGTGGACATCGCCCAAAATGCCCTGAGCGCGGCGCGGGAGGCCGGCGCGGATGTGGTCCTGCTCGACACGGCGGGCCGGCTGCATGTGGACGCGCCCCTCATGGAGGAGCTTTCGGCCATCAAGGCGGCGGTGCGGCCGCAGGAGATCCTGTTTGTGGCCGACGCCATGACGGGACAGGATGCGGTGACCGTCGCCGAGGCGTTCAATGAGCGCCTTGGGCTCACGGGCGTGGTGCTGACCAAGATGGACGGCGACGCGCGCGGCGGCGCGGCTCTTTCCATCCGCGCGGTGACGGGCGCGCCGGTAAAGTTCGTGGGCGTGGGCGAAAAGCTTTCCGAAATGGAGGTTTTTCATCCGGACCGCATTGCCGGCCGCATCCTCGGCATGGGCGATGTGCTCACGCTTGTGGAAAAGGCGCAGGACGCCTTTGATGCCGGGGAGGCGGAAGCCCTGGCCCGCAAGATGCGCAAGGCGAGTTTTGACCTGGAGGATTTCCGCACCCAGATGCGCCGGGTCAAAAAGCTTGGCTCGCTGGAAAGCATCCTCAAGATGATCCCCGGCCTCGGCGGCCTTGGCGACAAGCTGGCCCAGGCCAACGGCGCCCTGCCGGAGGCCGAGCTCGCCCGCGTGGAGGCCATCATCAATTCCATGACACCGGCGGAGCGGCACGACCCGGATATTCTCAACGGCAGCAGGCGGGCGCGCATCGCCAGGGGGTCCGGCACCAGCGTTGCCCAGGTCAACCAGATGGTGCGCCAGTTCACGCAGATGCGGAAGATGATGCAGGGCATCATGGGCGGACGCGGCGCCGGCAAGGGCATGCCCCGCATGCCGCGCGGGCTGCCGGGCGGTTTTCCCGGCATGGGCGGCATGCCCGGTCTTCCCGGTATGGGCGGTCTTCCCGGCATGGGCGGCATGCCCGGCATGGGGGGCGCGCCTTCCTCCGGGCATGGCGGCGCCAGATCCGCGGCGGCGAAAAAACGCAAAAAGAAAGAGCGTCAGCAGAAACGCAGAAAAAAATAGGCTATGTTCTCCAATGCGATTGATGGAAATTCCAGGTTCCGTCTGGAGCGGAGCGACAGACGGATGCTGGTGCCGGAAGAATC
>CAZNXQ010000016.1:0-25169 GCA_964576895.1 uncultured Desulfovibrio sp.
CCCGAAATTCCACAAGACGCGGCACCTTATAGGAAGCAAGGCGGGCGCGGCACCACCCCACGACATCGGCCTTGCTCATGGTTTCACCCGCTTGCGGCACCACATAGGCCTTGAGCGTCTCACCGCGTATGCCGTCGCTGATGCCCACCGTCACAGCATCGGCGATCCTGGGATGCGCCAGCAGGACCTCGTCCACTTCCCTGGGATAGACATTGTAGCCGCCGACAATGACCATATCCTTCTTGCGGTCCACGATATAGAAGTACCCATCCTCATCCATGGTGGCCAGATCGCCCGTATAGAGCCAGCCATTGCGCAAGGCGTTGGCGGTTTCATCGGGCCTGTGCCAGTAGCCTTTCATGACCTGCGGCCCCCGGACCACCAGTTCCCCCAGCTTGCCGGGCGGCAGGGAAAGCGCGCCGGCCTCCATATCCACGATGCGCGCGTCCGTGCCGGGAATGGGCATGCCAATGGAATTGGCCCGTTGCCCCTCCTGCCCCAACGGATTGCAGTGGGTGATGGGCGAGGCTTCGGTGAGTCCGTATCCTTCCAGAATGGACGCCCCCGTGACCTCCTGAAAGCGGAGAAAAACATCGCGCGGCAGCGGCGCGGAACCGGAGACGCAGATCCTGATGCAGCGCAGGTCGTAACGGGCCAGATCCTTCTGCTGGAGCAGGGACATGTAGACGGAGGGCGCGCCCGGAAAAACCGTGGGCCTGTATTTCGCAATGAGCTTGAGCACATCCTGCGGCACATACCGGGGGAGCGGCAGAATGGTGGAGGCAAGGTAGACCGGAATGATCATGCAGATAGTCAGGCCGTAGACATGAAAGAACGGCATCAGGGAGAGGAAGGTATGATGCTCTCTGGCCGTGACGTTGATGATGTCCAGCACCTGACGGCAATTGGTGCCGATATTGGCATGGGTGAGCTCCACGCCCTTGGAAATGCCCGTGGTGCCCCCCGTGTACTGGAGCAGGACAAGATCCTCCCTGGGCGATGCCACCGGCTCGGTATGCCGCTGCGCCCCCCTGCAGAAGCGCTTCCAGAAGTGCACCGCGCCGTCATTTTGGGGCACCGCAGGCTGACTGCGCCGCTGCTTCAGGCGATAGAGCAGATTGAGCGGAAAGGACAGCGCGTCGGCAATGCCCGTGATGATGAACGTGCGGATGGGCAGCCGCTCGCGCAAGGCGGCCACACGGGGCCAGAGCAAATCCAGCAGCACCATGTGGCTCGCGCCCGCGTCGCTCAGGTTCTGGACAAGTTCCTTCTCCATATAGAGCGGGTTCGTCATCACGGCCACGGCCCCGGCCTTGAGCACGCCCCAGAAGGCAATGATCGTCTGCGGCAGGTTGGGCAGCATGACGGCAACGCGCTCCCCCGGCTTGACTCCGGCGCGCCGCAGGGCGCCCGCGAACAGTTCGGCCTTTTCGCGCAGCGCCTTGTAGGTGATGCGCGTATTCTGAAAAATCACGGCCAGCCGCTGCGGATACTTTTCCGCCGCATCGTCCAGCATGGCATACAGGGGCCTGTCCCAGAGTGTGACCTCATGGGGCACAAAATCTTCATAATGCTCAAGCCAGGGGCGCATAACGTCCGTATTCATGCTTCCATCCTTCGCGGGCCGCATCGGCCCTGCGGGATATTCAGGCCCCGGTGTTCCGGAGCGCGCTCACCACGGCACAGGCCTTGATTCCTTCCCCCCGGCCGGTAAAGCCGAGCCCTTCCTCGGTGGTGGCCTTGAGATTGACATGCTCCCTGGCAAGCCCCAGGAGTGTGGCCACATTGGCGCGGATCTCCTCGCGCCAGGGCGCCAGGCGCGGCTGTTGCGCCACAATGGTCAGATCCGCATGGCAGATGCGGACCCCGGCTTCCGCCGCCAGTTCCAGAACACGATCCAGCAGGAGCGCAGAAGAAATGCCTTCCAGCGCCGGGTCACTGTCCGGAAAATGCCGGCCGATATCCCCCAGAGCCGCGCAGCCAAGAATGGCATCCATGAGCGCATGCAGCAGCACATCACCATCCGAATGCGCCAGCACACCGGGCGCACCGGGAATTTCCACACCACCCAGGCGAAGCGGCCGCCCGCTCCCGTAGCGGTGCACATCATAGCCCAGCCCCGTGCAGGGGAAACAGGCTGGCTCCCGCGCGCGGAGCAGGGCAAGGTCTTCGGGTGTGGTGATCTTCACGTTGTCCGCCTCTCCGGGGATGATGCGTACCGGCAGGCCCAGGGCTTCCATGAGGATGGCATCATCGGTTGCCGGCACGCCGCTCCCGCGCGCCTGGGCATGCGCGGCACGCAGAAGAGCCGCGTCAAAGCCCTGGGGCGTCTGCACCGCCCGCAAACACTCGCGCGCCGGCGTCCGGACGACCAGTTCCGGCGCGGCGGCATCGACCAGCTTGATGGTATCCTTCACCGGCAGCCCTGGGATCACCGCGGGGCAGCCTTCCGCAAGCCCGGCACACACACGGCGCACCAGCGCCGCCGTGAGAAAGGGCCGGGCCGCATCATGAACAAGCACATGCCGGACCGCCACGGGCACGGCGGCCAGGCCCAGACGCACGGAATCCTGCCGCAACGCGCCCCCCGGCACCACGCACCAGGGAATGCCAGGATCATCACGGGCGGCAAGCGCGGCGAGGCGTTCCGCCTCGGCATCGCGGCAAGCTTCCGGAAAAACAAAGACAATGCCGCCTATGGCCGCGCTTTGGCTCAGTACCTGAGCCGACCGCCAGTAAAGGGGCGCCCCCTCCCAGAGCAAAAACTGCTTTGCCCCGCCCTGAAGCGCTGCCGCGAGGCGGCTGCCGCTGCCCGCGGCCAGAAGGATGGCCCAGGGGAGTTCCTCCCCTGGGTTCCGGGGCGGGCAATACTGGGAAGCGGTGAAAACCATAAAACGCACGGGAGCCGGACGATAAGCCGGGTTCTGTCCTGCGCGGACGCAGTGACCGTCATTCCTCTAGGAGCGTGATTGCTCACGCCCTCAAGCAACCTACCCGGAAGGCATGGGCCGGGCCGGCCACCTTCCCTATTTGGTCTTGCTCCGGACGGGGTATGCCGAGCATGCCGCGTCACCGCGGCATCTGGTGGGCTCTTGCCCCACCGTTTCACCCTTACCACGCAAGGCGTGGCGGTTTGCTTTCTGTGGCGCTGTCCGAGGGTCGCCCCCCCTGGGTATTGCCCAGCGTCCTGCCCTGCGGAGCCCGGACTTTCCTCCCCGGACAAGGGGCATGACCCCTGTGTCCGCAGCGACGGTCTGTCCGCCTCCCGTGCGCGGCCCGATCGTTCCGAAAGGGCGCGGCCGCTACGCCCGTTTCGCTACGGAGCCGGGACTTCGTCCGGAGTCTCGGCGGGAGCCGCAGTGGCAGGCGCCGCCGCGGGCTGCTCCCCGGCGAAATGCTCACACCAGAAAATGAGACGCTGACAGTTGGGGCAGCTCAGGATCTGCTGACCACGCTGCAGATCGATGAACGCCTGCGGAGGCACCGCGATATTGCAGCCGGAACACACGCCCTCGCGCACGGCCACAATGACGGGATGCTCCAGACGCTTGCGGATGAACTCATAGCGCATGAACACAGGGCGCGGGATGGCCTTGCCCACGGTCACGCGTTTTTTGTTCAGGCTGTCGAGTTCCTCGCGGGCCTGCGCCAGTCTGGCGTCCAGCCCGGCCCGGGCGGCATCAAGCTCGGCCTTCAGCGCGCCATGCTCCTGTTCGCATTCCGCAAGCGTGGTTTCCTGGAGCTGCAATTCCTCCAGAAGCGTGAGCTTTTCTTCCTCGCGGGTGCGATTGATCTTTTCCATGCTGTCCATTTCGCGCATCATGGCATGGTATTCGCGCGTATTTTCCACCTGCATGAGCTTGTTCTTGCTCTTCTTGATCCTGGCGGAATCGTCGTCGATCTCCAGCGAGAGACGTTTTTTCTGCTCCTGCAGATGGGAAAGCTTGTCCAGCACACGCGTGCGCCGCGCTTCCACAGCGGCAAAACGCCGCTCCAGGTCTTCCAACTGCCGGGGTGCGGCTTCCAGTTCCTGCCGCACGGCAAAAATTTCATCGTCCACTTTCTGGAGTTCGACAAGTTGCTGAATCTGGTCCAGATACACGGCATCGCTCATGGCGTTCCTCCTCTCTCACAAAACCGGCGTTTGGACGTCACCGGACCCACAACGCGGGCGCAGGGGTGACGCCGAAGCCACAAAAATGACATCCACCCCGGCAAACATGGCCGCGAGCACCTGGCTCATGCGGCGCATCATTTCTTCTTCCAGGCTGTGGTGGCCCACATCGAGCATGGCGATCCGGGTTTCCAGCGCGGTATGATACTTGACGTCTCCGGTAATGAAAAGCTGGGCTCCGGCGGCCAGCGCCTCACCCCAGAGGGACGAGCCCGAACCCGTGCAGTAGGCCACGCGCTCCACCTGCCGCGGCACGGGGCCGCAGACGGTGCCACCCTGAAAGTCAAGCAGACGCGACAACAGGGCATCAAATTCCGCAAAGCCCATGGCCTCCGGAAGATCGCCCGCAAGGCCGTAACCGGCAGGGAGGGCATCGGGGCGCCCGGCCGGAGCCACAGGTTCAAGCACGGCGCGATTGCCGAGACGCAGTTCGTCCGCCAGCCACGCGGCCGGCCCGGACGCATTGACATCCAGCGTGGTGTGCGCCGCATACAGGGGCACATCGGCTCCAAGCAAAAGGCGCAGCACCTCATGATAGGCATCCATGCGGCGCGGCAGATCCGGCGCAAGCGAAAGCGGGTGATGGCTCAGGATGCAGTCCGCGCCCGCATCAAGCGCGCGGCGCACGGAATCCGGCGTCGGGTCGAGGCAGACGGCCAGACGTGTGACCTCGCGCCGGGAGGCGGCCACCTGAAGGCCCGACCGGTCCCAGGACGCGGCGGTATCGGGCCTTGCGATACGCTCTATGCCCGCAAAAAGTTCGGCGAGTTGCATGACCGGACGCCCCTAGTGCGCCCGAAGATAGCGTACGGCATTGGCGAAAAGCAGGGTTCCCGGCGGGTCCAGTTCGCCGCGCGTCCAGCCGGGATGGTTGGTGACATGATGAAACGCTTCGGGATGCGGCATGAGTCCCAGGACATGCCCCGTGGGATCGGTGAGCCCGGCCACGGCCAGGGGGGAACCGTTGGGATTGTACGGATACTCCTGGGTGGGCTTGTCATCCTCGTCGGCATACTGCAGTGCGATGAGGTGTTCGTCAGCAATACGCCGCAGGCAGGCATCATCGCGGCAGACGAGCTTGCCCTCGCCGTGGCGCACCGGCATGGCAAGGGTGGAAAGGCCGCGCGTGAACACGCACGGGCTTTCCGGGTCGGGCACAAGCCGCACCCAGCGGTCTTCAAAGCGCGCGGAATCATTGTGCCCAAGCGATGCCTGGCGTTCAAAGCGGGCGCCGTCCAGCGCGGGAAGCACGCCAAGCTTGACGAGAAGCTGAAACCCGTTGCAGATGCCGAGCACAAGCCCACCGGCATCAAGAAACGCCTCAAGGCTCTTGAGCAGCGGCGTCCCCGCCGCGTCCGTGAGGCACCGCCAGCGCATGGCGGCTGTCTGCGCCGCGCCAAGGTCGTCCCCGTCAAGGAACCCGCCGGGAAAAATAAGGAAATTATAGTCCGCAAGGTGGCAGTCGCCGGAGAGAAGCGCGGAGAAATGCACCACGTCCGCCCTGTCCGAACCCGCCAGCCGTGCCGTGTGCGCTGTTTCAAGATGCGAATTGGTGCCGTAGCCGGTAATGACCAGGGTATTGACGGACGCCATGAGCTTCTCCTTGCCGCTGGCATGCGCTGAAAAGAAGCCCAGCTTATCCGCGTCGCCCCGTCAAGTCAACGCGGGAGCGCAAAGCCCCCGAAGCTGCTGCGGCATGATGGAGGCCATCACTCGCAAGCGCTCCTGACCCATTTCACCATGACCACCAAGGGCGACTTCTTTGGAAGCCGCCCTTTTCTTCATACAAAAAAAGGCACTTGCGGAAGCCGCCGCAAGTGCCCAAAAAGTGGCGCGCCCGAAGAGATTCGAACTCCTGACCTACAGGTTCGTAGCCTGGTGCTCTATCCAGCTGAGCTACGGGCGCGTAAGAAAATCGTTTAATCCTGACGGCGTTGCCTGTCAAGAATTTTTTTGCCCTGCGCTACTCCGCGCCAAGAGCGTTGACAGCCCTGGCAAGGCGGGAAATTTTGCGGGCAGCCTTTTTCCAGTGCAGAGCGCCCTTTCCGGCGGCCTTGGCAAGCACGGAAGAAGCTTCGCCCAGCGCCGTCTGGGCCAGATTTTTGTCGTTGCCCTGAATGGCGGCGCGGACATTCTTGACGGCATTCTTGACGCGGGTGCGCGCCGCGCGGTTGCGGGCCGCCCGCTTGAGGCTCTGCTTGTGCCGCTTGATGGCGGATTTATGATTGGCCACGTTCTTCCTCCACTCTTTGCGCTGCCGCCGCCGGGGACAAGCCCGCGCAATCTGTAGTTCCGCATGCGGCGAACGCCGCGAAGTCGCTGTCAGAAATACGAATCAGAGTTCTTATCCGCATCCATATGGCTTGTCAAGCGCTTTTCCGCACGCGCGCCCGCGCCTCAGATCTGCAGGGCGGCAATGTCGGCCACGCGCGCCACGCGCGTGGCGAGCGCCCGCAGCAGGGCAAGCCGGTTACGGCGCAGGGCGGCATCGTCGCACATGACCATGACGCCGTCAAAAAATGCCTCCACCCCTGGGCGCATATCCGCAAGACGGCGCAGCGCTCCCGCCATGTCGCCGGCGTCCAGCAGGGCATCCACCTCAGACAGAGCCCGCGCCAGAGCGGCGCCAAGCGCCTGTTCCGCGGGCTCACGCAAGAGAGCTTCGTCCCACTGGTCGGGCACATCCGTGCCGGCCTGTTTGCGGATGATATTGTCCACCCGCTTGAAGGCCAGAAGCGCCCCCTGGTTCTCTCCTTCCCGGACAAAGGCCGTCAGGGCGGCAAGCCTGGCCGCGCATGCGGGGACGTCAGCCACACCCGCGCCCAGGGCCGCATCCACAAGGACAGTATCCTGCCCCTGACTGAGAAAATACTGGCGCAGCCTGCCCCGGAAAAATTCCATGAGCTTTTCCAGCGCCACGTCGGGCGCAAGCTTCCAGTGCTTCTCGCCATAAAGCTCGCGCGCCCTGGCAAAGAGCCGGCGAACATCCAGCCTGAGGTCAAAGGCCAGCAGGATGCGGATGATGCCAAGCGCGCAACGCCTGAGGCCGTTGGGGTCGGCGGCGCCCGTGGGGACCTTGTTCAGCCCGAAGCAGCCCGCCAGGGTGTCGGCCTTGTCCGCCAGGGAAAGCAGGGCCCCGGTCAGGCTTTGCGGCGTCGGCGAATCCGGGCCGGCGGGCAGATACTGCTCCCGGAGCGCCGCCGCCACTTCCGGCGCCTCGCCCTTGTTGGCCGCGTAGATGCCGCCCATGATCCCCTGAAGCGTATCGAATTCTCCCACCATGCCGCTCACGAGGTCGGCCTTGGAAAGCCGCCCCGCCCTGGCCGCCAGGGCCGGATCCGCACCGGGAACGAGCTCCGCGAGCCAGCGGCACAGGGATTCGAGACGGCGCGTCTTGTCACCCATGCTGCCCAACGGCCCGATAAAGATGACGTGATCCAGCTTTTCCAGCCAGGTGTCGAAATTCTCGCGCGAATCCGCGCGCCAGAAGAAGCGGGCATCCTCAAGGCGCGCCCGCAGCACCCGCTCCCAGCCGCGTTTGACCGTAGCCATGTCGCGGGGCGTGAGATTGAGCACGGTAAGGAAATGCGGCAGCAGCCTGCCGTCCGGCCCCTGAATGCCGAAACTCTTCTGGTGGCTCTCCATGCTGGTCAGAAGCACTTCTGCCGGAACTTCCAGATAGGCGGGGTCAAAATCCGCCAGCAGGGGCACCGGATGCTCCACCAGGCCCTGCACCTCGTCGAGCAGGCTCTCCTTCCAGACCACGGTTCCGCCGACAGCGGCGGCCTGAACATTGCCGCCCTCAATAATGATCTTCCGGCGCCTGGCCGGGTCCGCCACGATGCCCCCCGCCGTTTCCACGACGCTGAAATACTCGCGTGCGCGGGGCACGCTGTGCGGCCCGGCGCCGTGGACCCGGTGTCCCCAGGTCTCCCTGCCGGACTGGAGATGCCCCACGCTGAACGGCACCACCGCATCATCGAGCAGGGCCAGTATCCAGCGCAGGGGCCGGGCATACGCCAGGGAATGCGCGCCCCAGCGCATGCGCTTGGCAAACGGCAGCGCCTGGATGACCTCAGGGCAGATCTCCGCCAGCAATTTTTCGGCAGAAGCGCCGCCCGTGCGTTTGCGCGCGGCCACATATTCGCCCTTTTCGGTCCCGGTGCGGTAGACCTCGGAAATCTCAACACCATTGGCGCGCGCAAAGCTCTCCAGCGCCTTTGTGGGCGCGCCGTCCGGTCCATAGGCCACACGCGCGGGCGGTCCCACGACCACTTCCTCGCGTTCCGACTGGACGGGAGCAAGATCCTCGATCACAACCACGGCGCGCCGGGGCGTGCTCAGGACGCGCAGGGGCCCATGCGCAAGCGCGGCCTTGTCCAGAGCGGCGCCCATGCGGGCGGCAAGTTCGGCCTCCTCGCCGGGCAGAAAACGGGCCGGCAGTTCCTCGCTGCCGATTTCCAGCACAAAGGTCGCCATGCTTACCTCCCCGCCGTTTCAGTGAGCAGGGGATAGCCCTGCCGCTCGCGCTGCGCGACATAGTGCGCGGCCACCCCGGCGGCGAGTGCGCGGACTCTGCCGATATAGCCGGTGCGCTCGGTGATGGAAATGGCCCCGCGGGCATCAAGGAGATTGAAGGTATGGGAGCATTTCAGGCAGTAGTCATAGGCGGGCCAGGGCAGATCAAGCTCCAGCATGGCCTTGCATTCGCCCTCGAAATCATTGAACTGCCGCAAAAGCATCTCCGCATTGCTGGCCTCGAAATTGTGGCGGGACTGCTCCACTTCGTTCTGATGGTAAATATGGCCGTAAGTGACGTCCCTGTTCCAGCGCAGATCGTAGACGGACTCCACACCCTGAAGATACATGGCGAGGCGCTCAAGGCCGTAGGTGAGCTCCACGCTGACAGGCGCAAGGTCGATACCGCCCACCTGCTGAAAATAGGTGAACTGGCTCACTTCCATGCCGTTGAGCCAGACCTCCCAGCCAAGGCCCCAGGCGCCCAGGGTGGGCGACTCCCAGTCGTCCTCCACAAAGCGGATATCATGGGTGGCCGGGTCGATGCCCAATGCGGCCAGGCTTTGCAGGTATAGTTCCTGCACATTGTCCGGTGACGGCTTGAGGATCACCTGAAACTGGAAATACCGCTGGAGCCGGTTGGGATTCTCGCCATAGCGCCCGTCCGTGGGACGGCGGGAGGGTTCCACATAGGCCACTTTCCACGGTTCCGGACCGAGCACGCGCAAAAAGGTGCTCGGATTGAACGTGCCCGCGCCGCATTCGACGCCGGAAGGCTGCTCGATGACACAGCCCTGATTGGCCCAGTACTGCTGGAGGGTAAGAATGACATCCTGAAAATACATAGTGCTTCCTCTTGCGCTCTGCTCCCCGATACCGCCTGCGAAAAAGCCCCGCGCACCGCGAAAACGGAGGCGTCAGACGCGGCGGAAATAGCCGTTCTCCCAGGCAAGACCCAGATGGTACTGGACAAAACCGTCGATCACCCGCGCGCAGGCGCGCCGCTCGGACGCGGCAAGCGCCGCCACCGGCCATGCGGACGGAAAAGTTTGCTGCACGGCGCGCAAAACGTCAAGCCCGCGCGCGGAGATCTCCACACAATAGCGCGTCTCGGCAAGGGGGCGAAGCGCCCGGCACTGCGGGCAAAGAAGCTGCCCCTCGTCCACCACGAAGACAGCCTGGGCGCCGATGTCCGCCCCGCAAACGCCGCACTGTCCGAGATTGGGGGCAAAGCCCAGGGCCCCGGCCAGCCGCAGGCGAAAAAACAGCGGCAGCAGGTGCGGAAGCTCACGCCCATGCTCCAGAACGTCGCGCAGATCCTCCAGCAGGGCAAAACTTTCGCCCGCGCCCTCCTCATCAACGCCCAGCGCTTCAAGGAATCGCAGGCAGTTGGTCGCCAGCCCCATGCGCCGCCAGTCACGCCGCAGGTCACACGGCCCCCGCAGGAGCGCCGCCTCTTCCAGATTGAGAAAATCCCCCCGGCCCGACACCTTTACCCGGCAATGCAGGGTATTGAAGACATCCAGGCACCCGCAAAAACGCCGGCGGCTGCGGCTGCCCCCGAAGGCGAACAGAGTGAGCGCCCCCCGGCCGCGACACAAGAGCCGCAGCCAGAGATCAGATTCGCGGAAGTGCCCGATGCGCAGCACCACCGCCTCATCCAGCCACTCCCTCACTGTCCGGCTTGCGGCGGGAATGTCAGGGTTTTCACCTGCCCCGACTGTCCGGGCGGCGGCAGGCTCTGCCCGTCATAGCGGATGCGCACGCCCCCGGCATTGCCCAGCTTCAGTTCCAGACTCCGGGCAAAGGTCAGGGCAAAGGTGTCCCCCTTGCGCAGGGAGAACTGCCGCGTGTCGGTCCTGTCCGCGTTGGAATGGATCCAGCATTCTTCCGTGGCCGTGATAATGACCTTGTGCTGGCCCGGCGTTCCCGCCTCGTCACCGGCGGCCGCCGCGGGAGCCGCCGCCATGGTCCTGTCGCCGGCGCTCCCTGCGCCGGCGCCGGCGGCCTCAGGCTGCGTGGGAAGGGATGAAGGCGCCTCCGCGCGTTCCTCCTGCCGTGACGCGGACGCCGCTGCCCCGGCAGACGTGCCGCCCGGCGCGCGCGGGGAGTCCGCCTGGGCCGCGCTCTGCCCGGTGGCGGATGCGGAGGCGTCACGCTGTTGGGGCGACGCCCCGGAACCGGCTGCCGGTGCGCTCTGCGTCTTCTCGCGCGCCGCGCTTTTTGCCGCAAGGGCCGCGCTCTCGGACGCGGGCGCCGGTTGCGCGGCCTTAAGCGGCGGCGAAGGCTGCGCCAGACGGCGTTCCTCCAGTCCGGAAAGCGCGGGCAGGCCCCAGTGCCACACCGCGTAGGCGCCCCCCGCCACCAGAAGCAGGACCAGCACGAGAAGCATCCCGCCTCTGCCGCTCCGCCGTTCGCGCGGCGCCGTTTCCGGCGCAAATGCGGGAGGCTGCGGGGTCACAGCGCCGGGCGTCATGGCAGTGAGCGCATCGTGGATCTCTTCGGACGAAATACCGAGATAGGCCGCGTAGGAACGGATAAAGCCCCGCGCATAGGCGGGATGCGGCAGGGAGCCGCCATCCCCCTCTTCCAGGGCGCGAAGATGCCGCGCGCTGATCTTGAGATGATCGGCAACGTCCTCGATACGCAGGCCGCGCCGCTCGCGTTCGGCGCGCAGGGCCGCGCCCAGTTCGTCAAATGTCATTGCTTCCCCCTGCCATTGCGGCAGAGATTTCGCGCGTGTCAGCCGCAGGGGGGCCAACCTTGCGCGGGCCTACTTGAGCCTGATGTCGATAACGGCCTTTTTCCGCAACTGGCTGGAATAGTCTTCAAAGCGTTCCCTGGCCTTGGGCTGGCGCAGGATGGAATCGATCTGCGGCGTGGCCTGCTCCAGAGTGAGCGGCTTCTCCACGCCGCCGCCCGGACGGAACAGATGCACCTGGGCCTTGCGGCCCTGAAGGTCAAAGAGCTCGGTCACGTCCCCTGGCTTCATTCTGGTAAGGCGCCCTTCCCATTCCGGATTGAGCCTGTCCCACTCCACCGGCCCCATGTCGCCGCCCTTTTCCTTGTTGGGCGCGATGGAATATCTGGCCGCCGCCTCCTCGAAGGTCAGCTTGCCGGACTTGATCTGGGCCGCGATGGAGGCGGCATTGACATTGGGCGCGTAGACAAGGACGCCCATATGCAGCCCGCTGCGGTCGAACATGGTGTCCCGGTGGGCCTCGTAATAGGCCTTGATCTCGTCCGGCGTCACCACCACCCGTCGGCCGACCTCCATGCCCATGACTTTCTGCCGCAGCAGACTTTTCTCAATATTGGCCCGGATGGTCGCCAGCGGGATCTTCTGCTGCGCGAGCTGTGCTTCAAACTGTTCCCTGGTCAGCCTGCGCGCCTGCATCATGCGCTTGAGTTCGTTGTCCACCTCGCCGGAACTGACGGAAATCTTGAGGCGCTTCGCCTCCTGGGCAATGAGGATGTCCATGATCATCAGGTCAAGCACCTTGCGGAAGACCGCATCCACGGCCTTGGCCTGCGCGGGATCATTGGGATTGAGCCTGGCGCGGGCCAGCTCCGGCAGGGACTCCTTTTGCAGATCGAACATGGTGATGACCTGACCGTTGACCACCGCCGCCACCTTGTTCAACTGGGCAGCGCGGACGGAGGTGGAAACGCCGCAGCCGAGAACGCAGACACAGGCGATCCAGCACGCCAGGAACAGAAAGCACGTTTTTTTCACCATGGTTCTCCTTGCTCCGCGCGGCACCGCATGCGGAGCGCGCAAGGCTGATCGGGCGGCATGCCGCCGGGGCGCGGCGCGGGATGCCGGTCTTCTTGCCTACTGCAAAAGGCGCCCGCTGGCAATGACCACAGACATGACCACCGGGAACATCGCCCACGGCACACGGCGTGTCACACAGGCGCACGCCCTGAGCCTGCCAGTATTACCGGGGCGCCGCGGAAGCGTCCCCAGCGGCGCCCGCCGGCTCCGCAGGCGGAACACTTCCATCCTGCGGCTGTTCCCCGGAACGCTCAAGTTCCTCGCCCTCGTCAGGGTCCATGACCGCATATCCGGGAGAACCCGGCGTCAGCAACGACTCCCTGAGTTCCGGCGCGACCAGTATTTCCGAACGTGCCAGACTGTCCTCAAGCCATTTGCCGAACGCAGCGGACTTCTTTTCCTCAAGGAGGATGGACTCAATGAGCGGATACGCCTCGGCCAGATCAAGGGCATGCCCCCGGTGCCGCCCCGCCAGGGCCACAACGCGCCATTCGCCCTCCTGCTGACGCGGCTGCCCGCAACTGCCCGGCTTGAGCGTTTCCAGCTCCTTGCGCCAGGCCGGAGGCACTTCATCGGGGCGCACTTCCAGACACTGCGCCAGGGCTCCGGAATCGCTGGTCGCCGCGGCGGAAAGGGACGAAAACTCGATCCCGGCCGTATCCGCGGGCTGAGAACGAAAACGGGTCCCGAACGATTCGCAGTACGCGGTCAGCGCCTCCCTGTCCGGAGCGGTGGCGAGGCAGATGTCCAGATAGCCGGGCAGCAGAAACTCCGCCTTGTGCTCCTGATAGTAGGCGCGCGCTTCTTTCAGGGAGATCTGGATGGCCGGCAGGAGCACCCGTTTCCTGAATATGTCCATGGCGAGATAGTCGCGCATGAGGGCTTTCCAGTCCTCCTCGCGCAGGGAGGAGTCCGTAAGGAATTTCTCCAGGCCGCCAGGGCCGAAATCCGCCCGCACCTGTTCAACGGCATGTTCCAGCGCCGCATCCGTCACGGACAGGCCCCGACGCGCAAGATCCTGACGTACCAGGGTATGGACGATGAGCGTCCCCAGCGCGCCGCCGTAGCGGCTCTTCATATCTTCCAGCGAGGGACGAAGGGGAATGCCCAGCGATGTGGAACGGCTGTCCATGAGCGCCTGAACGGCGGTGAGATGGATGGGTTCTCCGTTGACGCTGGCCATTACACCTTCCGGAAGACGACGCTCAAGACACCCGGAAAGCAGCAGGCAGGCGCACAGAAGGCTGAACAGGCGCCTCAGCATGGGGCCCCTCCCGAACGGGGAGCGGCGGCCGGCGCGGCGCCGGAAACCGCCCCTTCCTGCCGGGCGCGCAGCCCTTCCAGCAGAACGCGCACGGCGCCGAGCGCCTCGCCGAACGGCATTTCTTCGGCAACAGGCAGCGAAAGCCCCGCCGGCGGATGCAGTTTCACCCCGGCGGCGCCGGCCGCAAGGGCCACGATGCGCTCCGGAAGCACCGCCGTCTGCCCTTCGGCCCAGACCAGACGCACACTGTTGCGATGGATGTCGGCCTTCTGCACCTGAAGCTCCGTCAGAAATTCCTTGAAATCCAGCACGGCGAGAAAGTTGCGGAACTCTTCGGGGAACGTGCCGAAACGGTCGCGGATGCCAAGGGCCACTTCCTCGCGCGCGGCCCCTCCCACCGCCGAGGTCAGGGCCTTGTAGCAGCGCAGACGTTCCCGCCCGTCATCAATATATGTCGCCGGGATATGGGCGGGCAAGCCCAGAGTGAGTTCGGTCTCGGCATTCAGGACGGCCGGGGTGCCCTTGAGGCGCGCCACGGCCTCCTCCAGCATCTCCAGATACAGGTCAAGGCCCACCCGGCTCATGTGCCCGGACTGCACTTCGCCGAGGATATTGCCCGCGCCGCGCAGACGCAGATCCTCCATGGCCACCTGAAAACCGGCGCCGAGATAGTCCATGTCAAGGATGACGCGCAGGCGTTCCTCCGCGGTCTCCGTGAGCCGCGAGGCATCCGGCACCACAAAGAAGGCATAGGCCTGCCGGTCGCTGCGCCCGACCCTGCCCCGCAACTGGTAGAGCTGCCCCAGGCCGAACATCTGCGCCTGATCCACCACCAGCGTGTTGGCACGGGGGAAATCCAGACCGGACTCCACAATGGAGGTGCAGACAAGAACGTCCAGTTCCCCGTGCCAGAACTTGCGCATGGTGGTCTCAAGCTCGGTCTCTGCCATCTGCCCATGGGCCATGCCCACCCGCGCCTGGGGCGCAAGCGTGCGGACATATTCGGCGACCCGCTCCAGCCCCTGAACGCGGTTGTAGACCCAGAAGACCTGCCCCTCGCGCTCCAGCTCCCGCGCAAGCACCTTGCGCAGTGTGGCATCGTCGCGCCCCAGCACCGCCGAGGCCACGGGCTTTCTGTCCTGCGGGGCGGTCTCGATGATGGAGAGTTCGCGGATGCCGGACATGGAAAGTTGCAGCGTGCGCGGAATGGGCGTTGCCGTGAGCGTGAGCACATCCACATTTTTTTTCAGGGCCTTGAGCTTTTCCTTGTGGCGCACGCCGAAGCGCTGTTCCTCGTCGAGGATGAGCAGCGCCAGATTGGGAAGCTTGACATCATTGGACAAAAGCCGGTGCGTGCCAATGAGAATGTCCACCTGACCGGCCTCGGCGGCCCTGAGCGTCTCCTTCTGCTTCGCGCGGGGCACAAAGCGGCTCAACAGCCCCACATTGACGGGAAAGCCCGCCAGCCTCGCCCGAAAGGTCTGGTAGTGCTGTTCGGCCAGCACCGTTGTGGGGCACAGGAGCGCCACCTGCCGCCCTTCGGCCGCCGCCCTGAACGCCGCGCGCAGGGCGACCTCCGTCTTGCCGAAACCTACATCGCCGCAGACCAGGCGATCCATGGGCCGCGAGCCGTCCATGTCATCCAGCACATCCTGGATGGCGCGCGCCTGATCCGGCGTTTCCTCATAGCCGAACGTGGCCTCGAACTCGCGGAAGAGCTCGCCCGGCGGATCATAGCGGAAGCCCTTGGCGACCTTGCGGTAGGCGTACATCTCCACCAGATCCGCCGCGATCTTTTCAATGGCCTTGCGGGCCTTTTCCTTGCCGGCCGCCCAGGCCGATCCGCCCAGCCTGTCAAGCGGCGGCTCCACACCTTCAGCGCCCTTGAAACGCTGGATCAGCCCCAAACGGTCGGCGGGCACATAGAGCTTGTCGCGCCCCGCATATTCCAGCAGAAGAAAATCATTGGCCGCCTCGGTGAGATCCAGATGGTGCAGCCCGGCGAAACGCCCGATGCCGTACTCCCGATGGACGAGCAGATCCCCTTCCTTCAGGCTCTCGAAACTGTCCAGCCCCTTGAAGGCGCGCGTGGCGGAGCGGGGCGTTTTTTCCGCACGGGGATAGAGGATGTCCTCGCCGAGGACGAGGCTGTTGTCCCAGACAAGTTCCGCGCCGCCCCGGAACGGCGAAACCAGCGCGAAGAGGCCGCCCTGCCCCGGCGCATAGCGCAGGGCCGGAGTGATGCCGTCCTGTTCCGCCAGCTTGAGGAACTTGCCGCGTCCGCGCTCCGAGGAAAAGCTGAGGATGACCTGGCGCCGCTCGCGCTGCCATGCCTTGAGCCCGGCGGCCAGATGCTGCCAGGGGCGGTCCTGCGCGCCGGGAGTGGGGAACAGATCCGCAAACTGATGCAACGGCCGCTCCTGGAGCGACACGCCGCGTGACTCCACGCCGATGACCAGCGGCTCGTCAAACACGCACTGAAAGCCGTTCCACGGGGCCGGCTGGGAAGACCGCCGCAGCACCAGGCTTGCGGGCTGCGGCAGCGGCGCGTCCTCGCGCTCCAGTTCCTCCTTGAGGCTCTGGCGGGTGGCGCGCAGGGCCTCGGCGCTGTCCGCCTCGCCGGGCAGGATCCAGAGACTTTCGGGGGCCAGCCAGTTCTCGAACAGACTGGAGTTTTCCCACAGAAGGCCGGAGAGCAGGCCCGCGCCGCCGCCATCCAGCGCCTTGCGGAAGGTATAGGCGTCGTTCTCGCTGATGCGGCCTTCGCGAAACAGGGTCTCGCAACGCGCGCGGGCGGCCTCAAGGCCCGCAGGATCGAGCGGAAGCGGGCTTGCGGGCAGGAGCGTCAGTTCCTCCACATTGCGCAGCGAACGCTGGCTCTCGGCATCGAAAAGCCGCATTTCCTCAATGGCGTCGCCAAAGAATTCCAGACGCACGGGCCGGAAATAGCCGGGGGCGAAAATATCCAGGATGTCGCCACGGCGGGCCAGTTCGCCGGGGCGCGTCACCATGTTCACACGCTCGTAGCCCCACTCGATGGCCTGCTCCAGAATCAGTTCGGGGGAAAAGTCCATCCCCAGGGCAAGATCAAGGCTGCGTCCGGCAAAAAACTCCGTTGGCATATAGCGCGGAACAAGACTGTCCATGGCGGCCACGACGCAGCGCGAACGCCCCTGGGCAAGCGCATACAGCGCCGCCACACGGCCGCCCCAGCCATCCCGGTCATTCCAGTCCCGCAGGCGCGGAACAACGACGAGCGGCCGCTCCCATACCGGGCGGGCCATGTCCGCCTCCCCCACCGAAAGCTCCGGGAGAAACAGACGCGCCAGCGCCGATGCCGCATGCAGCTCGTCACGGCCGCGCGCGACGAGCACCGCGGTACGTCCGTTCGCCACCGCCTGGCACGCCAGACGACAGCGCGTTGCCATACCGCTGCGCTCAAGAAAGATCCTGTTCCCGCCACTGGCAAGGAGCGCGTCAAAATCCTGCATGGGATCCTGTAACATCAGACCGGGCGGCGCGGATACCGCCGGGAAAACACAACGGGGACGGCCACAGGGCCGTCCCCGAATCCTGTGGTATGTCATGCCCGGCATGCGTCCTTCAGCCGGGCAGGCGCCGGAAATCCGCCAGAACATTTATGAGGAAAAATCCATACCTTATAGATATTTCCTCAGGATTCGCTGCCTCCACTCCGGCGGAAAAGCGTGGTTTTCCGCCGGAGTGCGGCGCGGGCGCCTGCTCCCGCAACCGCCGGAGCGTTACGCAATTTCATTGCGAAAACGCTCTAATGCGAGCCGCAGCCGCCGCAGCAGCCGCCGCAGCCGCCGCCCGCGCTCTCCGGCAGGGGAACGGTGGGCTCGACCATGAAGCCCATGGGCGTAAGGTCGATCTTGACGCCCTTGACCTGGTCCAGCAGTTCCTTATTGATGCAGAAGGTAAAACCGCCGGCCTCCTCGCTGGCGTCGCCGTCGCCCGCGGGGTCCAGCCCCAGGGCGAGCCGGGGACCGGAACAGCCCCCCGGAGCAAGATAGATGCGGATGGTTTCCTTGTCCTTATCCTTGAAATACGCCTCAAGCTCGCTGCGGGCGCTTTCGGTGAGTTCGAGCATCGTGTCCTCCATGCTGAGATCCGCAGAATGCGGTCATTCCCCTCTTTAAGTCCTGCGGCGCCCTCTGTCAATGCGGCGGCACGTTCCGCCACAGGGGAGCAGACAGCCCTTGACCGCGCGGCCGATGCGTGAAATCTCTCCGCCATGCGCCCGGAGCATCGCCCGCGGGAGCATGACCGTCCATCGCCCCACTTCCGGAGGCTCCATGCCGTTTCTCACCCTGACGCGGGAAAGCGCCGCGGCCGACCGGCAAATACTGGCATCCTGTCTGCCGTTCTGGGAGCACCTCGCCGCGACCACGGCGCAGGCGGACCCCTTCTGCTGTTCCCCGGCCTGGCAACTGACCTTCCGGCAGACCTTCACCGGGGACAAGCGGCTCTTCCTCCTGGCGATGCCCGCAGGCCTTGCGCTGTTCACCGAATTCAGGGCAGGCCCGGACCGGATAGTTCTGGCGCCGCCGGAAAACGGCTGGCTGTTCGGCGCCCCGGTACTCGGCCCGGATGGCGGCGAGGCGCTCGCCGCGTGCCTGACGGCGTTTGCCGAAGCCTATGCCCCCGCCTTCCCGCATATCATCCTCAGCGGCATTCAGCCCGGAAGCGGTTTTGCGGCCCTGCTTCTGCAACGCTTCGGGCATGCGTTCGCCTTCTTCCGCCATGGCGTTTCGGTCCAGTGTGCCGCATCCCTGGCCGGAGGTCTGGACGGGTATCTGTCGCGGCGCTCCGCCAATCATCGCGCAAAACTCAGAAAGGCCGCCAGAAACGCTGCCGGATGCGGCGTCACCTTCACACGCTGCCTGCCGGCATCCGTGAAAGAAGCCGACGCACTCTATGCGCGCATGCTCGCGGTGGAAGCAAAAAGCTGGAAGGGCATCGAACATTGTGGCATGACGGAATCGCCGGCACGGGAATTTTATGCCGCCCTGATCCAACGGCTGGCCGGTGAGGGCACGCTGCGGCTCATCATGGCCCGGCAGCATGATGAGGACATCGGCTTCATCTTCGGGGGGCTTTGCGGCGCTGTCTACAGAGGCCAGCAATTCAGCTATGCCGCCACCGCGCGGCGCCTCTCACTGGGAAACCTGCTCCAGCTTGAAACAGTGCGCTGGCTCTGTGAAGAAGGTGTCCTGCGCTATGACATGGGGCCCGTCACCGGCCCGCGCATGGAGTACAAACGCCACTGGACCGAGGAAAATCACGAGATCCAGACCTGGATCATGGTCAAAAAATCCTGAAGCGAGGAACGGACATGCAGCGACTGGAACTTCACACCACGCGCCGCGAAGAGATGCTGGACATCACCCCCGCCGTACGCGAACTTGCCCGGCGGCACTTCCGGGCGGACGGCGCTCTCCATCTTTTCTGCCTGCACACCACCTGCGGCCTGACCATCAACGAGGGCGTCGATCCGGATGTCAGGCGGGACCTCATTCGCTTCTTCACCGAGATCGCCCCGCACAGCCACGGATGGAGCCATGCCGAGGGGAATACGGACGCCCACATCCGCAGCAGTCTGCTTGGGGCGTCCCTGCTGGTGCCCCTGGAAAACGGGGAACTGTGCCTCGGCACCTGGCAGAGCATCTATCTGTATGAGGGCGACGGCCCCAGAACGCGGACCGTGCTTGCGCACCTGCTCCGCGAGGAAGAGTGCCGCGGGTGACGGATGCCCGCAAGCCATGGACATTTCCCCGCCGATGCGAAAGAACGCGCATCCGACAGCGCGCAAGGGTCCCGGCAGGGCGGGGCATTTCGCTCATTGCCGCCGCGGAGGACGCATGATCAGACCGGCACGGGTTGAGGATCTGGAGCAGATCGAAGAGGCATATAACGAGCATTTCGCCCATGAGCAGACACACACGGCATACACCATCTTCAAAAGGGGCATCTATCCCACCCGCCAGACGGCCACGGACGCCCTCAATGAAGGTGCGCTCCATGTGTATGAAAACGATGGGCAAATCGCGGGCAGCATCATCGTCAATGAAAAAATGCCGCCGGAATATGCCCGTGTCCCCTGGGGCGTCGCAGGCAGGGCCCTAGTCATCCATCTGCTTATGGTGCGCCCGCGCATGACGGGCAAGGGCGTCGCCTCGGCGCTTGTGGCCCATGCGTTCGGGCTGGCGCGGGAACGCTCCTGCGCTTCGGTGCGCCTGGATACGGGAAGCCAGAATGCGCCTGCCGTTGCGCTCTATACAAAACTGGGCTTCAGGATCACCGCTTCCGGCTCCATGCGGGTGGGCGGAGCCGTTCCGCACGCCGCCCATCTTTTCCTTGAACGGGCGGTGGACGCTGCCTGCCAGCCGTCCGAACCGCAAAAGGCTCCTGCTTCCGCAGGGCAGAAGGAGGCCTGACGAGAAACGGCCCTGCTCCGAACCCCATGAAACACGGGAGACAACCATGCTTTTTTCCTGTCGCTATCCGTCACCTGTGGGCGGCCTGACCCTGGCCTGCGACGCGCAGCATCTTGTGGGCCTTTGGCTGGAAGGACAGAAATACTTCGCGGATACGGTGGACGGCGAACTTGTGGAACAGCCGGACGCGCCCGTCCTCAAGCTGACACGGGAATGGCTGGATGCCTATTTTGCCGGGAAGCGGCCCGACATCTCCGCACTTTCCCTTGCCCCGGCGGGCAGCGCGTTCCGGCAGATGGTGTGGAAGCTCCTGTGCGCCATCCCCTACGGCCAGTGCCGCACCTATGGCGAGATCGCCCGCCAGGTGGCGGCGGCAACGCACAAAACGCAGATGTCCAGCCAGGCCGTGGGCGGCGCTGTGGGGCATAATCCCATTTCCATCATCATCCCCTGCCACAGGGTCGTCGGCGCCAACGGCAACCTTACAGGCTACGCGGGCGGAATCGCGAAAAAACTCCTGCTGCTGCAAAGGGAAGGCGTGGACACGAGCCGTTTCTTTGTCCCCCGCGCGGGAACGGCCCTGTGATTGCAACACCGGCATCCGTGAAAGACGCCCTTCGGTCGCCGGGAACAAACGAGAAAACGACAGACCCGTTTCCCGCTTCAGGAAAACGCGCTGGAACTAACATAGGAAACGCAGGGGCTCCTGATGCCATTGAGACACCGGGAGCCCTTGTGATGCAATCTGATGGCGAGGGTGGAATGACAATAAATTATATATCATAGTAAAATATAATAATTCGCTTCTATCCCCTCACATACTCAAATCAATAACATACTAAAATGATACATTTAACTCTTTCCACCTCAACCCTCGACTAAACCTGCCTCTCCAAAAAAAAAAAATTAAAATTTTTTGAAAAACTGTTCCAATTAGGTTTACATTTAAATTTTTTATGATACTCTTGGATCAAATAGTCAGTAGAGGGTGGTGGTCACCCTCTACTGACTCTATCGATGCGTCCTCACCACAGGACTGGAAGGGAGGTTAATATTATACCATAAAACAATTCCAATTGCCAGAGTGTCAAAAGCCCTATTTCAATAACATTAAAACATAAATCATTAAGGATCAATCATGAAAAATTATAGTGTTTATGATTTTGTTCAGGTCATATTTAATCTCCTTGGTATTTGGCTTTATTTGAAACAACTTAACATCATTAAGTAGTAAGATTGTCTTTGTGGATGGGTTTTTACCCATCCACAATTTGTTTAATACGTTTATTATACACAGACAAAAATAATCGTCAACCAAATATAACGAGATTTCCTTTACAAATTCAATCCATATCTCTTAATTTTTATCTACCAAACAAGGTAGATGTCAAGACAATATTTGAACTACTTAAAAAATTCCCCACTGAAAACACCATCATCGAACATTTTATCACGATAAGATATGGAGAAATGGTTATCTATCTACATTGTGGTCATATGATTAAAGTAAAACATAGAAATGACAGACCAAAATTGTTTAACTGTCATTTTTGTAAAAACACGTTTTCTATCTTCAAAGGAACAATTTTTGAAAAATCATATACTGATCTTCAAAAGTGGTTTTATGCTATCCACTTGTTATTGAACGAAAAGAATGGTATTTATGCAAAACAGCTTCAACGTGAAATTGGAGTTACTTACAAGACGGCATGTAGAATATTGCATAAAATACTGGAGGCCATGAGCAACACTGATATGAGTAAGGCTTTTGAAGCTATTGTAGAAATAGACGAAACATATATCGGTGGAAAACCAAGAAAAAGGAATAGTGAATCTGTTACATCAAAACGTGGACGTGGAACAAACAAAACTCCAGTTGTTGGAGTAAAGGAACGTAGTTCAAATAGAGTGTATGCCCAAGTGGCTCTTCCCAACAAAAAAGGACAGAAACTCACTGGAAAGCAATTATTCAAAATTCTGGATAAAGTTTGTAAGGATAACACAACGGTTATGACTGATGACTTCTCTGGTTACAATTTCTTAGACCGTGAGAATATCAATAAATATGTTCGTCTAACCGTAAATCACTCTTCAGGGAAATTTTATGCTGGGAACGATATTCATACTAACGGCATTGAAAGTTTCTGGTCTGTCCTTAAGAGGGGGATTTACGGAACATATCACCATGTCTCTGTGAAGTATTTACAGAATTATGTAAATGAATTTTGTTTCCGTAAAAATCACAGAAAGAATGAAAATATGTTCGATAAATTGGTCAGTCAGTGTGTTTACTAGTTTTTTCCATTTCATCTGTGACCATACGGATAAACTCAACCGGGTGAACTTGTAAAGCCTCACAAAGTGAAAAGATAGCATTCAGGGTCGGCCGTTTCCTCCCCTTGAGAATGTCAAGCAAATAACACCTCTCAATGTCAGCAAAATCGGCAAGAGATGTCTTCGACATCTTTCTTTCTTCCCTAAGTATTTCAATAGTTTTGGCAATAGCTTCGGACAAGTGAGGATGGATTTTCATCCTTACACATTACCGAAAAACTTGACTGATACCGAGTGCTATAGTAGATAGGCAAATCCGTATTCTATAGCATACGTTTGTGGTCACAAACAGGAGGAGCCGAGATGGGACTGGAAATGAATGTTCGGGAATTTGTGTCTCCCAGCGTATTTAACGAGTTCAGTAAGCTTCCAGAGGAGAAGAAAGCTCAGGTTGTGAACTACTTCATGGAAAAAAAGAAAAGTGTTGGAATGGCCTATCTTTTATGGCTTTTCGGAGTCCACTATATTTACTTGGGAAGCATCCCAAAGTTCCTGCTTTATTTGTTTACCTTTTGTGGATTATTTATCTGGTGTATAATTGATGCATTTAGAATGAAGAAACTGCTAATAGCCGAGAATAACAAAATTATGTTAGATTGTATTGCCAATCATGGTAATGATTAAAGGATGGAGAATTTTGTTTCTCCATCATTTTATCTTATACAGTTGCAATTATTGTTGAAGTAAGCTATGTCAAAAATTCAAAGAAAAGTTTGTTCACGTTGTGGTGCAAGAAACAAGCTGATAGCAAAGAAATGTTATAATTGTGGAAAGAAATTCAGGACTCCATTACCAAACTTGAAGACGTGGATTATAATATTTATTATTCTCTTTATTATTGGAGAAATATTTAAATAATTTTATGTTACTATATTTATGTCATATAAATATTCATTATAAAAAATTGTGATGACATATATATGAAAATAGTATTTTTCGTTCATATTAATAGTAATTTAGACTTATTGTAATTTTACTTCATTATGTGAATCTGAAGTAATCTACTTATCTCCACAATATTCATACAAATATGACGATTCAGATAATAAAATGGAAATATATATTAATTAGAATTAAATGCATAAACAGAATATCAAATATATTTAAATAATGCCATATTTAATTTTGTATAATACACACATTATATTTATATTGTAATGAAATATATAATATTTTTTATTATTATTTCAGTAATCACTACAGATGTATTTGCAAAAGGAAACGAGGTCAATGAGTCTTTTTCAAAGTCAAAACAAATCCTTAAAAATGAAGTTTACTATGATAAAAAACTAACATTTTACTGTAATATTCCATTTGATAATGATGGTAAAATCCTGAAAAATTCTGATTTTTTTATTTCTAAATTTAAAAATAGAAATACTAGTATTGAGTGGGAACACATTGTTCCGGCAGAGAACTTTTGACATTCCTTTTCTGAATGGAGAGATGGACATCCAAGGTGTAGGGATAAATATGGAAAATCATTCAGAGGCAGAAAATGTGCAAGAAAAGTGAATAAGGAATTTGATCTAATGGAATCAGATATGTACAATCTTGTTCTATCAATCGGAAGTATAAATGCATTGCGTTCAAATTACAATTTTGATTTTGTTTCTGATGTTGAGTATGAAATGTGTGGAATGAAGATAGGAAATAGAAAAATTGAACCACATGAAAAAATACGAGGATTTATTGCAAGAACATATTTATACATGGACAAAGAATATAAACACTTCAAGATGAGTCAAAAACAAAAAAAGCTGATGTGATCTTGGGATAAAATGTATCCTGTAACTGAATAGGAATGTACACGGGCAAAAAGGATAGAAAGATTACAAGGGAATAGGAATGATTTTGTATTAAATAAATACAACAAAATATAATTATTAAAATTCATATATTATTGACAAATTATAATGAATATATATCCATATAGATGAGGAGCTTTCTTAAATTTATTGGTATCCTATTTTGCCTTGGAAAAATCTACTTTGGAACTTGCCTTTCTTTTTTGAGTGATTATCTGAAATTCTATTAGAGGGGAATAGTGGCAATCGGTCGATGAGGGGTAACATTTTAAAGGAGAAATATTGATGTCTAAAGAAAAGACGAGAAAAGTTGGAAGGGATGCAGAAACTGGACAATTTATACCAATCAAGGAAGCTGAAAAACGGCCTAAAACTACCGTGATTGAAACTGTTCCTGTTCCCCAAAAAAAGAAGAAAAAATAATTTGAGATGGTTGAAGTATAGACTAGACAAAAGGGTGGAAAATTCCACCATTTTTGCTTTATTATGGATTGGCAATTAATTCCCGTTCAATCCTCAATATACAAGTAAAAATTTTTATTTTTTGCATGGAGGCAGGTTTAGATAAAATAGTAACAATGTGTAGAATAAATATGTAGTGGGGATATTCCAGATAGGTAGATATCTACCTATCTGGAATAATGATAATTACTTAGTCAACATATAGATAATCGTCATTAATAGCAATAAATCGATATTTAAATTGATATTAATATTCATATCGTTTGCCTCACTAAAACAGACTCGGGCCGGAGGGGTTCTCCGGCCCTGTCTTCTATTTAGGCTCTGCTAACAAATAGTTTACAAAGTCTCTTGTAATAGAGGCACATGGAAA